>DIZT01000022.1:4460-15148 GCA_002427975.1 Micrococcaceae bacterium UBA6021 | reverse complement strand
ACAAGATCTGCGACCAGATCAGTGACGCCATCCTGGATGCACTGCTCGCGGCCGACCCCGAGTCCCGCGTGGCTGTGGAGACCATGGCCACCACCGGCCTGGTCCATGTTGCCGGCGAGGTCACCACCGACGCCTACGTCGAAATCCCGCAGATCGTCCGGGAGACCATCCTGGGCATCGGCTACGACTCCTCGGCGAATGGCTTTGACGGCGCGCGCTGCGGCGTGTCCGTCTCCATCGGCCAGCAGTCCAACGACATCGCCGGCGGCGTCTTCAACTCCCTCGAAGCCCGCGAAGGCCGCCAGGTGGACGACTACGACCTCCAGGGCGCCGGCGACCAGGGCCTGATGTTCGGATACGCCAGCGACGAAACACCGTCCTACATGCCGGTCCCGATCTGGCTCGCGCACCGCCTGTCCGAACGACTCACCGTGGTGCGTAAGTCCGGCGAGCTGTCCTACCTCCGCCCCGACGGCAAGACCCAGGTCACCATCGGCTATGACAAGGACGTGCCGGTTTCGGTGGAAACCGTAGTCATCTCCAGCCAGCACGCGGAAGGAACCAGCCTTGACCGGCTGCGCGCCGACCTCGCCTCGTTTGTGATTGAGCCCGTGTTGGCTGCAGCCAACCTGGACATCTCCCGGGCTGCCAACATCCTGAACCCGGCCGGCGAGTTTGTCATCGGCGGACCCGTCGGTGACGCCGGCCTGACCGGACGCAAAATCATTGTGGACACCTATGGAGGCATGGCCCGCCACGGGGGCGGCGCCTTCTCGGGCAAGGACCCGTCCAAGGTGGACCGTTCCGCTGCCTACGCGATGCGCTGGGTTGCCAAGAACGTTGTGGCTGCCGGACTGGCAAAGCGTGCCGAGATCCAGATTGCCTACGCCATCGGCCAGGCCCGTCCCGTGGGCACGTACGTTGAAACCTTCGGCACGGAAACGGTGGACCCGGCCCGGATCAGCGCGGCCATCGCTGAGATCTTCGACCTCCGCCCGCGTGCCATCATCGATGCCCTGGACCTCAAGCGTCCTATCTACGCCAAGACCGCCGCGCACGGACACTTCGGCCGTGACGATCCTGACTTCACGTGGGAGCGCCTGGACCGGGTGGAAGACCTGAAGGCCTTCTTCAACGCGTAGGCCGGCCCGCCATGGTCCCTGACGAGGCTGCCCGTCCCGGCGCCGTCCAGTTGTCACTGCTTCAAGGGTTCCCGGTGCGCGCGCCGCTGGCCGGGCCGCCGCTGGCCGGCCGCCTGCCGGTGGCAAGGGTCCTCGTGGAGACACCCTTGCCACACCTGGACCGTCCCTTTGATTACAGCGTGCCCGCTGAGCTGGATGAGGCAGCGCAGGCAGGCGTCCGGGTCAAGGTCCGGTTCAACGGCCAGGAACTGTCCGGGTTCATCATTGAACGGACTGCAGAGTCCGACGCCGGCCACACCTTGGTGCCCCTGCAGAAAGTCATCTCCCCGGTAGCTGTCCTTACGCCGCCTGTGCGGGATCTGGTGTCCGCCGTCGCGGCCCGGTACGCGGGCACAGTCAGTGACGTGCTTCGCGTCGCGGTTCCGCCCCGCGTGGCCAGGCTGGAGAAAGAGTTCCTAGCAGCCGCAGCCGCAGCCGCCGCCGAGGCCGTTACCGGCGCGCATGCCACCACCGCACCCGGCACCGGGGCCGCTACGGCCACTGATGTCGCAGATCCGGAGACCCCCTGGGCCGGGTACCGTAACGGCCCGGCATTTGTCCGCCACCTGCGGGACGGCGGATCTCCACGGGCGGTCTTCAACCCACTCCAGGGATTCGGCCCGGCAGCATGGCCGCACCTGCTGGCAACGGCCGTGGCAGCAGTCCGTGCCTCCGGCCGCGGCGCCGTGGTGGTGGTGCCGGACTACAGGGACCTGGACCAGCTGGAAAAGGCGCTCCTGGCGGTGCTGCCCGCCGATGATATTGCCCGCCTGAGCGCCGATGACGGGCCCACGCCCCGCTACCGGAATTTCCTGCGCCTCCTGGCCGGGTCCGCACGCGTTGCCATCGGCACGCGTTCTGCAGCATTTGCCCCGGTCCGGGATCTGGGTCTTGTTGCCTGCTGGGATGACGGCGATGACCTTCACATCGAACAGCGTGCCCCGTACGCCCATAGCCGCGACGTCCTGTTGCTGCGAGCGGACCAGGAAGGCACCGCCTGCCTGATGGCGGGTCATTCCAGGAGCACGGAACTCCAGCGGCTGGTGGAGGCCGGCTGGGCCATGCCCGTCGAGGCCGATCGGGCGTTCGCACGACGGACTGTGCCCCGGGTGCTGAACACTGCGGACAGCTTCGAACAGGAACGCGACCCCCTCGCCCTGGTGGCGCGGCTTCCCGGTGCTGCCTGGCGCGCCGCCAAGGACGGGCTGGAACGTGGGCCTGTCCTGGTGCAGGTGGCCCGCGCCGGCTACGCCCCGTCGCTCGTCTGTGAGACCTGCCGCGAACCTGCCCGGTGCCAGGCCTGCCAGGGCCCCCTTGCCCTGGCGGGAGCCAGCGGCAGCTCTGCGGTCCCGCAGTGCCGCTGGTGTTCCACGCCGGCACCGGAGTGGCAGTGTGCCCACTGCACTGGACGCAAACTCCGCAAGGGCGCCACCGGAGTCCTGCGGACAGCCGAAGAGCTGGGCCGGGCATTCCCCGGAAAACCCGTCATTACGTCCTCGGGGGGTAACGTCAAGGCCGGCGTTGGCAGCGCCAAAGCCCTGGTGGTGGCCACCGTCGGCGCCGAGCCCGTAGCGGAGGGCGGTTACGCTGCGGCCCTGCTGCTCGACGGCGACTCCCTGCTGCGCCGGGAGAATCTCCGCGCCGGGGAAGACACCGTGCGCCGCTGGTTCAACGCCGCAGCTTTGGTGCGTCCGGCGTCCGACGGCGGACTGGTGGTCATCACCGCGACGGAGAGCGTAGCTGTTGGCGCGTTGCTGCGGTGGGACCCGGCCGGGTACGCCCGGCGTGAGCTCGAACTCCGGATGGAACTCCAGCTGCCGCCGGCAGTCAGGATTGCCTCGATCACCGGCCCCCGGGGCGCCGTCGTACATTTTTCCGGGACCGTCGAGAAGGAGCTGGCGACGGCCGGCGTGACGCTGCGGACCGCGGGGCCGGCGCCGCTGGTGCTCACCGGCCCGCCCGCCGCGGCCGCCGGTGAGGACGCCCGGACCCTGCTGTTCTTCCCGTACGGGCAGGCAGGCGCGGTCACCCGCGTACTGCGCGCCACCAAAGCCGCAATGGCTGCCAAGCGAAGCTCCGAACCGGTGCAGGTCAGGCTGGACGGAGTGGACGTCCTCTAACGTTTCCTACGGTGGCGTCGGCTACCGGCTGCGCCGCGCCATGATGTCGCGGGCCACGTCCACCAATTGCTGCGCGGATTCATCCCAGCTGAACTCCTGTGCGCGCGCCACGGAGCGGCGCGAAACATTCTGCCAGTGGGCCGTGTCGCGCAGTTTCTGCACGGCCGCGGCAAAGTCCGTGGGGGAGGCGGGATCAACGTAGGACGCCGCGTCGCCGCCCACCTCGCGGAAGATGGGAATATCGCTGGCGATCACGGGGGTGCCCAGGGCCATGGCTTCCACCAGGGGCAGACCGTAACCCTCGGCGCGGGAGAGACTCACCAATGCGGTGGCGCGCTTGAGCAGGACGGCATATTCGTCGTCGGTGACCCCGTTGTGGAAGACCACCTTGGCGCCAGGCGGCACCATGATCTCCAGCTCAGCCCGGCGCTCAGGGGTGATCCTGCTTAGCAGATGCAGGGTGAAATCAGGCAGTCCGGCCATTCCGGCCACCATTGTTTCCACGTCCTTATAGGGCATAAACGAGCCCATATACACCAGGGAATGGTCCGCCCCGGCGGCAGGATCCCGCGGTTCCTGTGCCGGCTGGGGTGCGTTGCTGATGATCCGCACGGGCCGTTTGGTCAGCCGGTACTTGGCCATCAGGGCCTCGGTGGTCCGGCTGATGGTGGCCACGGTGTCCGCCCGGTTGAGGAGGACGCGCTGCGGCCAGAACGCCTTGTGGTAGAGCCGCCACAGGATTCGCACGGGTGCCGGCAGGAATCCCGGGGGAGCGGGGTGCTCGTAGTAGATGAGGTCGTGCAGGGTCAGCACAAGGCCGTACTTGCGCCCCCAGCTGCCCATGGTCTGCATCGGGCACACCACGACGTCGGCTCCCAGCGGATTGACCCTGCGGGCAACAAAGAGTTCCAGCGGGGACAGCGGGCTGTTGATCATCGTGTACGGCACATCCGGGAGCAGGGCCAGTTGCCGGGTGTCGCTGATGAGCATGGAGACGTCGGCCACCTTCGCCGTTGCGGCGATGAGGCTGGCCCCGTAGCGGCTGATGCCGTCGTGGTGGTCGGTCCTGGTGAATCGTGCATCGATGACAATCTTCACGCGGGGTGGTCCTTAAGGAAGCTGCGGATGAAGCCGGCGGCCGGCCCGGGGGTCTCGTAGTGGATGAGGTGTCCGACGCCGGGAATGACCTTGAGCACTCCGTCCGGAAGGAGCGCGGCGAGGCGGCGCTGGTCCGGGAGGGTGGCAATCTCGTCCTTTTCGCCGGCAACAAGGAGTACGGGCAAGGTCAGCTTGTCGGCAACCTCGGAAACGTGGCCGCTCACGGAGGCCGTAAACGATTCGAGGAGGCTCTCCCGGTCCGCGAACGCACTGAAATAGGCATGGTGCTGGCCGTGGATAAAGCGGCGAAGGTCCTTGTCGCCGGTCTTGGCCATGGCTTCACTCATCACCCGGACGATCAGCGGACTGCGCAGGAGTGCCAGCCCCAGCGCACCGGGCAGCCGTGCCGCCAGGCGATAGTAGAGCACGGCCAGCTTGGTCATGATTCCCTTGGGGCCCTCCAGGGCCGGCGCGGCAATGGGATTGATCAAGATCAGTGGTGTGACAGTTCCGGGGTGCGCGGCCACAAAATGGGAGGCGACGATCGAGCCGAAGGAGTGTCCCAGCAGCACGGTGTCCGGGCCGAGGCCCAGTGCAGCCATGAAGTCGGTAATGAACGTGCCGTAGTGTTCCACCGAATGTTCCCCGGCCGTGAACGCGGCGGAGCTGCCGAATCCCGGAAGGTCCGGCATGATGATCCGCATGTCCGGCAGTTGGTCGGCCACGCGGAGCAGGCCGTGGTGATCGCCGCGGAAGCCATGGATGACCAGGATAGTGCGGGTACCAGGGGTGGCCTGTACCGGGTCGTAGGTCCAGTACGCCACGGAGCTGCCGTTAAGCTCGATTTCGGTGGCGAGCGTACGGGCTGCCAGCCCGGGGCTGAAGTAGGAGGGCGCAGGGGATGGCTGGTGATCGGCTGTTTTCATGACCCTCGGTCCTAGTTGACGTTGTCGGGGTGGGAGCCGGTGCGCTGCCCGCGGTCAAGCTCCGCCACAGCTGCCATGTCGCGGTCGGAAAGTTCAAAGCCGAAGATGTCCAGGTTTTCCCGGATACGGGCCTCCGCGCTTGCCTTGGGGATCGCGATGTTGCCCAGCTGGACGTGCCAGCGCAGGATGACCTGGGCCGGTGTCCTGCCGTGTTCGGCCGCCAGGGCCACGACCACGGGATCAGCCAGCACTTGTCCACGCCCCAGCGGGCTCCAGGCCTCCGTCCGGATGCCCAGACCGGAGTGCTTCTCCCTGAGCTCCGCCTGCTGGAGCCACGGGTGCAGTTCAATCTGGTTAACGGCCGGCACCACTTCCGCGGTCTCGAGCAGGCGGTCCAGGTGGGCCGGCAGGAAGTTGCAGACACCGATAGCCCGGACCTTTCCTTCGCGGTACAGCGATTCAAGGGCCCGGTACGTTTCGCTGAACAGCCCGCGGCGGGCACATGGCCAATGGATCAGGTACATATCCACGTAGTCCAGGCCGAGGTTGACCATTGAGGTATCGAAGGCGCGCAGCGTTGCGTCGTACCCCTGGTCATCGTTCCAAACCTTCGTGGTGATGAAAACGTCCTCACGCCGCAGGCCCGGAGCGGACTCCCCGGAACCGCCGCTCCCGCCGTCGGAATCGACAGCAGAGCTCAGGCCCCTGGCCACGCCGGTTTCGTTGCCGTACATGGCTGCGGTGTCGAAATGGCGGTACCCGGTGCCCAGGGCCATGGCCACCAGGCTCGATGCATCCGCCGCCGGAACCTTGTACAGACCGAATCCCAATTGGTCGATCAGGACGCCGTTGTTGAGGCTGAGCCGGGGTGAAGTTTTCATAGCAATGACTCTACCCATTTGGCCAGGCACCGCCGCCAAATCTGACCAGCCGGCGCGCGGTGGCTTCATCCAGGATCAGGTCGGTTGCCAGGCCCGCAGCCAGGGCACCGCGCAGGCCGTTGATTTTTGAGGCCCCGGATACCACGCAGATCCGGCGCCGGACCTGCCGCAGCTGCGAGAGTGCCGGACCGGTGGCGCGTTCGTTCAGGACGATGCCGTCAGAGGATCCGTCACGTCGGAAAAAGACCGTCGCTACGTCACCCACCACATCCGAATGGGCCAGGTTCTTCAGGTCGGTTTCGTCCAGGTAACCACCGGCGTAGACGTGGCTGGGGTAGTCGGCGTCCACGGAGCCGACCCCGAAGATGGCGATGCTCATCCTGGCCTGCAGGTCCAGGATCCGCTGCACGCTGCGCTCATTCCACATGGCGGTCTTGGTGGCGGCGTGGTCAAAGAACGCCGGTACGGGGAACTGTTCCACCCGGGCTCCGTAGGCACTTCCGAAGCGGCGCATGATGTCACTGGCGTAGGTGATGCCGGTGGTGTGCATGTTTCCGGCGCCGTTCAGCTGCACCACCACGGTGTCGTGGGTGATCTTGCGGGTGAGGTGCCTGCTGACGGCGCTGAGAGTGGAGCCCCATGCGATGCCAATGATCGCATTGGAATCCACCAGGGGGCCGATGGTGCGTGCAGCCTGGATCGCCACCCGGTCCAGTGTCTCCGCCTCATTGAGGGACTCAAGCACGGGTACGACGTGCACGTCCACGTTGTACTCGCGCCGGATGATGCTTTCCAGCTCGGGGCCGGTGTCCAAGGGATTGCGGATCTGGATCTGGACCAGGCCCGTATCCCGTGCCGCAGAAAGAAGCCTTGAAACAGTGGACCGGGACGTCCGCAGTTCCCTGGCGATCGCGTCCATCGTCAGGTCCTGGAGGTAGTACATCTGTGCAGCCCGAAGCGCATCCGAGTGCCGGGAGGGCGTCATTCCCGCTCCAATCTGCACGTTTGTGCATAGTGCTTGACTCTATTTTCCATTAGTCCAAACAATAGTTGAAGAACGACGGTGCGTCCGGCGGATGCCCGCACGCCAACAAAACCCAGGGAGCAGTGTTGGGACTCAAAGATTCATTCGGCCATAGTGGAGCCACGCCTGCCCACAGCCCGGTGCCGCGCGCATCGGTGCAGGAACTGCGGAAGCGTCCGCACGCCAAGGTGTTGATCGTCGGCGGTGGCATCAACGGCGTGGGAACCTTCCGGGACCTTGCCCTCCAGGGCGTGGACGTGGCCCTGGTAGAGCGCGGCGACTACTGCCAGGGCGCCAGCGGAGCGTCATCCCACATGATCCATGGCGGCATCCGTTATCTGGAAAACGGGGAATTCCGCCTGGTCCGGGAATCCGTGGTGGAACGCAACCGCCTCCTGCGGATCGCACCGCACTATGTGAAGCCGCTCCAGACCACCATCCCCATCTTCAGCACGTTTTCCGGCGTCCTGTCCGCGCCGTTGCGGTTCCTGACGCACAAGCAGCAGGGCAAGCCCAAGGAGCGCGGCGCCTTCCTGATCAAACTTGGCCTGAGTATGTACGACTCGTTCTCCCGCGACGGCGGCACCGTGCCGCGCCACCAGTTCCGCGGACGCAAGCGGGCCCTCGCCGAGCTGCCGCAGCTGCACCCCGGCATCAAATACGCGGCCACCTACTTCGACGCTTCGGTACACAACCCTGAACGGCTTACCCTCGATGTTCTCCAGGACGGCGAAAAGGCCGGGCGCGGCAGTGCCGGCGCGGCGGGCGCAACCGCCCGGGCCAGCAACTACCTCTCACTTCATTCGCAGTCCGGCACCACGGTCCGGCTCCGCGATGAGCTGACCGGCGAACTGTTCGATTTCACCGCGGACGTCATCGTGAACACCACCGGCGCCTGGGTGGACCTGACCAACGAAGCCATGGGGGCGGCGTCGTCCTTTATGGGCGGCACGAAGGGATCGCACATTGTGCTGGACCACCCGGTCCTGCTCGAGGCGTGCAAAGGCCGGGAGATCTTCTTTGAACACACAGACGGCCGGATCGTCCTCATTTATCCCATGGGGGACCGTGTCCTGGTAGGGACCACCGACGTCGACGCGGACATGGCACAGGACGCCGTGTGCACGGAGGAGGAGATCGGGTATTTCTTCGACCTGATCGGCCATGTCTTCCCCGGCATCAGCGTGCGGCGTGACCAGATCGTCTACACGTTCTCCGGCGTCCGCCCGCTGCCGCGGCACGACGCCACCGCGCCGGGGTTCGTCTCCCGCGACTACCGGATCGAACGGCGCACGCGGGATGCCGCGGCACCCGGCGGAGGCGCCGCCGTCGTACTCAGCCTCGTGGGCGGCAAGTGGACCACCTTCCGTGCGTTGGCCGAGCATATGGCAAACGACGTCCTCGCCGAACTTGGCCTGGAACGGAAGGTCTCGACGGCGAAGCTCGCCATCGGGGGCGGCGCGGGCTTTCCGCAGGACGACGCCGGGATCCAGAAATGGATTAAGACCCACCTGGGCGCCGGCCGGGACGCTGACCGCACCGCCATCCTGCTCACGCGCTACGGCACCCGGGCGGAAGACGTGATCAGCTACCTGGATGCCGGTCCGGACAGGCTCCTGCGCTCCACCCGGGAACTCAGCGTCCGCGAACTGGAATTCATGGCCGGGCAGGAGCAGATCGGGCACCTCATTGATGTGCTGATCCGGCGCACGTCGCTGGCGTTCCGTGGGTTGGTCACGGGTGAACTTCTCGTTGAAGTGGCTGATGTCCTCTCCGCTCCGCTCGGCTGGGACGCCGCCGCCAAGGCTGAGGAGATCCAACGCGCCCGGGATGTGCTGGAGCGTTTCCACCGGGTACAGATCCACAGCCTGGTCGCCTAGCAGACCTGGCTGCAGCCGGGGCGTCAACTCGCTCCGGCTCAACGATCCTTCAACCCGCGAAGGACCCACAACAGAAAATAGAGGAGTCAATGATGTCTCTTGGAATTGTTTTTCTTTCCGAAGTCTTCGGAACGGCGATGCTCACCCTGCTGGGTTGCGGCGTCGTGGCCAACGTTGCCCTGAAGGGCACCAAAGGCAACAGCGGCGGGTTCCTGATGGTGACCTGGGGATGGGGTATCGGCGTGTTCGCGGGTGTCTTCGTTGCCGCCAAGTCCGGCGCCCACCTCAATCCCGCCGTCACGCTGGGCCTGCTCGTCAAGGGCAGCAAAAACTATGCCCCCAATGTGCCGGTAGACGTCGCCTCCACCTTCACCTACTTCGGCGGTGAACTGCTCGGGGCGTTCCTCGGCGCGGTAATTTGCTGGGCCGCGTACAAGCAGCACTTCGATGCCGAACCCGTGGCAGCCAACAAGCTGGGGACCTTCTCCACCGGTCCCGCCATCCGCTCCACTCCGTGGAACCTCGTCACGGAGATCATCGGCACCTTCGTCCTGGTATTCGTCATCCTGACGTTTGGCGGGACGCCCTCGGGCCTGGGGCCGCTGGCGGTCGCCCTGCTCGTGGTGGGCATCGGTGTATCGCTGGGCGGACCCACGGGTTATGCAATCAACCCGGCACGTGACCTCGGGCCCCGCATCGCCCACGCTATCCTGCCCATCAGAGGCAAGGGGTCCAGCGACTGGGCCTACTCCTGGATCCCGGTGGCAGGGCCGCTGATCGGCGGTACGCTGGCCGGCCTGGTGGCCTTCTGGGTTCCCATGATCATGCCCGCCATTGCCGGCTAGTTTCCATTTCACCCACACAATCAGAGACAAGGACGTCACCATGAACCAATACGTCATCGCCATTGACCAGGGAACCACCAGCTCCCGCGCCATCATCTTCGACCACAGCGGCACTATCGTGTCCTCGGGCCAGATGGAGCATGAGCAGATCTTCCCACAGGCGGGCTGGGTGGAGCACGACCCTGCCGAGATCTGGAACAACACCCGCGAGGTGATCGCGTCCGCGCTCTCCAAGGCGAACCTGACCCGGCACGACATCGCCGCCGTCGGAATTACCAACCAGCGCGAAACGGCCGTCGTCTGGGACAAGACCACCGGTGAGGCCGTCTACAACGCGATTGTCTGGCAGGACACCCGGACCCAGGACATCGTGGATGAGCTGGCCAAGGACGGCGGCCCGGAGCGGTTCAAGCAAAAGGTGGGACTGCCCCTGGCGACCTATTTCTCCGGAACGAAGATCAAGTGGATCCTGGACAACGTCGACGGCGCCCGGGCCAAGGCGGAAGCCGGCGACCTGGTGTTCGGCAACACCGATGCCTGGGTCCTCTGGAACCTGACGGGCGGGGTGGACGGCGGCGTGCACGTCACGGACGTCACCAACGCGTCGCGCACGCTGTTCATGGACCTTGAGACCCTGTCCTGGGATGAGGAGATCCTGGGTATCTTCGGAGTGCCGCTGAGCATGATGCCGGCCATCAAGTCCTCCTCGGAGGTCTACGGCACGGTCCATACG
>DIZT01000022.1:3659-4371 GCA_002427975.1 Micrococcaceae bacterium UBA6021 | reverse complement strand
GGCACGGGCTGCTTCCTGATCTTCAACACGGGCGAAGAGATCGTCCACTCGAAGAACGGACTGCTCACCACCGTCGGGTACAAGCTCGGCGATGCCGCAACGCACTATGCCCTGGAAGGCTCCATCGCCGTCACCGGGTCCCTGATCCAGTGGCTCCGTGACAATCTCGGGATGATCAGCAGCGCGCCNNCTTGCACATGATGTAGGACAGGATCGCACCGGAAGAGCCGACCAGCGCGCCGGTGATGATCAGCGCCGAATTGCCGAGCGTGAAACCGATCCCGGCGGCGGCCCAGCCGGAATAGGAGTTGAGCATCGAGATCACGACCGGCATATCGGCGCCGCCGATCGGGATGATCAGCAGCGCGCCGGAAGTGGAGACGCTGGCGGCGGCCGTGAAGGACAACGGCGGCGTCTACATTGTTCCGGCGTTCTCGGGGCTCTTCGCCCCGTACTGGCGCTCGGACGCCCGCGGCACCATCGTCGGCCTGACCCGGTTCGTCAACAAGAACCACATCGCCCGGGCCGCGCTGGAGGCCACGGCCTTCCAGACCCGCGAGGTGCTGGACGCCGTCAATGCCGATTCCGGTGTTCCGCTGACGGAACTGAAGGTCGACGGCGGCATGGTGGCCAACGACGCGCTCATGCAGTTCCAGGCGGACATCCTGGGTGTGCCGGTGATCCGGCCCAAGGTCGTAGAGACCACCGCCCT
>DIZT01000022.1:2317-3509 GCA_002427975.1 Micrococcaceae bacterium UBA6021 | reverse complement strand
TCCAACTGGTCCGAGGACAAGAGGTGGGAACCGAAACTGGACCAGGCCGAACAGGACCGCCAGATGCGCCTGTGGAAGAAGGCAGTCACCAAGTCCATGGACTGGGTGGACGAGGACGTCCGCTAAGGCGCCCCCGCCGGACGGCAGATAGCAATGAAGAGGGAAGACGGCACGAGTGCCGCCTTCCCTCTTCATGCAGGTGGTCTCTTCACGCAGGTGGTCAGGAAACGGGGTCAGCGGCTGGTTCCTTCGAGCTGGGCCCGCGGTGTCTTCGCGTACACGTTCCTGCTGTATTCATCGATCACAAGTACGTCGTCGTAGCAGCCGGTCGGGACGCAGACGTCCTGGTTTTTCTGGAACATGCCGCCATAATAAAAAGAAATCGGCGGCGAATGCATTGGCCGGATTACTGGGAGCCGCATTAAGCTCCTGGCTCAGGCAACTCAGCAGTGCCCTTCAATTCAACAGCAGTGCACTCGACTTCAACGGTGCCGGCGCTGCCGTCGACCGTGACCAGCTGCCCGGTCCTCAGCAATTCAGTGGCGTTTCCGACGCCCACCACCGCAGGGATGCCGTATTCGCGTGCCACCAGCGAGGCATGTGCGGCCAGGTTTCCGCCGTCAGTGACCACGGCGGCTGCGTGGGTGAACAGTGGGGTCCAGGCCGGCGCAGTCGCTTTCGCCACCAGGATCTCGCCGGGCTGGAACTGCGAGAATTCCTCCGGCCCGTCCACCACCCGGACCCGCCCCTTCGCCCGGCCCGGGCTGGCAGGGTGCCCCACCAATGCCCCAGACGGCAGGTTCCTGGTAATGCGGGCATTATTGGCCATGCGGTCAAAGGTGTTGCCCAGCAATCGTGGCAGATGACCCAGCGCGAGCGGGGCCGCCAGCTTCCTCTGCTGCAACCATTCCCGGCGGCGCCGGTCGACGACGGCGTGCTGCGGGCCAGCGTCAGGTTCGAAGGCTTCAAGGGTCAGGAAATACACATCGTCAGGGGCAGCTACGACGCCGCCGTCCCGAAGATGTTCGCCGATCGCGGTGAGGCAGCGGCGCAGCAGCGGCCAACCCAGGGTGAAGTCCCGGGCCTGTTCCTCGCGGAGTAGGGCGTAATGCTGGGCAAAGCCCAGGAGGGTCTCAAACCTGTGCAGGTGGCGTGTTCCCTTCAGCACGTTGCGGCACGCGGACTCTGCCTG
>DIZT01000022.1:0-2142 GCA_002427975.1 Micrococcaceae bacterium UBA6021 | reverse complement strand
GTCCCTCCGCACCTGGCCGCCGGCTTGTTCGCCGGCCGTCGGGTGATACCAGTCCAGGCTGTACACGGCGTGCGGGGCAGGGGCAGGCAACACGGGCGCAAGGCCGCCAAGGAGGACCTGATAGCCGGCGTTTCGTTCCGAAGCCGACACGGCCCTGCCGGCAGCCGTCCCGGCGAGGTGTCGCCGCCAGAATGCGGCCAGCACAGCCTCCATCTTCCAGGCTGCACCCCCGGTGGCAGCGAAATACCAAAGGTATGCGCCGGCCGCCTCCAGCACCTTCTCCACAGTGTGACGGAGTTCGTCGAGGCTGGGCGTCGCCTCATCGGCTGGAGGAGCATCCACCAGCTTCCGGTAGGCCGGCAGGCAGTCCGTACGCCATTCGTGTTCAAGTGCACCCAGGACAGTCCTGTCTGCTCCTGCCGGGTCGAACATGGGCCGGACGACGCTGTTGAAGAAGTACGGCAAAGAACCCCGCTTGCCGCCGAAGAGGAGGTGCGGGAGGGACCGGGGCGTTGGCGGGGCAACGTAGTACCAGCCGTTGACCGCCGCGTGCCCCATGGGGACTTTGATGCCCGCCGACGCGTAGACGGCCTCGTTATAGGCGGCGTCGATCCGTGGGATGGCCCAGTACATAAAGAGCGGCGTGACCGCCTCCGGGAGCCATTCGCCCATCCGGAAGTTCCGCAGCCAGGCACCCTTGCCGGGCGCCTCCCACCTGACGGCGTCCGGGAGGGCGGTCATGGGACGTGCCTGCAGGATGTGGACCTTGCCGGCGTGGTCCACTGCCCATTCGATGTCCTGGGGGCAGCCGAAATGCAGTGCCACCGCACTGGCGGCGGCAGCGACCGCCGTCGCGCTTTGCTCCGTCAGCGCACTTCCGTTGCCGCGGGTCAGGCGGGGCAGGCCGGGCAGGCCGGAACGGGCCACCCACTCCTCGCCGGTGGCCACGCCCGATACCAGGTTCTCGGCCAGTCCGGGCACTGCCGAAATGAGGGTCTCGTCGCGGGCGCCGGTCAGGGGATTGGCGGTGAATGCCACGCCTGCCGCGACTGGCACCACCATCTGCTGCACCAGGACCGCCATCCCCGAATCGGGCGGAACGGCCGGACCATCGCCGGGGACGGACAACTGATACGCCCGGATGCGCTCCGTGCTTGCCGAGTCAAAGCAGCGATGTACGGCCGCAGGAAGGTCCGCGGCCGCCACCTGCAGGTAGGTTTCGTACATACCGGCGAAGGAAGCTCCGGGCAGGTCCTCCGCGGCAGCCGAGGACCTGACGGCAAAGGGGCCGGTGCCGGTGCCGGACGCTGCCGTCCGGAGCAGCCTGGCCAGATCCGGCGCTGCCGGGTTGTCCAACAGCGCGGCCTTTGTGACAACAAACCCGGCGGGCACCCGGAAGCCCGCCGCGGCGAGGGCCGAGAGGGCCGCCGCCTTGCTGCCGACAGCCGCCCGGGATTGCGCCGCGGGTTCACCAAGGCGGAGGAACGGGAACTCTGCACTCACCGGAGTCTCCAACCCGATCGGGTACTTGGGGCCTTCAGTCTAGTCGCGGCCGGTTCCGCGTCCCAGTGCACCCCGGGCCGGTGCCGGACCGCACCAGGGCCCCACCGCCTGGCCTGCCCTCCTGCGATGGGTACGCTAAAGTAGTCCTATGCGTGCGATCCTTCTGCTTAGCTAGCCGCCCGGTATCCGAAGACAAACGGATGGCCGTGCGGCAGCCCCTCCATGGAGAGGGGCTTTTGTGTGTCCGGGCTTGTTTCCGGGCCGGCAGCAGAAAGGATCAGACCGTTGGGGCAGCACCGATGCCACAACAGAACAGAAGAGGGCAGCAGTGAGCGTTCAGCCGGAGACAGAGACCGGAACAGCAGCAGTAGCGGCGGAAACCCCCGACGAGGGTGCCTACAGCTTCGCGGCGATGGAGGCCAAATGGCCGCAGGTGTGGGAAGACCTGCAGGTCTTCACCCCCGTGGATGATGGTTCCCGCGAGCGCCGTTACGTGCTGGACATGTTCCCGTACCCCTCGGGTGACCTGCACATGGGCCATGCCGAAGCCTTTGCGATGGGCGACGTGGTAGCCAGGTACCTGCGGCAAAAGGGCTTCGATGTCCTGCACCCGATCGGCTGGGACTCCTTCGGCCTGCC
>DIZT01000050.1:2460-2777 GCA_002427975.1 Micrococcaceae bacterium UBA6021 | reverse complement strand
GCGCCGTCTACGACATGTGGGAACCAAGCAACCACGTGATCCCCTTCGCGTCACTGCCCCGCATGCAACGCATCCTTGGTGTCGGCATCGACTACGGCACCACGAACGCGACCTCGGCTGTCCTCCTCGGCCTCGGGGTGGACTACAGGCTGTACGCGATCAGTGAATGGCGGCACGACTCCCGTGCCGGACAGGTACAGCTCACCAACGCAGGCATCGTCAAGGGCATCACAGACTGGCTCGCGACCATCGAACTGCCGGACGGGTCCCGCCCGCAACCCGAATGGCTGATCCACGACCCCTCCGCCGCGTCACTG
>DIZT01000050.1:632-2326 GCA_002427975.1 Micrococcaceae bacterium UBA6021 | reverse complement strand
CGTCCCAGGGCATCATCAACGCTTTCCCGGCGAACAACGAAGTCCTCTACGGCATCCAAACCGTCGCCACGGTCATCGACTCCGACCGGTTCCGGGTGACCGACCAGTGCCACGGCATCGTGTCCGAGATGACTGAGTACACGTGGGATCCGAAAGCGACCGAGAAGGGCGAGGACAAGCCCCTGAAAGCCAACGACCACTCCATGGACGCCCTGCGCTACGTCGTGACCAGCACGGAAACGAACTGGCGCCCCTACCTGAACTACCCCATCCAAGCAGCTTAGGAGGCCGTTTTGGCTTTGCCCGTGAATGGCTCCGTCTGGCCTCCCAAAGAACTCCGGACCGTGTTCGACTCCTTCAACATCTGGTCCGCGTGGTACGCGAACGACCCCGCAACACTGGGTATCGCGTACCAGACGCAGACCCGTGCACCGTACTTCCGGCAAGGGTTCCTGAACCGGCTGGCTGACTGGTTCTGGACCCCGAAGGAATCAGACGGTGACGCCGGGGTCATGAAACTGCATGTCCCGATCGCCTCTGACCTGTGCCAGGTGTCCGCGGATCTGCTGTTCAGCGAACCGCCTAAGTTCACGGTCGATGACCCGAAAGGTAAGAACCTCAAAGCTCAGGAACGCATCGATCTGATCACCGGGGCACGCCTCGACCAGACCCTCGTGGCCGCCGCTGAGGTGTCCGCAGCACTTGGCGGCGTGTACCTGCGTGCGACATGGGATGACACCCTCTACGATCACGTGTTCATCACGAAGGTCGACGCTGACGGGGCGATCCCGACGTTCCGGTACGGGAAACTCGTCGCGGTGACGTTCTGGCAGGTCGTCGGGCTTGACGGTAGCCGTTACTGGCGGCACCTTGAACGCCACTCACTTGACTCATTCGGTGTGGGCGTGATCGAGCACGGCTTGTTCGAAGGATCCGTAACCGACATCGGTATGCGCATCCCCTTGGACGACCATGAAGCGACCAAGCATCTGGCCGTCATGGTGGACCCGGACTCGCTGATCAGCACCCAAACCCCCGGCCTCGCCGTCGAGTACGCCCCTAACGTCACACCTAACCGGCGTTGGCGTCTTGACCCGGCCGGCGCGAACCTTGGCCGGTCTGACCTTGACGGCATCGAACCGCTCATGGACGCAATGGACAGGGTCTATTCGTCGCTGATGCGTGACATTGAACTGGGCAAGGCACGCCTGATCGTCCCCCAGGCGATGCTCACGGACCTTGGCCCGGGCAAGGGCGCAACGTTCGACACGGACAAGGCCCTGTTCACCGGCATCAACGCTGCCCCGGGATCTGCCGCTGATTCGAAGCTCGCCATTGAGCAGGTCCAGTTCGCGATCCGTGTCCAGGACCACCTCAACGCTGCAGCCGCACTGTTCGAGCAGATCATCCGCACCGCCGGGTACTCTTCCCAGACTTTCGGGGAAAAGGACAACGGTAGGGGCGAGCAGACGGCCACTGAGGTGACCGCCAAGGAACGCCGTTCGTACCTGACCAGGGATCGGAAGATCCGGGCCATCAGTCCGGCGTTGGAAGGCATCCTTTTCAAGGCTGTTGCCATGGACGCGGTGCTGTTCAACACGGGTGCCACTGCTGTTCCGGTGAAGGTTTCGTTCGCTGATGCGGTGCAGGACTCCCTGACATCGCTGGCGCAGACGGCGCAGCTCCTCAAAGCT
>DIZT01000050.1:0-529 GCA_002427975.1 Micrococcaceae bacterium UBA6021 | reverse complement strand
GCTGCCTCACGGGAGACGCTGGTGCAGATCGTGCACCCGGACTGGGACCAGGAGCAGGTGGATGCTGAGGTTGCCCGGATTGTTGCCGAGCAGCCCACTTTCCCTGACCCGTTCATGCACCCTAGCGATGGGATGAACCCTGATGGCGGAAGCACAACCGACACAACAGGTGAGCCTCCCGTCAACGGTTGATACCGTCGCGGCGTCGGTCATGGTGGTGTATGTCGCTGGTGAGCAGCGTGTCGTCACTGGATCGGCGGCGCTGGTCAAGGCCGCCATTGCCAACCCTGCGCTCGCACCGTCCTTGTATGGGCGTTTGCGGGCGTTGGCGTCCGATGTGTCCTTGCAGGTGTTGGGGCGGGTGCGTTCGCTCGCGTCGCAGGCTGTTGATGTTGCGTCACGGAACGGGAACGCTTCCGCCGCCCGGGAAATCCGGGCGCTGGAACGGCGTGCCGAGAACTTCGCCGCTTCGCCCATCGCGGAGATGCTGCCGCACAACGTGACCGCGTCAGCGGCCATGGCACAGGAT
>DIZT01000309.1:378-3423 GCA_002427975.1 Micrococcaceae bacterium UBA6021 | reverse complement strand
GAACAAGGGCGCGGACGGCTAGGCCGTCAGCGCCGTTACAGATCGCTCTGCGGAAAGTGTCAAAGGGTTTTGGCTGGCGTTGGCGCAGGAGCTTTGGCAATTTCCGCTTCGAACTTCAGGTCAGCTTGGACCCAATCAATGCGCTGTCACAATTGAAATTGTCACAGCGGTTACAAAGGGGAGGAATGATGGCCAAAGCAAACCCCAACAGGACACTCCTGGACAAAACATTCAAGGTCAGTTTGGTCCTCAAGGGCCTGGACGGGGTGCTGGAACTGGTGGGAGGGATTCTCCTTCTGCTGGTCTCGCCCGCCGAGATGGGCTCGGTGGTCCGGTACGTGACCCAGCATGAACTCTCCGAAGACCCCCATGACCTCATTGCCACCGCGCTGGTGCACCTGGCCGGGACCATGACCACGTCGGCGACCCTCTTCAGCGCCATTTACCTGTTGCTGCACGGGCTGGTCAAGGTGGTCCTGGTTTGGGCGGTGCTGAGGGACAAGTTGTGGGCGTACCCGTGGATGATTGCCTTCCTCCTGGTCTTCATCGCCTACCAAGGCTATGAACTCCTGGTCGCCTTCACCTGGGGGATGGTTCTGCTGACCGCCTTTGACATCTTCATCGTCTGGCTCACTTTGCATGAATACAGGGCCCATCGCACCCGGACCGCGAACCACCGCCCCAAGCGGCAGCGGGTGCCCGAGCCCTGACCTGCTGGGGGCGGATGCGACAAAAGCAATGTGTTAATGACATTATATGCGTATGAATGCAGATAAGAGAGCTTGTTCGTTGGGCGTTGACAGCCAATACGTGGAACTGGCTGTCGAGGTCTTTGCCATGCTGGCCGACGCGACCCGGGTGCGGATCATCCTTGCCTTGCGTGAGGGTGAAATGGCGGTCGGGGCCCTGGCTGACGTGGTGGGGAAGTCTCCGGCGGCGGTCTCGCAGCATCTTGCCAAGATGCGCCTCGCGCGCATGGTCTCCACACGCCAGGACGGCACCCGGGTGATGTACCGGCTGGAGAATGAGCACGCCCGCCAGCTCGTGGCCGATGCGATCTATCAGGCCGAACACGCTCTCGGCGGCACGCCCGCGCACCACCGCGCCGAGCAGGCCACGGCATGAGCATGGCCGGGCAGGCGGCCCACCGCCACCACGATGACCACGATCCGCACGATCACGAGCATGGCCACGACCACGACCACGACCACGACGAGCATGACGGACATTCCCACCAGCACCACACCGGTTTCAAGGGGTGGCTGTTCGAGTTGTTCGTCCCGCACACGCACGACTCCGCGGATTCGATCGATGATGCCCTGGAGTCCAGCGTGCAGGGCGTCCGGGCGCTGAAGATCAGCCTGTTCATCCTGCTTGGCACCACCGTCCTGCAGTTCGTGGTGGTGCTCATCAGCGGTTCGGTGGCGCTGTTGGCGGACACCATCCACAATTTCTCGGACGCCCTGACCGCTGTGCCGTTGTGGATAGCGTTCATCCTGGGACGCCGTGCGGCAAACCGGCGCTACACCTATGGTTATGGGCGCGCCGAGGACCTGGCCGGGCTGTTCATTGTCGCCGTCGTGGCCCTTTCCGCTGTCGTTGCGGCGTGGCAGTCGGTGGACCGCCTGTTCCACCCGCAGCCGCTGCATAACCTGTGGTGGGTGCTGGCAGCCGGGTTGATCGGCTTTGCCGGCAACGAACTCGTGGCCATCTACCGCATCCGGGTGGGCCGGCAGATCGGTTCAGCCGCCCTGGTGGCCGACGGCGTGCACGCCAGGATCGACGGCTTCACCTCCCTCGCGGTGGTCCTCGGCGCAGGCGGTGTGATGCTCGGCTTCCCGCTGGCCGACCCGATCGTGGGACTCTTCATCTCCGCGGCCATCATCGTCCTGCTGTGGGGCACGGTGCGCAGCATCGGCCGCCGGCTGATGGACGGCATTGAACCCGAGCTCGTGGCCCGCGCACAAGCAGCCCTTGAGGACACCCCCGGCGTTCTGGCCGTGCAGCGGCTGCAGCTTCGCTGGGTTGGGCACCGCCTCCAGGGTGCGGCAACTGTCGTGGCCGCGGATGCGCCGCTCTCCACCGTCGAACAGACCCTTGAAGAGGCCAGGCACCACTTGGGACATGCCTTGCCGAAGCTGGATGACATGGTGATCCAGGTTGTCACCGTGGCGCGCGGGGCGGGCAAGGCGGGCGCGGACCACGGGCACTGAACCGGGCGCAGGCACGTAGCTGCCGGGCCGCCGTCGGCCTTTAGTGACTGAGGCGCCGTCCGGCCATCATCGCGCCCACGGCCAAGACGCTGCACACCGCCATGGACACGGCCATGGGGACCGCGCTGTGCTCGCCGGCGATTCCGGTCAGCGGGGACACAAGTCCGCCAATAAGAAACTGGATCAGTCCCAGCACCGCTGAACCGGCACCGGCCCGGCCCGGGACACTCCCCTGGGCGAGGGCCGTGGCGTTCCCCATGATGAAGCCAATGCAGGCCACGGAGAGGAACAGGTGCACCAGCGTGCTCCAGCCGGTGATCCCGCCGAGGACAAGCCCCATGCCCGCCACGTTGATTGCGCACATCACCACCACAGCGGTCCGGAGGATCACTGCGGGCTCCACTCGGTCCACCAGCCGGATGTTGACCAGATTGCCCAGGATCATCCCCACCGCGTTCAGCGCGAAGATCACCGAATAGCCCAGTGCGGAGTAGCCCAGCACATTCTGCACCACAAAAGACGAGGCAGAGATGTAGGAAAAAATCGCGCCGAAAATGAACCCGAATGTCAGCGCGTAGGCCATAAAGGACGGGGTGCGCAGCACGGACCAGGAGCCGGACGCCACCGCCCTGAGCCCGCCCCGGTGGCGCAGGTGCCGGGGGAGCGTTTCCGGTACCACCACCACCGAACATGCCAACATCAGCGCCCCGAAGCCGGACAGCGCCCAGAACACTGCCTGCCACGGCGCCACGGTGGCGATCACCCCGCCGAGCAGGGGCGCCACTACCGGGGCGAGCGACGAGATGGTTGCCAGCATCGAGAAAAGCTTGGC
>DIZT01000309.1:0-185 GCA_002427975.1 Micrococcaceae bacterium UBA6021 | reverse complement strand
GCCATGCCGATCATGTACGTGGTCAGGGTGAGTTGCACAACCGACGCTGGCGTCGCGAAGAACTCACCCATACGCGGCATGGACGCCAGATACATGTCCGTGGCCATGGGGCTGACCG
Organism: Micrococcaceae bacterium UBA6021; assembly: GCA_002427975.1. Taxonomy (GTDB): domain Bacteria; phylum Actinomycetota; class Actinomycetes; order Actinomycetales; family Micrococcaceae; genus Arthrobacter. Next base: position 67 of record DIZT01000309.1, on the reverse strand, counting down.
CGCTGAGAATCCCCAGCGCAACCACCAGCACCATCCGGTCCTTGCCCCCGGAAAGGTTCAATCGGGA
>DIZT01000287.1:4510-8071 GCA_002427975.1 Micrococcaceae bacterium UBA6021 | reverse complement strand
CGTCAGATGTGTATAAGAGACAGGATCAGGACAATGCCGAGCTTGATGCCGGCCAGCATCAGCTCCCAGAGTTCCACCTGGTTGCCCAGCATGATGATCATCCGGTCCCCGCGGCGCACGCCCTGGCTCCGGAGCCAGTTGGCCACCTGGTTGGAACGGGCGGCCAGATCCGCGAAGCTCCGGCGTGTGGCCGAGCCGTCCTGCTCCACGATGACCAGGGCGGGTTTGTTGGCCTTCGCCGGATCTGCGGCGATCTGATCGAACCAGTCGAGGGCAAAGTTGAATTTAGTAAACCGCGGCCACTCGAACTCGCGTCCGGCCTGGTGGTAGTCGGTACGGAGCGCCAGCAGCCGGTCGCGTGCTGCTCGGAAGTCATCGGTGACTGACAAGGGAACACCTTTCGCCCAGTGATGCGCAACACTAAATATCCAACCCTGTGCAATATACTAGGACATCCAAGGGTTTGGAAGACCGAAGGGACGTGAAGCGTGCAGCCACAGGGACGTGAACATGATGTGACCGGAGCCCCGCCCTTTCCCGAAGCAGACCTGATGTACATCGTGGACCTCCTGCCGGCCGCCGAGCGTGAGCGGTACCTGGACATCCGGGCGTTCCTGCAGTCCACGGTGCGGCAGGCATCCATTGACTACTGGAACCGGGAGGAATTCCCGTTCGGGTTGCTGGCGGAAATGGGCAAGCGCGGGTTGGGCGCGCTGCAGACGGACGGCACCTCCAAGCTCTTCAAGGGCCTGATGTACGTCGAGGTGGCGCGTGCCGATGTGTCGCTGTCAGCCCTGGTGGGGATCCACAACGAACTGATCGTGGGGATGATCGACGCCCTCGGTTCCGAGGAACAGAAGCAGCGGTGGCTGCCTGGCCTGACAACCTTCACCCAGCTGGGAGCCTTCGCCCTGACCGAACCCGGACACGGCTCGGACATTGCCGGTGGGCTGGAAACATCCGCGCGGCTGGAGGACGGCGAGTGGGTGATCAACGGCGCCAAGCGCTGGATCGGCTCCGGGACCATCGCGGACTTTGCCCTGGTGTGGGCGCGAGACGAAGCGGACGGGCGGATCAAAGGATTCATTGTGGAGACGGACCGCGCCGGCTACCGGGCAACCAAGATCGCCAACAAAATCGGCCTGCGGATCATGCAGAACGCCGACATTGTGCTGGACAACGTCAGGATTCCGGCGTCCAACATGCTGCCGGGCGCCACGGACTTCGCCAAAGCCAACGACCTCCTGCGGGATTCGCGCGCCTGGGTTGGCTGGCAAGGTGCCGGGATCCAGCTGGCCGCGTTCGACGTCGCCCGTTCCTACTCACTGGAACGCAGGCAATTCGGCAAGCAACTGGCATGCTTCCAGCTGGTCCAGCAGCAGCTGGCGGAGATCCTGGGCAACGCCTCCGCGTCACTGGCGCTCATGGCACAGCTCGCCCGGATCCAGACGGACGGCAAGCTGGAGATGGCGCAGGCGGCCATGGCCAAGTCCACGTGCACCCGGCTGGCCCGCGCCTCGGTGGCGATGGGACGGTCGCTGCTGGGCGGCAACGGGATCAGCACTGACTACGAAATGGGCAAGCTGTTTGGTGACGCCGAAATCCTCTATACCTATGAGGGCAGCTATGAAATCAATTCGCTGATTGTGGGCCGGGCCGTCACCGGAAAATCGGCCTTCGTCTAGAAAATCGCGCAGAACAAAAAACTGCCCTGGCCATGCTTGCAGCACGGCCAGGGCAGTTGATCAGAACCTTAGAGCGGGCGGATGTTCTCTGCCTGCGGGCCCTTGGGACCTTGGGTCACATCGAATTCGACTTTCTGGTTCTCATCCAGCGAGCGGTAGCCGCTGCTGGCGATTGCGGAGTAGTGCGCGAAAACATCGGCGGATCCGTCGTCCGGAGCGATGAAGCCAAAGCCCTTTTCAGCGTTGAACCATTTAACTGTGCCTGTTGCCATTGCTAACTTCCTTTGTAACCCTTTTCTGGTCCTGCTCGGACGGCAGGCAGACGCGGAGTCTGTAGTCCGCTGTCTCAAACTTAGGGGGTGGGCGGTAGGCGTGCAATAGCTGCGGTCATCATCTGTCACTCCCGTTACGGAACTGGTGCCCGGGAACCGGGCGTTCGAACCGCCGAAGTCAGCTGCCACCCGGCTTCGGGGGACGTGTTTGCCTTGACTGCCCGCGGCTAGCGCATACCCTCCCGGCGGATGGCCGTTGCAATAGCAGCGGCGCGGGTTTCCACGCCGAGCTTGGCGTAGATATGCGCCAGATGGGTCTTGACCGTGGCCTCGGAGATGAAGAGCCGCTGGCCCAGTTCCCGGTTGCTCAGGCCCTGGGTCAGGAAGCTCAGCAACTCAGCCTCGCGGGGTGTCAGGACCTCGTCGGGATTGCGCAGGTGCTGGAAGAGCCGGGAGGCCACCGGAGCGCTCATCACGCTTTTTCCTTGCACGGCACCTCGGATCGCCGCGAAGATTTCGTCCGGGGCCGCGTCCTTGAGGAGGTAGCCCATGGCGCCGGCGTCCACCGCCCGGACGATGTCCGCGTCCGAATCGTAGGTGGTGAACACCAGAATGGCCTGCCGGCCGTTGCGTTGCCGGAGCTGCCGGATGGCCTCGATTCCGTCCACTCCGGCGCCCATGGCCAGGTCCATCACCACCACGGCAGGGGAAAGTTGTTCCACAAGGTCCAGGGCTTCTTCGCCGGAGGCGGCCTCGGCCACCACGTCAAAGTCGGGCTGCGTGCCCAGCAGTGCCTTGAGTCCGCTCCGGACCACCAGATGGTCGTCCACCAGGACGACGGTGATGGCAGTCATGCGTCGTCCCGGGTTGTCCGCTGCGCGGGCAGCTGGGCCGCCACGATGGTCCCTTCGGCGGGGGAACTTTCCACCGAGAAAACGCCGTCCAGCTGCTCCACCCGCTGGCGCATGGCCCGCAGCCCGTAGCCTCCCGCGTCCGACGGCGGTGCTGCCGCCGAGGGGTCAAAGCCCGTCCCGTCGTCGTAAATGTCAAGGGTGACGGAGCCCGGAAGGAAACCCAGCGTCAGGGTGGTTGTGGTGCCGCTGGATATTCGCGGCCGCGCTCTGGACCACCCGCAGCAGGGTGTGACGGACTTCCGCGGAGACGGCCCTCGGCTCGCCGGTGACCAGGAGCCGGGTGTTCGGGACGTATTGCGTGGCGGCCTGGTGCAGCGCCTCGGACAGCGGGGACGCGTCGAGCCCCGGGGAAGAGAGCTCGTGGACCACGCTGCGGGTCTCGGAGAGGCTCCGGCGCAGGAGCTCGGTGGCCTGGTTGAGGTCCTGGCGGGATGTGGCGCCGGGCCACGAACGGTCCGCGGCTTCCAGGAGCAGCAGGCTGCTGGCCAGACCCTGCGTCACGGTGTCGTGGATTTCACGGGAAACGCGCTCGCGCTCCTCGATGGTGCCGGCTCTGCGCTCGCTGGCCGCCAGCCTGCCCTGGGCCAGGGAAACCTCGGAGTGCAGGCGGCGCTGCTCCCCGGCGTCCTGCTCGATGCGGTCGTAGATCAGGGTCAGCAGGACGCCCACGGCCAGCGGCCCCAGCAGCAT
>DIZT01000287.1:0-4253 GCA_002427975.1 Micrococcaceae bacterium UBA6021 | reverse complement strand
GCGCTGCGCAAGGACCGCGATCACCGCATAGAGCGCACACACTGCTGCGGCCAGCGCCAGGATCCAAATGTTGTCTGCCGGACTGTGCCGCATCACGTAGCGGACCGCCGACGCCACCATCAGCACGGCGAAACCGAGATGGACGACGGCGTCAATCCGGCCCCGCGGCCAGCCGTCCGCCGCGCGGTGGTTCTGCAGGGTGGCCGTTGCATTGTCCTGGGCAGGTTCCGGGGGTCTGGCTGGTGCTGAAGAAGGCATGGGGTGTCCGGTTCCGGTGGATGGAGTGCTACCCCCATGCTAGGGCCCGCGTCGTTGCTGGTCTCTCAGCCTTTTGGCTGATGTCGCTGGCTCCATGGGGGAGTCCGGAGCAGGCGAATGCCCGATGCCCGGGCCGGGCCCAGCCGGAAAGATGGACGTATGCCCAGGGGCACGGCCCCGCAACCGCATTCCGAGGAGAAACCCATGAAGAAGTCCACAAGACTGTTGCCATCGCCGCTGCCGGAGCGTTGCTCCTGATAGGGGGCGTCACCGCAGCGGCCAACGCCGGCACCGTTCCGGTTGCGTCAGCACCCGTGGCTGCCCCGGCGGCGGTTCCCGCCGTCGATGTCCAGCCGGTTCCTGAAACCGTGGTGGCCCAGAACCGCATCAGCGTGGGCGCCTCTGCGGCCGCCGTCAACGCTGCCCTGGCCAAATGCCAGGCCGACAAGTTGCCATTCGTCACGGTCGCCTTGGTGGACCGCTTCGGTACCCTCCAGGCACTGCTCCGCGGCGACAACGCGGCGGAGCACACCATCGAAGCCGCCCAGCAGAAGGCCTACACGGCCGCTGCCTTCGGAACGCCCACGAGTGAGCTGGCTAAGCGGATCAACGGAAACGGACCCAGCATCGCTGACCTCCCCGGCACGCTTTTCCTGGCCGGCGGAGTTCCCCTTAAGGTCAATGGAGTGTCTGTGGCAGGGATCGGTGTGGGCGGCGCTCCCGACGGCATGCTGGACGAAGCCTGCGCAACAGCAGGCGCCGATGCCATCGCCGGAACCGCCAAGTAGGCTCTGATTCACGGTACGGATTCTCATTGCTGCCGGGGTGCCGGTGAACCACGTCAACAACCTGGGCTGGACCGCCATGCAGGAAGCCATCCTGCTGAACAGTGGCGGCCGCAGGCAACAGGACGTGGTCCGGCAACTGCTCGACGCCGGTGCGGACCCGGGCATCCGGGATCCTCAAGGCCGCACGGCGCTGGAGAATGCGGAGCGGCTGGGCTTCGGCGAGATCGCTGCCCTGATCCGGGCCCGCTAAAGCACGTCCTCGAACAACTCCATGTATTTCCGCGTCATCGCGTCCGCGCTGAATCGGGTTTCGACGGCGGACCGGCAGTCGTACCGGTCCAGGCCGGACGCACGCTGCAGGCAGCTGGCCAGTTCATCGGTAGCCGCGGCGAGGAAACCGGTGACACCGTGCTCGATGATTTCCGGTGCGGAGCCCCGCGGAGTGGCCACAACGGGGGTGCCGGCGGCCAGCGCCTCGATCATGACCATTCCAAAGGGTTCGTCCCACTGCACAGGGTTGAGCAGCGCGACGGCATTGCCCAGCAGGGCGAACTTTCCGGCGGCGTCCAGTTCTCCCACGAATTCCTCTTCCGGCCCGAGCAAGGGGGCGATCACGGAGCGGAAATAATCCACTTCCGCCGGCTGGCTCATTTTTGCGGCGATCTTGAGCTGCATTCCCGCTCTGCGGGCCACCTCTATGGCCTCAGCAATACCTTTGCACGGCGCCATACGGCCCAGAAAACACGCGTAGCCGCCGGCTCCGTCACCGGGTGGAACCGTTGCGGGATCGATGCCGTGGTGGATGACACGTCGGATTTTCACGTCCGGGGCGCTGTTGGCCTGGTGCTGAGAGATGGCCACCAGTGACACATCCCGGCTGAAGGCTTCATATACCCGGCACAGCTCCGGCGTCATGTCCGAATGAATGGTGCTGACCACTGGAATCCCCGGTGGACGGTGCCGGTACAACGGTCCCGCCAGGGTGTGGTCGTGGATGATATCGACGTCGACCAGTCCGGCGTACGCCCTGATCACGTGCGGCAACTCAGAGCTTGTTCTGCCCATGGCGGCACGCTCCGCCGGGGCGAAGCCGCCGATTCGTTCCACGGGGCAGGTGCTGTCAGCCGCAGCGGCAAGCACAACGCTGTGCCCGGCCGCCGCCAGGGAGGTGGCCAGCGCATGGATCATCGCCTCCGTTCCGCCGTAGCCTACGGGAGGGACGGGAATCCATGGCGGGGCTATCAGTCCTATCCGCACGTTGCGCTGTCCTGACGGGGTTTAGCCCGTCTTGTCCAGCTTCTCGGCGAGCTCAACCAGATCGGCAAGGGGCGGACGCGTTCCGCGGTGGAACGTCATGCCCGGCGGGAGCCCCTCGATCGTGGCATGGCTGCCGGTCACGTCGATGGTGATCCGGCCATCGCCTATCGGGCAGTTGGTGATGTGGACCCGGCCCCAGGACTCCGGCAGCACAGGGTCCATCCACATGCCGTTCATGGAGACGTGGGGGTCATACCGCAGCAGTGTGCGCAGCAGATGCACCGGGGTGGTGGCAGCCCAGGCCTGGGGTGAACAAGCCGTCGGGTAAGGCACCGGTTCCGGGAAATCAGCGCGGTCAAATCCGCAGAACAATTCAGGCAAGCGGTGGTCCGTGAAATCCGCCGCCTCAATAAGCCCGAGGGCAACCCGCTTGGCCTCGTCCACAAATCCGTACCTCATCAGGCCCGTAGCAATCATCGCGTTGTCATGCGGCCACACGGATCCGTTGTGGTAGCTCGCCGGGTTGTAGGCGCCCATATCCGTGGCCAGGGTGCGGATTCCCCAGCCGCTGAACATTTCCGGCGACATCAGCCGGGCAGCCACCAGGGGCGCCTTGTCGGCGTCGATAATCCCGTTCCACAAGCAGTGCCCCATGTTGGAGGCACAGGCATCCACGGGTCTCTTGTCCCGGTCCAATGCGATGGCGTAGTAGCCACGGTCCGGCAGCCAGAACTGTTCGTTGAACTGCTTTTTAAGCCGCGCCGCGCGTTCCCGCAACTCCCGCGCCAAAGCCAGGTCCCCGGCGTCGTACGCCATCCACGCCCGGGAGATGTAGGCGCCGTACACGTAACCCTGCACTTCGCAGAGGGCGATCGGCGGTTCTGCCATGCGGCCGTCCGCGAAATTTATGCCGTCCCAGGAATCCTTCCATCCCTGGTTGATCAGCCCCTGGTTGTTGAGCCGCTGATATTCCACAAAGCCGTCGCCGTCGCGGTCCCCGTAGTCCCTGATCCATTCCAGCGCCCTGTCAGCGTTGGGCAGCAGCGCGGCCACCTGGTCCGCGGCGAGGCCCCAGCGGCTGACTTCGCCGAGCAGTGTGACGAACAACGGCGTGGCGTCGGCCGTGCCGTAGTAGGCGGATTTGCCGCCCAGTGCCAGGCCCGTGCTGACGCCCAGCCGGACCTCATGGAGGATCCGGCCGGGCTGCTCTTCGGTCAGCGCGTCCACTACGTTGCCCTGCCTTTCGGCCAGCGTCTGCAAGGTGTCCAGGGCCAGCGACGGGTCCACAGTCAGCGCCATATAGGACGAGAGAAGCGAATCGCGGCCGAAGAGCGCCATGAACCATGGAGCACCCGCCGCGACGACGGTCCGGTCCGGATGCAGCGGGTCCTCGATCTGGAGGGCGCCGATGTCATCATGGCTGCGCTGCAGGGTGCGGGCAATCGACACGTTGCTGACGTGCGTCGCTGGGATCTTCCGGATCCACTCCTGGCGCCGTATTTCCGCAGGCGAGGTGCCGCTTGCCTGGCGCTGGAAGGGCGCGGGCGTTTCGGCCGCATCCACTAGCGGCGACACCGTCACCCTTGTGCGCCACTGGCCGTGTGGCGGCACCACGGTGCGGTAGCCCAGGCCTTCGTGGCTGAAAGTCGCGTCGGGAGCCTGCAGGATAACCCCCTTGTGAATTCCCCGCCAGACGCCCTGGATGGTGAGGGAGTCGCCTTCCGGGTGCCGGGACTGGTCCCAGTGCCGGATGATCCGGGCGTCCTTCACCTCAAAGAGGTCCGCGAAGTCCGCGTCCATCGCCAGTTCCACCACGCACACGGCAGGCTCGCGGGAATGGTTCCGGACGGTGATCTCTTCCAGGATGCCCGCGCCCACCTCGCGGTTTCGTTCCACGATCAACGGGCTGTCCGCATGGCCGGCGGCCCGGGCCGGACGGCCCCCCTCGCT
>DIZT01000321.1:9904-25010 GCA_002427975.1 Micrococcaceae bacterium UBA6021 | reverse complement strand
AAAACAGGGAAACGACTAGGAAGGGTCCGTGGAAATGAAGACGTTCTTAGTGTCGGTGAAGGCATCAAGCGCGTCGGGTCCGAGTTCGCGGCCAAGTCCTGACTGTTTGAAGCCCCCGAACGGGGTGGAATACCGCACGGACGAGTGTGAATTGACGGACAGGTTGCCCGATTCCACCCCGCGCGCAACCCGCAGGGCCCGGTCAACCTTGGATGTCCAGATGGAGCCGGAGAGCCCGTATTCGGTGTTGTTGGCGAGCCTGATGGCTTCGGCTTCGTCGTCAAACGGCACGACGGCAACCACCGGGCCGAAGATCTCGTCCGTGAAGGACGGCGCGTCAAGGTCCGGCGTCAGCACTGTGGGCGGGAACCAGAACCCGGGACCTTCCGGAGCCTTCCCCTGGAAGGCGACCGGGGCGCCGTCGGGCACAAAGCCCGAGACCGTACTGAGCTGCTGGGCGGAAATGAGCGGGCCCATGGTGGTGGCCGGATCCGCCGGATCCCCCACCGTCATGCTGCGGACTGCCGGCTCCAGCAATTCGAGGAAACGCTCGTAGACGTTGCGCTGGACCAGGATGCGGGACCTGGCGCAGCAGTCCTGGCCCGCGTTGTCGAAGGCCCCTCCGGGAGCTGCGGCCACCGCCGCTTCGAGATCGGCGTCGTCGAAAATGATGTTCGCGCTCTTGCCGCCCAGCTCAAGCGTCACCCGCTTCACCTGAGCGGCGCAGCCGGCCATGATCTGCTTGCCCACGCCCGTTGATCCCGTGAAGACGACCTTCCGGACAGCAGGGTGGGTGACGAACCGCTGGCCCACCACGGATCCTTTGCCCGGGATGACCTGGAAAACGCCCTCCGGAATTCCGGCCTCCCGAGCCAACTCGCCCAGCCGGATGGCCGTCAACGGCGTCACTTCTGCGGGTTTGAGTACCACGGTGTTCCCGGCAGCCAGGGCGGGCGCGAATCCCCAGCCGGCGATCGGCATGGGGAAGTTCCACGGAACAATGACGCCCACAACGCCCAGGGGCTCGTGGAAGGTCACGTTGACGCCGCCGGCCACCGGGATCTGCTTGCCGAAATGCCGTTCCGGTGCCGCAGAGTAGTAGTTCAGGACGTCGCGGACGTTGCCGGCTTCCCACCGGGCATTTCCGATCGTATGACCCGCGTTGCGGACCTCCAATTGGGCCAGGTTCTCCAGATCGGCATCGACTGCGGCGGCGAACCGGCGGAGCAGGAGCGAACGGTCGGCCGGGGCCACCGCCCGCCAGGACTCGTAGGCGGCGGCCGCCTTGGCAATCGCCGCGTCCACTTCGGCGAGGCCGGCCAGCGGAACCGATTGGATGACTTCTTCGGTGGCGGGGTTGATGACATCAAAGACTGTGGCGGTCATGAGGCGGACATCGCATTCCTGTTGTGGGTGGCGGGATGGTGGGTGGAGGAAAGGCGGTAGCCGGCAGCGGCTTCCACGAATCCCCGGAAGAGGCGCAGGTCTTCAGGATTCTGTTCCGGATGGAACTGGACTCCCAGCACCCAGCCATCACCGCTTGTTTCCAGCGCCTGGACAGTGCCGTCATCGGACCTTGCCGTCACGCGGAGCCCCTCCGGAACGGAGTCGATGCACTGGTGGTGGTAGCAGGGCGCCGTGGCGGTATCGCCCAGCAGCTCCCGGATCAGGCTTCCCGGTGTGGTGCTGAACGCGGCCTCCCCGAAGACGCCCGGGGCCGGCTGGTAGTTGGCTTCCGGGTTGACGTCGGGGACGTGCTGGATCAGGGATCCGCCCAAGGCCACGTCGAGGATCTGCGCCCCGCGGCAGATCGCGAACAGCGGCAGGCCACGTTCCAGGGCGGCACCCGTGAGGGCGGCATCGTGCGCGTCGCGCAGCGGCTGAGGCTTGGTCTTGGGGTGCGGTGCAGCCCCGTAGAGGGAGGGTTCGACGTCGGGGCCGCCTACCACGATCAGCCCGTCCACGAGGTCCAGAACCGAGGTGTCGGTACCGACCGGGGGGAGCAGGAGAGGGGTGCCGCCGGCTGCGACAACGGCCTCGACGTACGTGCCCGGCAGGATAGCCGCCGGCGCATTCCACACACCCCACGACGCTTCCTGGTAGTAGCTCGTCAGCGCGATCCTGGGGCGGTAGGTCTCAGAGCCGTTCGAAGCCACGGACACGCTCCCAGTCGGTGACGGCACTGTCATAAGCAGTGAGTTCCACGGTGGCGGCGTGGACATAGTGGTCCACCACGTCATCGCCGAAAGCCTTGTGCGCGATGCTGCTCTCGGCCAGCAGATCCCGGGCGTCCCGGAGCGTGGTGGGCAGGCGCTGGGCATCCGAGTCATAGGCATTGCCCTTGGTGATTGACGGCAGCGGCAGGCCGTTTTCGAGGCCGTGGATCACGGCGGCGATCATGGCAGCAACTGCCAGGTAGGGGTTGACGTCGCCGCCGCCCACCCGGTTTTCCGTGCGGAGTCCGCGGCCGTGGCCCACCACGCGCAGCGCGCAGCTGCGGTTGTCCAGTCCCCAGGCTATGGCGGTGGGGGCGAAGCTGCCCTCGACGAATCTCTTGTAGGAATTGATGTTGGGGGCCAGGAAATAGGTGAATTCGCGCAGCGCGGCGAGCTGGCCGGCCACGAAGTGTTCCATGACCGGGCTGAAACCGTGCTCGCCCTCGCCAGCCAGGACAGGATTGCCATCCAGGTCCGTGAGGCTGAAATGGATGTGGCAGGAATTGCCTTCACGCTCGTTGAATTTGGACATGAAGGTGATGCTCTTGCCGTGCTGGTCTGCGATTTCCTTCGCGCCGTTCTTGTAGAACGTGTGCTTGTCGCAGGCGGCCAAGGCTTCATCGAAGCGGAAGGTGATTTCCTGCTGCCCCAGGTTGCATTCGCCCTTGGACGACTCCACCACCAGGCCGGCGGCTTCCATATTGGTGCGGATGGAGCGGATCACAGGTTCCAGGCGGGCGGTTGCCAGGAGCGAGTAGTCCACGTTGTACTGGGTGGCCGGGGCCAGGGCGCTGTAGTTCTTCTGCCAGGCCTGGGCGTAGGAGTCATCGAACATCAGGAATTCGAGCTCCGTGCCGGCGTGGGCGCGGTAGCCGAGCTTTTCCAGCCGCTCGATCTGGGCCTTCAGGATCTGCCGTGGCGAGGCCGCAACGGGTGTTCTGTCCGTCCACAGCACGTCGCACTGCACCATCGCCGTGCCTTCGAGCCAGGGAACACGACGGAGTGTGGTTACGTCTGGCAGCATGACCATGTCTCCGTAGCCCGTTTCCCAGGAAGACATGGCGTAGCCGTCCACTGTGTTCATCTCGACGTCGACGGCGAGCAGATAGTTGCAGCCCTCCGCGCCATGGTCCAGGACGTCTTCGAGGAACGAGCGGGCGCCGCACCGCTTGCCCTGCAGCCTGCCCAGGGCATCGGTGATGGCGACGACGACGGTGTCGATTTCGCCCGAGGCCACGAGTTCCCTGAGCGCATCGACGGTCAATTGCTGGTTCTGGCCGGGTTCTTTGGTTTGAACATTCATGATTTCTCCGCAATGTGGTTCTTGAATGGTTGGAATCTTTGGGGTGTAGCTGGTCACGACTTCAGTTCGGCTTCGGCCTTGGCCAACTGGGCAAACTCTTCTTCGGGGGCGCCTGCCACGATCCGGTGACGGCTGTAAAACCAGTAGTAGAGAAGTGCGGCGGCAAAGATGGCGGCCGTGATGCCTGCGGCGTACACGTCGACGACGAACGTCGCCACCACTGCCACGGCGGAAAGGACCAGCGCGATCGACGTCGTGACGATCCCCCCGGGAGTCCGGTAGCCACGCTCCAATTCCGGCTCCTTTCTGCGCAGGACGATATGCGAGAGGTTGAGCAGCACGTATGAAACGGTGGCTCCAAAGACGGCGATGTTGATCAGGAGAGCTCCGTCCTGCGTGAATGCTGCCAGCAGGAAGCCGATGGTGCCCGGAACGATCAGCGCCCAGTATGGGGTGCGGCGCCGTCCCGTCAGCGACAGCCAGCGCGGCAGGTAGCCCGCCCTGGAAAGTGCAAACAACTGCCGGGAATAGGCAAAGATGATCGAGAAGAAACTGGCCACCAGGCCGGCGAGCCCGGCGTAGTTGATGAAATCGGCCAGCAGCGTGTTGCCGCCGTAGGCGATGCGCAGGGCCTCCGGCAGAGGATTGTCGGAGACGCTCATGGCGTGGGAACCGGCCGCGCCGGGCACCAGGACCAGCATCAGGGCCCCGAAGATGACCAGGATGACCACCGCCACGATTATGCCGCGCGGCATGTCCTTCTTCGGATTGGCGGTTTCCTCGGCTGCCAGCGGAACACCTTCAACGGCCAGGAAGAACCAGATTGCATAGACCAGTGCTGCGAGTACGCCGCTGATCCCCATGGGGAGGAATGCGCTGGAGCCGGCCGAGCCGTCAGGCACGATGTCGAAGAGCCGGGACGGATCAAATTTCGGCACAAGCCCGACGGCCGCTGCCAGCAGGGCGACCGTGGCCAATGCCGTGATGGCGAACATGAGCTTGAGGGCTTCACCCACTCCACGGATGTGGATCCAGATGAAGATGACATACGTGACCAGATAGACGGGCCAGGAGTTTGTGAGTCCGAAGAGCCCGAGCGCCTCTATGTAGCCTCCGATGAAGGTCGCGATCGCCGCGGGCGCTACGGCGTACTCAATCAGCACCGCGATCCCCGTCGCAAAACCGCCCAACGGTCCCAATGCCCGGCGGGCAAACGCGTAGCCGGCACCCGCCGTCGGGAGTGTTGATGAGAGTTCCGCCAGACCGAAGACCATGCAGGTATACATGACTGCCATCAGCACAAACGCAATCAGCAAGCCGCCCCAGCCCCCCTGGGCAAGCCCGAGGTTCCAGCCGGCGAAGTCTCCGGAGATGACATAGGCGACGCCCAGGCCGGCAAGCAGGACCCAGCCCGCAGCACCCCGCTTCAGCCTGCGGTGCTGCAAATACTCGGCGTCGCCGTGGGGGATGTTGTCATCTGTTTCCATGCGTGTTCCTAACGTATGAGGAATGTCCGTGGGAAAGTTGCGGAGGATCAAAGCGATCCTAAAGGACTGTTTTCAGTCCAAGGCGTGCTTCATAGTCTGGATCGCAAACGTTCAGGCGTCAAGGGTTTTCGCATAAATTGTGATGATCCGCGTGCGTCGGCCTAATTCAAAGGTTTCTTTGACGACCTTTGATGTTTGCGGCGAGTAGCATGGATTCTGCATCCAACTGGCCGTTCAGCAAAGGGGAGGAGATGCCATGCCGGACTCTTCGTTTGGCCCTTCGTACCCCATGCTGCGCCCTGTGCGCGGTGGCAACGCTTTCGAAGAGACCATCGAGCACATCCTTCAGACCATCAAGCTCGGCATCTTCGCTCCCGCGGAGAAGCTGCCCCCGGAGCGTGAGCTGGCGGAACGCCTGGGGGTTTCGCGGGCAACGTTGCGGGATGCGCTGGGGGAGTTGCAGAGCGCCGGTTACCTGCAGGTCCAGCGGGGACGGTACGGCGGAACGTACGTGTCCAGCCCGGCCGTGGAGCGCCCCCACCAGGACGGTCCGCTGGATCCGGCCGAAGTTGAGGATGTCCTGCTTTTCCGCGGGATCATTGAGCCGGCCGCCGCCGTGTTGTCCGCGAAGGCCGATCTGAGTGCTTTGGCGCGCCGGCACCTGCAGGGTTGCCTTTCGGAAGTGAACGCCGCGACCCCGGAGAGCTACCGGCCGCGGGATGCCCGTTTCCACATCGCCATTGCCGAACTCTCCGGATCAGCAAGCCTGGTGGGCGCAGTCGCCGAAACGAGGGTCAGGCTCAACGAGCTGCTTGACCGCATCCCGCTGCTCGGCACCAACCTCGAACATGCCAACCAGCAACACGTCGAGATCGCCGAGGCCATCCTGCGTGGTGATGCACCTGCAGCGGAGCGGGCCACCATCGAGCACCTCGAAGGAACGGCCTCACTCTTGCGCGGCTTCCTGTCCTGAGCGGCCGGCGTCGACCTCATTCGTCTTGCACGCCAGGTACAGCGCCAGATGGGCCTCGCCCGTCCGTTCCGTCCATCCCTGCAGGGAACTGCCGGAAGCGCGCGACGGCGGGTGCCGGCTTCCCGGCAAGGTACGCCTCGACGTCGTGGTGCATTTCCGGCGGCGGTTAGGCGGCTATTTCCACCAGGTGTCGAAGATGGTGACCGGCACAGTGCGCTTGTGGCGCGTGCGGAGGTACTTCTGCTCGATCATCTCAGCCGCCGCTTCCGGGATCTCCCGGCCTTCGAGGTAGTCGTCGATCTGGTCATAGCTCATGCCCAGTTCGTCTTCGTCGGTGCGGCCCGGCTTGCCGTCCAGCAGGTCGGCGGTGGGCACCTTTTCCCAGACCCTGGCAGGGGCGCCCAGTTCGCCGAGCAGTTCGCGGTTCTGGCGCTTGTTCAGGCCAAACAGCGGCAGGATGTCCGCGCCGCCGTCGCCGAATTTGGTGAAGAACCCGGTGACGGACTCTGCGCCGTGGTCGGTGCCTATCACCAGGTAGTTGTGCTCGCCGGCCAGTGCGTACTGCGCGATCATCCGCGTGCGGGCCTTGGTGTTTCCCTTGTGGAAATCGGAGATCCCGTTTCCCACGGTCTTCTGGAATTCGTCTTCGAAGCCATCCACCGCGGCGGAGATGTTGAAGGTCCATTCCGTCTTGGCCTGGATAAAGTCCAGGGCGGCCTGGGCGTCGTCTTCGTCGTGCTGGACGCCATACGGAAGGCGGACCGCAACGAAGTTGGCCTCCACGCCCTCGGCCTCAAGCTCCTCCACGGCAAGCTGGGCCAGCCGCCCGGCGAGGGAGGAATCCAACCCGCCCGAGATGCCCAGGACAAAGCCTTTGGTGTGGGTTGCCTGGAGGTATTCCTTCAGGAAATCCACCCGTTTGCGCACCTCCCCGGCGGGGTCGATCCGGGGCTGCACGCCCATTTCTTCGATGATGGTGGCCTGGAGTTCGCGCATGTGATCCAGCCTAGTCAGCGCTGTCAACAACGCTCAATTGTGTCTCCCGGGACGGCGTGTTCCCGGGCCGCCAATCACAAGGCCACGGGTGCCGCTCCGGTGGAGCCGCGGACGGTGAGGTGTGTGGGCATCAGGGAACGGCTGCGGCTGCCACCGCCCGCCAGCGGGTTGAGCTGGGCCAGGAGCATGGACACGGCTACGCGTCCGGCCTGTTCGATCGGGGAAGCCATGGTGGTCAGCGGGGGATTGCAGAAGTCCGCGCCGAAGATGTCGTCGCAGCCCACCACGCTCATGTCCGCCGGGACCCGGATGCCGCGTTCGCGCAGCCGCTGGAGCATGCCGATGGCGATGAGGTCATTGAAGGCAATGCAGGCGGTTACGCCGGAGTGCACGGCCGCGTCGGCTGCGGCGGCACCTGATTGCGTCTTGGGGGCGAACGGGCCCAGCCGGCGCACCTCCACGCCGCGGTCCTCGGCTGCGGCCGCCAGGGCTGTCCAGCGAAGAGTGCTTGATTGGGACGTGAGGGGGCCGGCCATGTAGGCGATGCGGGTGTGGCCGAGTGAAATCAGGTGGTCCAGTGCCTGGGTGGTGGCGGACGGTGTGTCAATGACGACGGCGGGAACGCCGGCTACGTCGCGGTTGATGGTCACCATGGGAATCTTGGCGGCCGAGGCCAGCAGCGACTCATCGCTGAGCCTGGACGCGGCGACGATGATTCCGTCAGCGCTCTTGCGCAGCTGCTCCATGGTGGAGGCCTCCACCTCGTCGGACTCTTCCGTGTCTACGAGCAGCTGGGTGTAGCCGGCCGCCTTGAGCTGCAACTGGGTGCCCCGGATAAGGTCGAAATAGAAGGGGTTGGTGATATCAGGTACCAGAACGCCGACGGCGCCGGTGCGGCCGGAGCTCAGGGCCTTCGCCTGACTGTTCGGCGTGTAGTTCAACTCGGCCGCCGCAGCTTCGATGCGCGCACGCGTGCGGATGTTGACCCGGTCCGGAGTGGAAAGTGCGCGGGACACGGTGGATGCGGCCACCCCGCAGATCGCGGCGATGTCGTGGATGGTGGCAGGGCGGTCTGTTCCGGCTGCTTGCATCGCCATGGCGCGCTCCTCACTGAACGGGATGACAGGAGGCTTGTGACGGTTGCCACAGCCCTGTAGCTCCTAGATTGCCACAGCATGCAATCGTTTGGCAATCGGTTGTCATCGGTTGGGGACCTGTCTAGACTTAGGGCAGCACTTTTTGTGAACTGAGTCACCCGCGCGCCGGAGCGGCACCAAGGCTGTCCCGTCGCGGGCATACCTAAGGAGATTCCCGTGACCGAAACATCAAATACCGTCTGGCCGCTCTCAGGCTTCGGCGATGAAGTGGATCCGGACCCCGCCGTCCAGGCTGCTGTCCTGCTGGCACTCGGCGCGAGCTACATCGAAGTACGCAGCGCCTGGGGTGTAAATGTCTCCGAACTGACGCCGGAGCAGGTGTCCGAGCTCAAGGAAATCCTGGACGCCAAGGGCCTGAAGGTCTCAGCCGTGGCCAGCCCCATCGGCAAGGTGGACATCAGCCTGCCCGTGGAGCACGAGGTGGAGCGCCTCCGCCAGATCATCTCCGTGGCCAAGGGCCTGGATACCAAGTACATCCGGGTCTTCTCCTTCTTCCGGAGTGCAGCCCAGACGCCGGAGGAAATCCGCGACGACGTCATCACGCGCATGCGGGCACTGGCCGCTGAGGCCGCAAGCGCCGGCGTCGTACTCCTGCACGAGAACGAAAAGGACATTTACGGCGATACGCCGCAGCGCGTCCTGGACATCATGGAGTCCGTTGACTCCCCGGCACTGCGCGTCGCCTGGGACAACGCCAACTTCGTCCAGGTTGGCGTCCGGCCCTACACCGATGGCTACGCCATGCTGCGCCCCTACCTCGATTACCTCCAGGTCAAGGACGCCATCATGGCCACCGGTGAGGTTGTGCCGTCCGGTCAGGGCGACGGCGAACTGGACGCCACCATTGCCGCCCTGAAGGCGGACGGTTATGCAGGCTTTGCCTCCCTTGAACCGCACCTCGCCAGCCACCATGAACTGGGTGGCTTCTCCGGGCCGGCTGCCTTCGGCGATGCCGCCCGCGCTTTCGCGGTTCTTGCCGCCAAGAACGGAATCGAACTTTCGTGACCGGCCTCAAGGCCGCAGTTATCGGCTGCGGTGATGTGTCGGCAGTGCACTTTGAAGCCATCGCAAAGCTCGACGGCGCGCGGCTGGCCGGGGTCTGTGACTCAGACCCCGGCCGCCTTGCGGCCGCCGTGGCCGCCCATGGCGTTCCGGGATTCCCCGACCACCTCAGCCTGATCGAGGCCGTGGGGCCGGATGTGGTGCACATCACCACGCCGCACAACATGCACGCCTCGATTGCGGCGGACTGCCTTGAGCGTGGCGTGAATGTCATTGTGGAAAAGCCGCTCGCTCACACGCTCGAGGAGGGCCGCCGGCTGGTGGAGGCTGCCAAGGCGTCCTCTGCCAAGATCGCCGTCTGCTTCCAGAACCGCTACAACTCCACTGCCCAGGCTATGCACTCGCTGCTGTCCTCCGGTGAGCTGGGCGCGGTGGTCGGGGCATCGGCCACGGTGCTGTGGCACCGGGACGCCGACTATTACCGCAGCAGGCCGTGGCGCGGCACTTGGGCCGGTGGCGGCGGCGGGCTCATGATGAACCAGGCCATCCACACTGTTGACCTGCTGCAATGGTTGGTGGGCGACGTCGTTTCGCTGTCAGGCAATGCAGCCACCAGGTTCCTGGGCGAAACCATCGAGGTGGAGGACACCGCGGAATTTGTTGCCGAGCACGCCAACGGTGCGCGCAGCGCGTTTTATGCCACGCTGGCCAACGCCGTCAACGCGCCGGTTACTTTGGACGTCGTCACGGAAAAGGCGACCCTCAGTCTTCGCGGGGACTTGACAGTCACATATGCCGACGGCCGCGCGGACGTGATCCCCGAGCGCGTGGTGGCGTCCGGCGGACGCGCCTACTGGGGGGTCTCGCATGAGCTGCTCATCACTGATTTCTATGCCCGGCTCGGCGACGCCGGTCCGTTCTGGATCAACCCTGAAGAGGCGGAGAAATCCCTGAAAATTGTCAAGGAAATTTACCGCCAGAGCTACCCGGATGCGACGGCGAAAGTTTCCTGAGCTGCACACGGCAACCGGTTGAAGGCCCTTCAGAACGTTTCATTCGCGGCCATCTTCGCCAAGATTGCAACAATTTTGACAATCGGTTGCCAAAACTGGCAATCATGCGTACTCTGAATCTCGAAGGCCGGTGTGGTCCACGCCACACCGGCCGAGTTCGTAACTCCCACGTTCCACAGATTCAGGAGCCAACAATGAAGTTAGGTCCCAAGGCGGCAGCAGCCGCTCTTATCGTCAGCGCAGCATTGGCGCTGACAGCCTGCGGCGGCGGAGCCGCAAACTCCGGCTCCGGTGCACCGGCAACAAAGTCCCTGACCCTGGGCAGCCTGGCGGATCCAAAGTCGTTTGACACCGTCGACGCCCATATCGGCCACACCATGCCGATCCACCAGGCCGTCTACGACTCCCTACTGCTGCGTGAGCCTGATGGCAAGATCAGCCCGATGCTGGCCACCAAATGGTCCTACAACGCTGACAACACCGTTCTGACCGTCTCCTTGCGCTCAGGCGTCACCTTCACCGACGGGGCGGCCTTCGACGCCGCAGCCGCGAAGGCGAATCTTGACAACTTCAAGGCGGCCAAGGGCACGGATGTCTACCAGCTTGCCTCCTTGAAGGAAGTCGCTGTTGTGGACAGCAGCACCATCGCCATTACGCTGAACGCCCCGGACCCTGCCTTTGAGTACTACCTGACCCAGGCCGCAGGCCTGATGGCCAGCCCCAAGGCACTGGGCACTACTGAGATCAAGAACAACCCGGACGGCAGCGGTCCGTACGTGCTGGACACGACGAACTCGGTCAAGGGCTCGCAATACGTCTTCACCAAGCGTGCCGGCTACTGGAACGCGGATCTGCAGAAGTTCGACAAAATCACCGTCAAGGTCCTCACCGACATCACGGCCCGCACCAACGCCCTGGTTTCCGGGCAAGTCGATGCAGCGCTACTGGATCCCAAGACTGGCAAACAGGCCGAGGGCGCCGGAATGGTTCTGAACAAGAGCCAGGTGGACTGGCAGGGGCTGCTTCTCCTGGACCGCGACGGCAAGATCAACCCGGAGCTGGCCAACGTGAAGGTCCGCCAGGCCATCAACTACGCCTTTGACCGCAAGACGATCCTGGATCAGCAGTTCCTGGGCCAGGGAACCGTGACCGACCAGGTCTTCGGTCCTGAAAGCGGCGCCTACGTGCCCGATCTCGACAACGAGTACAAGTACGATCCGGCGAAGGCGAAGTCCCTGCTGGCCGAGGCCGGTTACGGCGGCGGCTTCACCCTCAAGATCCCGACCATTGCCGGCTTCGATGCAGTCAACGCGGTCTTCGCCCAGCAGCTCTCCGAGATCGGCATCAAGCTCCAGCTGGAAACCATCCCGCAGGCCAACTACGTAGCAGACCTGGCCGCCAGCAAGTACGCAGCAGCCACCTACCAGCTGTACCAGGGTGAGCCGTGGGTCGCCATCAACCAGATGATCTCCACATCTGCCCTGTACAACCCGTTCAAGAACACCGATCCGGAGCTTGCCTCCCTGGTCAAGGACGTCCAGACCGGCGGCGCGAACAGCTCTGAGCTGGCCAAGAAGGTCAACACGTACATCACCAAGAACGCCTGGTTCGCCCCGATGTACCGCTTGAACCAGATGTTCTACTCGAACAAGAAAATCACCGTGACGCCCCAGCTGCAGCAGGCCGTGCCGTCAATCTACAACTACTCGCCCGCCAAGTAGTGCACTGTCGCCGGGGTCCGGAGCTTCCGGTCCCCGGCGATTCCATCCAACTGACCACCGCCCAACGGAGCGCACCATGGTTAACTTCATCATTCGGAGAATTGCCGCCGGCCTCGTCGTGCTTTGTGCCATCTCCTTCCTCACCTACTTCCTGCTCTATTTCTCCAGCGCCAACATCGCCAGGAACATCCTGGGCGAGTTCGCCAGCCAGGAGCAGGTAGCGCAGAAGGAAGTGGAACTGGGGCTCGACCAGCCTTTGCTGACACGGTTCTTCAGCTGGGCCGGACGCGCCATCCAAGGCGACTTCGGCACCTCCTGGTTCACCAGTGAGCCCGTCGTCAAGGCCATCTCCACCAGACTCCCGATCACCCTGACCCTTGTGGTGGTCGCCATTATCCTTATCGCCATCCTGGCCACCATCCTCGGCATGGCGGCCGCCGTGAAGCGCGGCTGGATCGACCGCGTGGTTCAGGCTGGAGCCGTCCTCGGCGACGCCATCCCGGGTTTTGTGCTCGCAATCGTGCTGGTCACCGTGTTTGCCATCCAGCTCCAGCTCTTTCCGGCCACCAGCAGCATTGCACCCGACGCCGAGTCCTCAGCGTGGGTTGCTTCGCTGACCCTTCCGGTCATCGCCCTCGTGATCAACGGCGTTACGGGCGGTGCGCAGCAAGTGCGCAGCGCAGTCATCAAGCAGCTCGAGAAGGACTACGTCCGGACGCTCCGCAGCCGCGGCATCAGTGAGCGGGAAATCCTGTTCAAGCATGTGCTTCGCAGCGCGGCGCCGGCCGGCCTGACCGTCCTGAGCCTGCAGTTCATCGGCATGCTTGGCGGCGTGGTCATCATCGAACAGATCTTTGCACTGCCCGGCATGGGCAACCTGGCGGTCATGTCCACCACAACGGGCGACATTCCGCTCGTGATGGGCGTGGTGCTGTATACCGTCGTCATCGTCATCGTAGTCAATCTGCTGGTGGACCTCATCAACGGCTGGCTCAACCCCAAGGTGCGTGTGTCATGAGCCAGCCGGTCGAACTTTCAGGCCAGATAGGGACCGTGGTCCGGACCCACGTGGTCAAGCGTGTTCTGAAGAACCCGATGGGCCTCATAGCCATCGTGATCCTGGTGCTCGTCATCGCCATGGCAGCCTTCGCCGACCTCCTGGCGCCCTTTGATCCGAACTTCGCCAACATTGGCAAGTCCCTGGCAAACCCTGACGGCGTCAACATCCTGGGCACTGACAGTGTGGGCCGTGACATCTGGAGCCGGTTGGTCTTCGGCGCCAGGACGACGCTGCTCTCCGCGCTGCTTTGCGCAGCTGTTGCGATCGTCATCGGACTGCCCTCCGGCCTCATCGCCGGATACTACGGCGGGAAGTTCGACGCCGCGGCCAACTGGATAGTCAACATCACCATGAGCCTGCCTGGCATCATTGTGCTGCTGACAGTCCGTGCCGCCTTCGGCCCCTCGGTCTGGATTTCAATGGTGGCCTTCGGCATCCTCATCAGCCCGGGTTACTTCCGGCTCACCCGCACCTCCGTACAGTCCGTCCGCAACGAGCTTTACGTGGATGCCGCCCGGGTTGCCGGCCTGAGCGATGCCAGCATCATCAGCCGCCACATCTTCTCCGTCGTCCGTGCCCCCATCATCATCCAGACAGCCATGGTGTGCGGCGTCGCCATCGCCATCCAGTCCGGTCTTGAATTCCTTGGACTGGGCGATCCGACCATCGCCACCTGGGGCGTTATGCTCAGCGAAGGCTTCAAGAATGTCTACCTAAACCCGCTGATTCTCCTCTGGCCGGCACTTCTCATCGGCCTGAGCATCGGTGCTCTTGTCCTGCTCGGCAACGCCGTCCGGGACGCTCTCGAAGACGCTGCCAAGATCAAGCGCCGCAAGAAGACTGGCGCGGAATCAGCGCTGGCTGCCCCGCAGACCCGCGCCGAGCGCAAAGTTCCAGTCGCCGTTGAAACCGGCACCGAGCATCATCTCATCAAAGTGTCGCACCTCGGCATCGGCTACCCGCAAGCGGACGGTTCCATCAAGAAGGTTGTGGATGACGTTTCCTTCCACGTTGACCGGGGCGAAATCCTGGGCATTGTCGGCGAATCGGGCTCGGGAAAGTCGCAGACGGCATTTTCCATCCTGGGGCTCATGCCGGATACGGCGCGGATCGTGGCCGGCTCCATCCAATTCGACGGCAAGTACACCGTGGCACCGGGAGATGAGCGCGTCTTGCAGAAGCGCGTCTCTGCGCTGCGCGGTAAACGCGTCTCCTACATCCCGCAGGAGCCCATGAGCAACCTGGATCCTGCCTTCACCATCGGCTACCAGCTGGTGACCCCGATGCAGCGAGTGCTGGGCATCACCAAGAAAGAGGCCAGGAAGCGGGCGCTCAAGCTGCTGGCCGACGTCGGAATTACCAACCCGGAGCGCACCTTCCGGGCGTACCCGCACGAGGTTTCCGGTGGTATGGCCCAGCGCGTCCTGATCGCCGGCGCCATCAGCTGCGAACCAGACCTGATCATCGCTGACGAGCCAACCACGGCGCTGGACGTCACTGTCCAGGCGGACGTACTGGATCTGATCCGCGACCTGCAGCGGCGCCTCGGCGTCGGCGTGATTCTGGTGACGCACAACTTCGGCGTAGTGGCCGATCTCTGCGACCGCGTAGTGGTGATGCAGGACGGACGCCTCATTGAAGAAGGGCCGGTCCGCGACATCCTCCGCAATCCGCAGGAGAGCTACACCCAGACCCTGCTGGGGTCCATGCTGGAAGGCAAGGAACCCATGACCATGCTCGTTTCATCGACCGCCAAGGGGGCGGCATCATGATCTCAACCGTGGCTTCAGCTCCCGGCAGTTCCTCGCGTTCCGGCGGAGCACCGGAACGCGAGGAACTGCTCAGGGTGGACAACCTGGTGGTGGAGTACCCGAGCAAGGGCTTCCGCGCCAAGCCGTTCCGTGCCTTGACGGACATTAACATTTCCATCGGCCAGGGCGAGACCCTGGGGCTGGTAGGGGAGTCCGGCTCCGGCAAAACCACCCNNGTTCCAGGATCCCTACACCTCGCTGAATCCTGCTCTGGAAATCGGCGCCATCCTCGCTGAGCCACTGGGTGTCCAGGGCAAATCACCGGCGGAAGCCAAGAAGCGGGTTAGGGAACTGCTGGACCAGGTGGGCCTCCCGTCCGACGCCATTCACCGGCTTCCGCGCGAATTCAGCGGCGGCCAGCGCCAGC
>DIZT01000321.1:0-9816 GCA_002427975.1 Micrococcaceae bacterium UBA6021 | reverse complement strand
CGGCCAGCGCCAGCGCGTCGCAATTGCCCGTGCCCTGGCGCTGTCTCCGAAGCTGATCGTCTGCGATGAGCCAGTGAGCGCTCTGGACCTCTCCACGCAGGCACGTGTGCTGGACCTGTTCCTTCAGATCCAGAAGGACACCGGCGTCTCCTACCTGTTCGTTTCGCACGACCTTGACGTGGTCCGCCACATCAGCCACCGCGTGGCCGTGATGTACCGCGGTGAGATCGTCGAACAGGGAGCGGCCGACGTCGTCACCCGGGACCCCGAACACCCCTACACCCAGCGCCTGCTGCTGGCTTCCCCGGTACCCGATCCGGACCGCCAGGAGAAGCGGCGTGCTGACCGTCACCGGCTGCTTGAAGTCCAGCGGCAGCAGAACGAACAGGCCGCTGCCCTCGCATAGAGGGCCGCAACCAGAATCAACGAACAGATAACAACCGGAGGACCAACATGACCAAAATTGGCGTACAGGCAATGATGCTGAAGGACAGCTTCACCGAAATCGGGGCGTTCGAAACGCTCCGTAAGGTCAGCGGCATCGGCTACAACGCCGTCGAGATCTCCCAGATCCCGATGACGCCCGAAAACGTCGCGGAACTGGACCGGTCCCGCAGCGAGCTGGGCATGGATATTGCGGCGTTGTCCGTGGCCATGGAGACCCCCAAGGGCCGTCCCGGCGATTCGCTGGCGGAAGACTTCGACAAGATTGTGGACGACGCCAAGCGGCTGGACTCGAAGCTGCTGCGGATCGGCATGCTGCCCTTCCCGGCCATGAAGTCGATTGGCGCCGTCATTGACTTCGCCAAGCAGGCCAACGAATACGCCGAACGGCTGCAGGAGCAGGGCCTGGGCCTGTACTACCACAACCACCACATCGAGTTCGCGAAGTTCGACGGCAAATTCATGCTGGACATCATCGCCGAGAACTCCCCGGCTATGGGCATGGAAATCGACGTGCACTGGGTACAGCGCGGCGGACTGGACCCCGTCCGCACCCTGGAAAAGTACGCCGGCCGCACGTCCATGGTGCACCTGAAGGACTACCGCATCGGCGAACTGCCCGAGTCCTCCTTCGGGCTGCTGGATTCCGGGGACATCGCGGGATTCATGACGGAATTCAAGAACGTTGTCCAGTTCGCCGAAGTGGGCGAAGGCAACCTGGACTTCGCGTCCATCATTCCGGCCGCGCAGGCTGCCGGAGCAGAGTACCTGCTGGTGGAGCAGGACGAACTCTATGGCCGGACGGTCTGGGAAGCTCTGCAGACCTCCTATGACAACCTGATCGCCCTGGGCCAGTCCGAGCTGTTCTAACCGGACCGATCTCCACACTCTGGTTTCGACAAGCAACCAACGAAAAGGATAAACAACCATGAGCAAGAAAGTACGCCTCGGCATCATCGGCCTGGGCCAGCAGGGCGGCGCCTACGCCAAGTTCATCACGGAGGGCATGGTCCCCAACATGGTGATCGGGGCCATCTGCGACACCGATCCGGCCAAGAAGGAACTGGCCTCGGCCACGTACCCGGACGCCCCCTTCTATGACGACTACATCGCCATGCTGGAAAGCGGCGACGTAGACGCGGTCGTGACCTGCGTACCGCATTTCCTGCACCCGGAAATGGGCATCGAGACCCTGAAGCGCAACATCCACGCGCTGGTGGAGAAGCCGGCCGGCGTTTACACCAAGCAGGTCAAGGAACTGAACGAGTTCGCTGCCAGCAAGCCGGAACTGTCCTTCGGCATCATGTTCAACCAGCGCAACAACCCGCTGTACAAGAAGCTCAAAGAGATCGTGGAAAACGGCGAGATCGGCAAGATCCGCCGCAGCAACTGGATCATCACCAACTGGTGGCGTCCGCAGGGCTACTACAACTCCAGCGAATGGCGCGCCACCTGGGGCGGCGAAGGCGGCGGCGTCCTGGTCAACCAGGCACCGCACCAGCTGGACCTGTGGCAGTGGATCTGTGGCGTGCCGAAGTCCGTCTACTCCAAGGTTGCCTTCGGCTTCCGCCGTGATATCGCCGTCGAAGATGAAGTGACCGCGGTGGTTGATTACGGCGACGGCGTTACCGGCGTCTTTGTCACCGCCACGCACGACCTGACCGGGACTGACCGCTTCGAGATCCTGGGCGACCAGGGCAAGATCGTTGTGGAAGGCAGCAAGACCGCCACCGTGACCCGCCTGAAGAAGCCCGAGCGCGAACTCAGCGACGGCATGGGCATGGACGATGTCCGCAAGCTCTTTATGGGCGAGCTGAACCCGGAGGAGTACTACACCACCGAGGTCATCGAGTTCGAGTCGGCTTGGGGTGCACAGCATTCAGGTGTCCTGGAGAACTTCGCCGCCAACATCCTGGACGGCACTCCGCTGCTGGCTCCGGGATCGGACGGCATCAACGGAGTCCGTCTGGCCAACGCCATCCACCTCTCCGCGTGGACCGGCAAGGAAGTTGGACTGGACTTCGACGAGAACGAATTCCTTGCGGAGCTCAACAAGCGCATCGCCGAAGAGGGCAAGTTCCCGCAGCGGGCCTGATCACACCCGGCAACCCCGGCCCGCTGAGTCGCAGTTAATGCCGTTTTGAGCGCTCAAAACGGCATTAACTGCGATCTTGTTCAGCGCTTTCATCGCTAGGATGGGGCAGTGACTGAACCCAAAACACCGGACACTGCCCCACCAGCTGGTTCGGTCAGGAAGCATGGCCGCGACGGCAAATCCAACGCAACCATCTATGACATCGCCAAGATGGCCGGCGTCAACGCATCCACCGTTTCCCGGGCGCTCAGCAAGCCGGGGAGGGTCAGCTCCAAAACACAGAAGCTCATCGAGGATGCGGCCGCCCGGCTGAACTACCAGGTCAATCCGTTCGCCCGCGCCCTTCCCACGGGCAAAACCAACACGTTCGGCCTCATCGTCGCGGACATCACCAACCCCACCTTCTTTGACATCATCCGAGGCGCCGAGACCACTGCAACAGGCCGGGACTACACGCTGGTGCTCGCCGAATCTGCGGAATCCCCGGAAACCGAACTGACGGCTGCCCGCCGGCTCATGGCCACTGTGGACGGCCTTATTCTCGCGAGCCCGCGCATGGATGACGACAACATCCGCGCCCTGGCCCAGGACAAACCCGTGGTGGTCATCAACCGCGAGGTGGCCGGCGTTCCGTGCGTGGTCCCGGATGTCAACAAGGGAATCAGCGAGGCGGTCCGCAGCCTGGCCGCCAACGGCCACACCAGGATTGCCTACGTGGCCGGCCCGCCGCAGTCCTGGATGTCCGAACGCCGCTGGGAGGGTGTGCAGGCGGCGTGCGAATGGTCCCGGCTTGAGGCAGTGCGGCTGGAATCCGGCAAACCAACGGTCGACGGCGGCCGGCAGACTGCGCGTGATGTCCGCGCCAGCGGTGCCACCGCGGTGCTGACCTATAACGACCTCATCGCCATCGGGCTTATGCAGGAGCTTCAGGCCGCCGGCATGGTGGTGCCTGACCAAATCAGCATCGTCGGCTTCGATGACATCTTCGGCGCGGACTTCACGACGCCGCCACTGACCACCGTGCGTTCGCCGCTGGGGGAGTGCGGCGAGGCTGCCGCCACACGCCTGCTGGATCTCCTCCACGGGAGCGGGGAACCGGCTGGCACGTTGAGCGTGGAGACTGAGCTGGTGCTGCGCGGTTCCAGCGGCAGGATCCTGCCCGCGAAGTGAGCCCTGACAGGCGGATTCCAGCATTTTGGCAATTTATGGCAACCGGTTGACAAAACGACGTGCCAGGCCGGATTATTGACCTATGTCACAGTCGATTGCTGCCAACCCAGACAGGCTCCTGCCCGCCGACCCAGGAACGCGCAGCATTGCGCGTGACCTCCTTGCGCGCGTACAGGACCTCCCCATCATCTCCCCGCACGGCCACGTTGACGCCGCCGTCATCGAGCACAACACGCCATTCCCTGACCCGGCAGCACTGCTCGTCAGCCCGGACCACTACGTCACGCGCCTGATCCACGCCAACGGCGCCCCCCTGGACAAGCTGCGCGCCGGCGGTGCCACCACGCCCGAGTCGCGCGAAATCTGGCGCACCTTCGTCGATGCCTGGCCGCTCTTCGAAGGCACCGCCTCCGGCTACTGGCTGCGTAATCAGTTTGACAGCGTCTTCAACCTGGGCGCAGACCTGGGCGAGATGTCAGCCGATGCCAGCTATGACGCCATCGCCGCCAAACTGGTGGAGCCGGGCTTCCGTCCCCGCCAGCTTTTCAAGGACTTCAACATCGAGGTTCTGGCCACCACGGACGATCCCCTGGACAACCTCGCCAGCCACAAGGCCATCGCCGAGGACTCCACCTTCAACGGCCGCGTCCTGCCGACCTTCCGCCCGGACGCCTACCTGAACATTGCGCACCCCACCTGGAGCGCCAACGTTGACCGCCTGATCGACGCCGCCGGTGGCGGCGCCAGCGGCTACGCCGCTTACATCACGGCACTGGAAAACCGCCGCCGCTACTTCGTGGAGCACGGCGCAGTCTCGGCAGACCATGGCGTGGCCACCCCGGCAACGCTCAAGCTGGACCGCGCCGAAGCCGAGCGGATCTTCGAACTCGCCCGGGGCGGCAAGGCCACAGCGGAGGACCGGAACACCTTCGAAGCCCACATGATGTACGAGATGGGCCGCATGTCGGTCGACGACGGGCTGGTCATGACCATCCACCCGGGCTCCTTCCGGAACCACCACACCCCCACGTTCGAGGCCTTCGGTGCGGACACCGGCCACGACATCCCGTTCGCCACCAACTACACCGAGGCCATCCGGCCGCTGCTGCAGGACTTCGGCACGGCCAAGGACTTCCACCTGGTGCTGTTCACTCTGGACGAGACCGTGTTCTCCCGCGAGCTCGCACCGCTCGCCGGCTTCTACCCGGCGGTCTACCTGGGCGCACCCTGGTGGTTCCTGGACGCGCCGGATGCCATGCTCCGGTTCCGCTCCGCTGTTACCGAAACGGCCGGCTTCTCGCGTTCCTCCGGGTTCATCGATGACACCAGGGCCTTCTGCTCCATTCCCGCCCGCCACGATGCGTCCCGCCGGATCGAAGCCTCTTTCCTGGCCCGCCTGGTTGCCGAGCACCGTGTCAGTGAAGACCGTGCCCACGAAATCATCGTGGACACCGTCGATTCCTCCCCGCGAAGGGTTTTCAAACTGTGAGCATCGAACAGACTGACGCATCAGGCACGGCTGCCGACTCCCTGCCGCAGCTGGACCGGACCCTGAGGGCTTCCGCCAAACCGCCGGTGCGGATCGTCCACCTCGGGCTCGGCGCCTTCCACCGCTCGCACCAGGCCTGGTACACCAGCCAGGCCAGCGATGCCGCTGACTGGGGCATTGCGGCTTTCACCGGGCGCCGCCCGGATGCTGCCCTGGCTCTTGCCGAGCAGGACGGCCTGTTCACGCTCGTGGAGCGCGCAGACAGCGGCGACTCGTTCGCCGTCGTCGGCAGCATCGTTGAAGCGGTAGACGGCGCGGACGTGCAGCGGCTCGCAGAGCTCGTTTCGGCACCTGCCACTGCCATCGTCACGCTGACGGTCACCGAAGCGGCGTACCGGCTCGGTGCCGACGGACAGCTGGACACTTCGGCGTCCGACGTCGTCAGTGACCTTGCGCTGCTGGCTTCCGGCAGCGGGAACCCGTCGACGCCGCTGGGCCGGCTTGTCTTCGCCCTCGCCGCACGCCGGGCCGCCGGAGCCGGACCGCTCGCCGTTGTCTGCTGCGACAACCTCGCCAACAACGGCACAGTTGCCCGCAACGCCGTGGCGGGTCTGGCGCATGCCTGGGACGCGGAGCTCGCGGCCTGGGTCGAGGCGAACGTCAGCTTTGTCAGCACGTCCGTGGACCGCATCACACCGCGCACCACGGAAGCGGACATCGCCGCCGTCGAGGCCGCCTGCGGCTACCGCGACAACTCGCCCGTAGTGGCTGAGCCGTTCACGAACTGGGTGCTCAGCGGCGAATTCCCCGCCGGGCGTCCGCGCTGGGAAGATGCCGGCGCGGTCTTCGTTGACCACATCGAGCCATACGAGAACCGCAAGCTGTGGCTCCTGAACGGCGCTCATTCCCTCCTGGCCTACGCTGGCCAGCTCCGCGGACACACCACGGTGGCGCAGGCTCTCGCGGACCCGCAGTGCCTGACCGCCGTCGAAAGCTTCTGGGACGAGGCCGAGGCGAACCTGTCCGGCGCCGCGGCCCGGGGCGCGGACCTGCAGATTCCGGCGTACCGCGCTGCCCTGCTGGCCCGCTTCAGCAATGCGCGCATTGCCCACCACCTGGCCCAGATCGCCATGGACGGCAGCACCAAGCTGCGCATGCGGGCCGTGCCTGTCCTCCTGGCGGAACGGGCCCAGGGCAGGTCGGGCGCCGCTGCGGCATTGATGATCGCGGCCTGGATTGATTTCAGTGCCGCGGCCGGGACGTTCCACGATCCGCTGGCAGCTGAGGTGGCCGCGGCAAACCAGCTGGAAGGCGCGGAGCGCGTGCGGGCGGTCCTGGCGCTGGTGGATCCCGCCGTCGCAGCTGACGACGCCGTAGTGGAGCTGGTTTTCGGCCTGCTCGGAACATTCCCGGCCGACGCCACCAACGGCTAACCGGCTGTTTGCTGTACGAACTGCCCGGTCCGGGATCCTGGACCGGGCAGTTTCTGTTTCATGAAGTTTCAACAGAAATTCGTGGCAACCGCTTGCCATTTTATTGCCAAGTGACTAGGATTACAGGCAACGAGAAACACGCGGCGGTACGCCCGCCGGATGCGGATTCTGCCGACTTCAGGATCGCCAAAGATTCACCGCTTCATAGCATTTCAAAAATTTTCGCTGGCCAACACGGCGGCAAGGGTAAAGGAGCCCAATTCATGAAAAAGCTAAACAAGCTCAGCATCATCGGCTATGGGGCCGGCGATGCAGCTAACAACCTCGCATTCACCACCGCCACCATGTTCCTGCTGGTGTACTACACGGACGTTGCCGGCATCTCCGCAGCGGCCGCAGGAACCCTGCTTCTGGTGGTCAGGTTTTTTGACGCCTTCGCTGACGTCTTCGCCGGCCGGATCATTGACCGGACCTACAGCAAGCGCTTTGGTAAGTTCCGCCCGTTCATCATGTTCGGCTCCATTCCCCTTCTCCTGCTGAGCGTGGCCACGTTCTCCATTCCGCAGCTGGGTGAATCCGGCACCCTGCTGTACGCCTATGTCACCTACGCCGCCCTTGGCCTTGCCTACAGCCTCGTGAATATCCCTTACGGCTCCCTGGCCGGCGCCATGACGCAGGATCCGGGTGAGCGCGCAAAGCTCGGCTCGGCCCGCATGGTGGGCGCACTGCTGGTGGGCTCGGCCCTGGGCATCTTCGTTGCACCGCTGATCAAGCCCGGCGCCAACCTCCAGGGAATGTTCACCACCATCACCCTGATCTTCGTGGTGATCGGAACGGCGCTGTACTTCTTCACGGCATTGACCGCTAAGGAACGCGTGCACCGTGCAGTCCCTAAGGTCACGTTCAAGCAGAGCATGGACACCCTTAAGGGCAACAAGCCGCTTCTGATGCTGTGCCTGAGCTCCTTCTTCTTCCTCTCCGGCTACCTCGCACTGACCTCCGTGCAGCTGTTCTACCTGCGCGACGTCCTGGGCCGCCTGGACCTCTACCCCGTCCTGTCCATCGTCCAGCTGGTGCTCACCTTCTTCCTGGCCGCGTTTATGCCCAAGCTGGTCCGCAACGTCGGCAAGAAGCGTGTGTACATCTACTCCTCCCTGATTACTGTCGCCGGCGGCGCCATCATCTTCCTGACCCCGGCCAGCCAGGTCTGGATCGGCTTCACGGGCCTCGTGATCAGCCTCGTCGGTGTCCTCGCGGTCAACATCGTTGTGTGGGCTCTTGAAGCGGACACCGTGGAATACGGCGAATGGCGGACCGGTGTCCGCACCGAAGGCATCACCTACGCCCTGTTCTCCTTCACCCGCAAGTCCGGCCAGGCCGTCGGTGGCGCCCTCGCCGCCTACGCACTTGCCCTGGGCGGCTACAAGTCCGGCGGAGTCGCGCAGACCGCCGACGCGGTGTTCGGCATCCAGATCGCAGCGGGTGCACTCCCGGCGGTACTGACTATCCTTGCCGTATTGGTAATGACCAGGTACACGCTGACCGATGCCAAGCACGCGGAGATCCTCAAGGAGATCCAGGAACGCCGGACCAAAACGGTGGGCTCCGGCGAAGCAGCTGACGCCAGGGTGCCGGTGGAAGCCAGCACGACCACTTAGGCCTGTACCCCGGCTGACGCCAGCAAAACTACCAGCCCGTAACTCCCAGCAAGACCAACTGACCAGAAGTCCCCGAAAGGATCTGCCGTGAAAATCATTGCCGCTGAGGTGTTCGTGACAAGCCCGTCACGTAACTTCGTGACCCTGCGCATCACTACGGACGACGGGGTCACCGGCATCGGTGACGCCACGCTGAACGGCCGGGAACTGGCTGTTGCCGCGTACCTCAAAGAGCACGTCGCCCAGCTGCTGATCGGCAAGGATCCGCACAAGATCGAGGACACCTGGCAGTTCCTGTACCGCAGCTCCTACTGGCGCCGCGGGCCGGTCACCATGGCGGCAATCGCCGCCGTCGACATGGCCCTGTGGGACATCAAGGGCAAGATGGCCGGCATGCCGGTCTACCAGCTCCTGGGCGGTGCTTCACGCAACGGCCTGCGGGCCTACGGCCACGCTTCCGGCGCTGACATCGAATCGCTGTTCGATTCGGTCCGCGAGCACCTGGAACTGGGCTACAAGTCAGTCCGCATCCAGACCGCCGTCCCCGGTATCAAGGCCGTCTACGGTGTTGCCGCCCAGGCCCAGGCCTCGGGCGAACGCTACGACTATGAGCCCGCCGGCCGCGGTGCCTTCCCAGTGGAAGAAGACTGGGACACCCGCGCCTACCTGCGCCACCTCCCCACCGTCTTCGAAGCCGTGCGCAACGAATTCGGTGCCGAACTGCCGCTGCTCCATGACGGACACCACCGCATGACCCCCATCCAGGCAGCCAAGCTCGGCAAGGCCCTGGAACCCTACGACCTCTTCTGGCTCGAAGACTGCACCCCGGCCGAAAACCAGGAGGCACTGCGCCTGGTCCGCCAGCACACCACCACCCCGCTGGCCATCGGTGAAATCTTCAACACGGTGTACGACTACCAGACCATCATCAAGGAACAGCTGATCGACTACGTGCGCGCAGCCTCCACCCACTTCGGCGGTATTTCCCCGCTGAAGAAGGTCATGGACTTCGCAGCCCAGTACCAGATCAAGTCCGGCTTCCACGGCCCCACCGACATCTCCCCGGTCGGCTTCGCCGCGCAGCTGCACGTGGGCCTGGCCATCCACAACTACGGCATCCAGGAATACATGCAGCACTCCGACAAGACCAACGAGGTCTTCGAGCAGTCCATGACCTTCGTGGACGGTTACCTGCACCCGGGCGACAAGCCTGGCATCGGCGTCGAATTCAACGAGGAAGCTGCAGCTGCGTACCCGTACCAGCAGGCGTACCTGCCCTACAACCGCCTCGTCGACGGAACGGTGCACGACTGGTGAGCGACATTGCATCGCCCTCCGCAGGAGAAGCTACCGGGCCCCGCATCATTGTTATGGGCGTCTCCGGGTGCGGGAAGACCACCATCGGTGACCTCGTAGCCCGCGAACTGGGCGCGCCGTTCCTGGACGCCGATTCCCTCCACCCTGTGGAGAACGTCGCCAAGATGGCAGCGGGCACCCCGCTGACCGACGAGGACCGCTGGCCGTGGC
>DIZT01000149.1:67290-67428 GCA_002427975.1 Micrococcaceae bacterium UBA6021 | reverse complement strand
GGAAGTACGCTGCTTTACCGGCGGCGAACGCAGCAAGTGCCTGCGGATTGGCCCAGCCAACGGAGGAGGGGTCAACCACCTTGTCCTTGGTTACCCAGCCGAAGTAGGTCTCGTATGCCTTCTTGGTGATGGGGTCAT
>DIZT01000149.1:38960-67017 GCA_002427975.1 Micrococcaceae bacterium UBA6021 | reverse complement strand
CGGTGAATTCATCCCAGGTGGTGGCAGGCTTGTCGATGCCGGCGGCAGCCAGCAGTTCGGTGTTGTACGCCATCACGAACGGCCGGCTCACGAAGGGGATGCCGATTTGGTTTTTCTCGTCCGGACCTGAAATGCCCAGTGCCGCGGGAACGAACCTATCCTTGCCGCCGAGCTGGTTCCATTCGTTGTCACCCAGCTTCACGAATGCCCCGGTGGAATACGCCGTGGGAGTGAACGTGGTGCCGAGTCCGTAAACGTCCGGTCCCTGGCCCGAGACGACTGAGGTCTGGATCCGGGTCATCTCGTCATTGGCGGTAGCGAACGTTTCCCACTGGATGTCGGCTCCGGTTTCCGTCTTGAACTTTGCGCTCATTTCCTTGAACCAGGCCTGCTGCTCCTGGGGATACTGCGCAGTCACGTTCATCAGGACATTAAGCGTTTTTCCGGTGCCGTCCACCTTGCCACCCGAGGCGCCCGGGGTCGCACCGCCTGAGCCGCCCGACCCGCCGCATGCGGCGAGCATTAGAACGGAAATGGTCGCTGCGGCGATGGTTCCGAGACGACGTGGTTTGGACATACCCATGAGACTTCTCCTTTGAAGACAACGGTGCGGCAGAGACCCGAGACGTGAATCACAGTCTACGATTTCCTTCTCCGCGCCCAGCGTATTCAGCGGGAATAATTTTTGGCAAGCGATTGCCAAAACTGTTATCAGAGCTTCACCAAGGGGTATGGACTTCCAGCGCATCCCTGCCGAATGCGCTGGAAGCAACGTTGGCTAGCGGTTGTTTCCGCTGGCCAAACCAGCGTCCAGCTCCTGATAGATGCCTGCCATCCACGACTGAACGTCATCGGCCTTGCGGGGCAGCGCGGCGCTGAGGTTCACCGGACCGGCGGCCGTCATCAGAATGTCGTCCTCGATCCGGACTCCGATGCCGCGGTACTCCGCCGGGATGGCCAAGTCCTCGGCCTTGAAGTAGAGGCCGGGTTCAATGGTGAACACCATGCCCTCCGTAAGGATGCCGTCCAGGTACAGCTCACGCTTGGCCTGGGCGCAGTCGTGGACGTCCAGGCCAAGGTGGTGACTGGTGCCGTGCGGCATCCAGCGGCGGTGCTGCTGTCCCTCGGGACTGATGGCCTCCTCGACGCTTACGGGGAGCAGCCCCCACTCGGCGAGGCGTTCCGCCAGCACGGTGGTGGCGGCGGTGTGGATGTCGCGGAACTTGGTGCCGGGCTGGGCGGCCGCGAATCCGGCGTCGGCAGCGTCAAGGACCGCCTCGTAGACCATGCGCTGAACATCAGTGAACGTGCCGTTGGCCGGCAGGGTCCGGGTGACGTCCGCGGTGTACAGCGAGTCCGCTTCCACACCGGCATCCAGCAGCAGCAGTTCGCCGGCGTTGATCTTGCCGGTATTCCGCGTCCAGTGCAGCACGGTGGCGTTGTTGCCGGCGGCGGCAATGGTGTCGTAGCCGAGTTCGTTGCCGACTTCGCGGGCACGGGCAAAGAAAACGCCTTCGACGACCCGCTCGCCGCGGGCGTGGGTCAAGGCGCGGGGGAGGGCCTTGACCACCTCAACGAATCCCTCGACAGTAGCGGCCACCGCGGTCTTCATCTGTTCGATCTCCCATTCGTCCTTCAGGAGGCGGAGTTCGGACAGGGCTTCGGAAAGTTTTTCGTCGAGGGCATCCAGGACAGCGAGGTCCAGGTTTTCCGGGTCTTTGGCAGTGTTGTAGCGGGCTGTGTCCACCAGTGCGTCAATGTTCTCGTCCACCTTGCGGACCAGCCGGATGGAGATCCCGCCGATCTCTGGAGCGCCAACGTTCTTGGTGATCGCTGCTTCGAGTCCATCGATATGGGCGGTGGCCAGGCCGAGTCGGGCCTCGAATTCGGCAAGCGTGGGCCGCGCACCGATCCAGAACTCGCCCGAACGTGAGTCGGCGTAGAACTGTTCCGTGTCCCGGCCGGCCAGCGGACGGAAGTAGAGGGCGGCACGGTGGTGCCCGCCGTCGTCGCCTTTTCCTTCGCCGGCCGGTTCCAGGATGAGGACGGCGTCCGGCTCGTGGTCCAGCCCAAGACCGGTGAGGTGCGCGAATCCGGAGTGCGGACGGAAACGGTAGTCGCAGTCGTTAGAGCGGACCTTCAGGGGGCCTGCGGGGATGACCAGCCGTTCGCCTTTGAACTTCTCGGAGATGGCCTTTCGCCGGGTTGCGGCGAAGCTGGCCACGGCGTCACGCGCCGGCAGTTGGTGCCCGGCCGGCGCCCAGTTGCTGGCCATAAAGGCTTTGAAGGCAGCGGAACTGGGCCGCTGCGAGCGGTTGTTGACGCGCTCATCGAGGGGCTGGGAAGCAGAGTTCAGGGTGTTTTCGGCATCGTTCACCGCACCATCGTCTCACCAGCGGGCAGGCTTGGGCCACAAGGGGAGCGGACTATGGTCCGCTGCTGCCCGGCGACCCTCGCGCAGGACAGGCGCGGGGGTTTACGACTGCCTTCCACGGCGACTGTCAGGTACCGAACAGGCGTCCGTGCAACGGGAAAGACGGCCATGGAAACCGATGACAATAAAGCTCTGGTCCGGCGGTTCTACGCAGAGATCGATGCGGGAAATATTGCTGCGATGGATGAGCTGGTCGCGGAAGACTACCTTGACCACAACCCGCCGTTTCCCGGATTGCCGGGCGGGCGCGAGGGGCTCAAGGTGGCCTTCAGTATCTTTTGGACGGCCACCCCTGGACGGCACGAGATAGAGGACCAGGTCGCTGAGGGGGACCGCGTTGTAACCCGTCTGACCGCATCCGGAACCCACCAGGGCGACCTTCCCGGTCCGCTCCCTGCCACCGGCGCCAACCTGCGGGAGAGTGCGGTGGCGATCCATCGCATCGAGCACGGGCGGATCGTTGAGCATTGGTCCAGCAGGGATGACCTCGGGTTAATACAGCAGCTCGGCGTGGTCAGGACGCCGGGGGCTGAGGGCGGCAATACCTGAGCCAACGCCGTCTACTAGGCTGGGGAGGTGAGGATTGACCTGCATGCCCACTCCAACGTTTCCGACGGCACGGAAACCCCCGCCGACGTCATGGCCTCAGCGGCGCAGGCAGGTCTGGATGTCGTCGCCCTGACGGACCACGACTCCACCGACGGCTGGGCCGAAGCGTCCCGCGCAGCGTTGGAAAACGGTGTGGCGCTGGTCCCGGGCATGGAGGTTTCCTGCCGGACGGATCAGGGCATCAGCGTGCACCTGCTGAGCTACCTGCACGATCCGTCGCACCCGGGCCTGCTTGAGGAAATTACCAAGGCCAAGGATGCGCGCCTCACCCGGGCCGAACGCATGGTGACCTTGCTCGCCGAAGACTATCCGCTGACCTGGGACGACGTCATCCACCATGTTGCCCCCGGCGCCACCCTGGGCAGGCCGCACATCGCTGATGCCCTGGTGGCGGCGGGCGTGGTTTCGGACCGCTCAGAGGCATTCGCCTCCATCCTCACCTCACATTCGCGCTACTTTGTGCAGCACTACGCACCGGACCCTACCACCGCCGTCGAACTTGTCCGGGCCGCTGGCGGCGTGCCCGTCTTCGCCCATCCCGTGGCATCCGGCCGCGGCCGAGTGGTGGGCGAGCGCACTTACCGCGAGATGATCGACGCCGGCCTGCTCGGCCTGGAAGTGGAGCACCGGGACAACCCGGAGGAGGGGCGGGAATTCCTCAGGGGTCTCGCGGCCAAGCATGGACTGCTGATGACGGGCTCTTCGGATTACCACGGAACAGGTAAACCGAACCTCCTCGGCGAGAACCTCACGGCTCCCGAGGTGCTGGCCCGGATTGAGGAGCTGGCCACCGGTTCAGTAGTGGTACGCGGCTGAGGATTGGCCTCCCGCGTCAAGCGTCAGCCGACGATTGACTTGGTT
The DNA here is from genome assembly GCA_002427975.1 of Micrococcaceae bacterium UBA6021. GTDB lineage: Bacteria > Actinomycetota > Actinomycetes > Actinomycetales > Micrococcaceae > Arthrobacter. The sequence goes on along the minus strand of DIZT01000149.1, from coordinate 63,113 downwards.
TAAGGCAGGAGTATCGTGTGTCTTGCTGTACCGACCGCGACCCTGTTGGTCTCTTTATTCAGAGGAGACATCATGATCAGGAAAGTCATTGCAATCGGCGCTGCGCTGTTCGCGCTGATGTTTGTCGCTCCAGCTGCACAAGCCCTTCACTGCGAAAACGTGAGTCGGCCCGTGGATACCTCCCATGCCAAAGCAGTGGAGCTGCCCTTCGGTACCGTCTATGTCCAGGGCAACTGGGTGGTGCTTCCCTTCGAGCCGGATGTGTGGATTTTCGTCCCGCCGGGAACGCTGACGCTCATTGGCGAGACGGATCGGTAACGCCCGCCGGTCAAACGGGCAACTACATGAACGGCGATGCGGCCACGCTGCTGGCCAACATGTGCGCCGGTCATGGATTGGCCTTGGACAACCGCCAGTCCGGCAGCGGCATTCAGGTGGTGTGCGGCCCATGACCCCGGCGGCATCCCGATGATCCGCCCGCGCCAGAGGCCGTGGCGTCGACTGTGAAGTGTTGTGTGGGGCCGAGCGCACAGGCCCCACATAAAGGCGCCTCCCCGGCTGCGCGTCACCGGGCCAGTTCAGTTAGCTAGGGTAAAACTCCACGAAGTCGGCCTTGGCAGCCAGCCGCTTGGCCATCACGTCGATGGCCGGCTGGTTTTGGTCCACACACACGAACTTCCGGTCCAGTTTGGCCGCCACGGCGCCCAGGGTTCCGGAACCGGCGAAGAAGTCCAGGCACCAGTCACCGGGCCGGCTCGACGCCGACACCACACGGCGGATGAGGCCCTCTGGCTTCTGCGTGGGGTAGCCGGTCTTTTCCTTGCCCGTGGGCGAGACGATGGTGTGCCACCAGACGTCGGTGGGCAGCTTCCCGAGCTCCCGCTTTTCCGGTGTCACCAGGCCGGGCGCCATATACGGCTCGCGGTCCACCTCGGCGTTGTCGAAGTGGTATTTTGCCGGGTTTTTGACGTACACGAGGATGTTGTCGTGCTTGGTGGGCCAGCGGTATTTGGCGCGGGCACCGTAGTCGTAGGCCCAGATGATCTCGTTCAGGAAGCACTCCCGGCCGAAGATCGCGTCAAGCATGACCTTGGCGTAATGGACTTCCCGGTAGTCCAGATGAAGGTAGAGCGTGCCGTCGTCGGCCAGCAGACGCCAGGCCTCCACCAGCCGGGGTTCCAGGAATGACCAGTAGTCACTGAAGGCGTCATCGTACCGGTGCAGGGCGCCTTTGATGGTGTCGTAGGAACGGCCCTTGAAGCCCACGCGGTCGCCGTCACCGTCGGTGTTCAGCACCATCCGCGTTTCCTGGCGCTTCTGGACCCTGCCCGTGTTGAACGGCGGGTCAACGTATATCAAGGTGAAGGCGCCGTCCGGCAGCGAGGGGAGGAACTCCGCGTTGTCCGCGTGAACCACCAGGTTGCTGCCGTCCGGCGCCCAGACGGTGTCAGTCATAGAGGCTGTTATGCCTCGGTGCTGCCGGGCTGCGCGCCGTTGTCGGCGCCGGCCACTACTTCGCCGTTGCGGCGGCGCGTGCGGGTCCGGCTACGGCGGGCACGGGGGTCCACTTCGCCGTCGGCCGGAGCCGCAGCAACCGGTTCCGGGGCGGGGCTGGTGCCGGCGGTCGCCGCATCAGAGGTACGACGACGACGGTCACCGGAGCGTCCGCCGGGCTCGCCGGTGCGGCGGCTGCTGTCGCGAGCACCGGAGCGGCCGGCGTCGCGGTTGCTGTCTCGGCCACCATCGCGCCCGCCGTCACGTCCGCCGCTGGGGCGGGTGTTCTTTTTGCCGGTTTCGCCCAGGTCCTCAAGGACCTCGGCGTCGACGCCGGCCAGCACGCGCTTGTTGCGGGGGAGGCGGCCCTTGGTGCCCTCCGGGATGTCCAGCTCTTCGTAGAGGTGCGGTGAGGAGGAGTAGGTTTCCACCGGCTCCGGGACGCTCAGGCCCAGGGCCTTATTGATCAGGCCCCAGCGGGGCATGTCGTCCCAGTCGACGAAGGTCACGGCGGTGCCCTTGTTGCCGGCGCGGCCGGTGCGGCCCACGCGGTGCAGGTAGATCTTTTCGTCTTCGACGCACTGGTAGTTGATGACGTGGGTGACGTCGTCGACGTCGATGCCGCGGGCGGCGACGTCGGTGGCCACGAGAACGTCCACCTTGTTGTTGCGGAAGGCGCGGAGCGCCTGCTCGCGGGCGCCCTGGCCCAGGTCGCCATGGATGGCGGCGGCGGCGAAGCCGCGGTCCACGAGTTCCTCGGCCACCTTCGCGGCAGTGCGCTTGGTCTTGGTGAAGATGATGGTGCGGCCGCGGCCCCGGGCCTGCAGGATGCGGGCAACAACTTCGATCTTGTCCATGCTGTGCGCGCGGTAGATGAGCTGGCGGATGTCGCGCTTCGTGAGGCCCTCGTCGTCCGGGTCGGCCGCCCGGATGTGCGTGGGCTGCGTCATGTAGCGGCGGGCCATGGCAACGACCGGGCCAGGCATGGTGGCGGAGAACAGGAGCGTCTGGCGGACCGCAGGGGTACCGGCGATGAGCGTTTCCACATCCGGCAGAAAGCCCAGGTCCAGCATTTCGTCGGCCTCGTCCAGGATGACCATCTTGACGTTCTTCAGGACGAGGTGCTTCTGCTTGTAGAGGTCGATGAGCCGGCCGGGAGTACCGACCACAACCTCGACGCCCTTCTGCAGCGCCTCGACCTGCGGCTCGTAGGCGCGGCCGCCGTAGATGGTGGTGATGCGGGCGTTGCGCTTGCGGGCCGCATTCTGGAGGTCGTTGGCCACCTGGACGGCCAACTCGCGGGTCGGCACGATGACCAGGGCCTGTGGTGCGCCGGGAACGGCGAGCTTGTCGAATCCGGCGTCATCCGGACCCACCACGCGCTGCAGGGCGGGGATACCGAAGCCCAGGGTCTTGCCGGTGCCTGTCTTGGCCTGTCCGATGATGTCGTGGCCTGCCAGTGCCACCGGCAGGGTCATGGCCTGGATGGGGAAGGGGTGGGTGATCCCGGCATCGGCCAGGGACTCCACGATATCGGCGCGGACGTTGTAGTCAGCGAAGGATTTCTCCTCGATCTCGTGCGGCTTCTCGTCCGAGATGATGGTCTCTTCGGGTTCGAGCGTCTCGATGCCGGAGTCGTCACTCAGGATCTGGTGGGTATGCAATTCACTCACAGGGGAGTTTCCTTATTCATTTGGGCATTGGCGCTGCCTGCTCAACGGGCCGGCCAACGTGGCCGTTCCGGAGCACGCTCTGGCGCGCAAGCAAATCCAGTGGAAGCCGATCGCGGGCTATCTAAATGCTGGCACTGGTGACCAACGGGTGTATCTCAAGATCGCGTAGGAGCGGGCTTGTTGAATTCAAAATCAAGGAAATCAACGACCGGGCATCCATTTCTACTTCTTCAGTCTAGCCGTATGGACCCGGAATTCCGGCTTGGGCTGTTCAAACAGGGCGCATCGTTCAGGCCAGCAGCTCGAAGTGGACCTCGCGGGCGGCAATATCGGAGGAGATCAGGCGGACCCGGACCTTGGTTCCGGACTCCAGGTCGCCGCCGCACCGGGCCGTCACGGCGGGTTCGGCGATCTGGATGATCCCCGAGGGGCCGCTCCCGTTTTTCGCAGCCCTGTTCTTGGCGCCGTTGCCGTTTCCGTTGTCCTTTTGCGGCTTGGAGCCGGAAATCACGATCGCCTCGAATTCCTGGCCGACGTGGTTGACCAGGAGCGCGGCCTCCACGGTGTCCAGCGCCATGCGTTCCATGCGCGATGCCAGCTGGTCGGATCCGGCCATGATCTCCGGCAGGGACGGCAGCGCTTCCCGCGCCCAGTCGGGTACAGGCCTGCCGTTGCTCAGGGACTCGCAGATCACCAGGACAAAGCGGTCGATGAGACGCCGGAGCGGTGCCGTGGTGTGGGCGTAGGCGGCGCCAATGGCGGACTGGACGGCATCTTCAGGCACGGTGCCGTCGAAGGCCGTGTAACTGGCGCCGCGGAACAGCATGCCGGCGGAGTGCAGGATGGCCAGCTGCCTTGGCTCTGTCGGATCAAGGCTGCGGAGGTATTCGCCGTAGCTGATTTTGCCGTCCCACGGCTTGCCCAATGCCTCGGTCTGGAGGCGGAAATGGCGCAGGGAGCGCTCGTCCGGGGCGGGCATGGTGCGCAGGATGCCCACTTTTGCCGCCAGCATCAGGTTTGCCGCCGCCATCCCCGTCATCAGGGAAATCTGGGCGTTCCAGTCCTCCACCGGAAGCTGCGGCGCAGCGGCAATCCGGTAGCCGCCGTCGGGCAGCTGGACGATTTCCTGCTCAGGCATGTTCAGGCTGGCCCCACCGCGGCGGCGCTCCAGCTCGACCCGCTTGAGCCCTACTTCCTTCAGCAGCTGCAGGACAGGACCGGCTGTTCCGGCGTCGAGTTCGGCCTGGACGCCTTTGTAGCTCAGCTTGGCCCGGCTGCGGATGGTGGCCCGGCGGACAGTAACCGTGGCGACCTGAGCGTCATCGTCCAGCCCGAACTCCCAGATATATGCGCCGCATAACTGCCCCGCAAGGAGGCTGCCGGCCCCTTCGCTGATGACTTCGGGGTGCAGCGGGATACGGCCGTCCGGGGCGTAGAACGTCTGGCCGCGGCGGCGGGTTTCGGTGTCCAGGCCGCCACCGGGGCGGACAAAGGACGGCACGTCAGCAATGGCGTAAAGAACCCGGTAGCCAGTACCGGCGCGCTGGATGAACAGCGCTTGGTCCAGGTCCGTGGACGACGCCGGATCGATGGTGAGGAACTCCACGTCCGTCAGGTCCGCGCCCGGCAATTCGTGCACGGCCACGGCCGCCTCGGCATCCCGCAGCGCCTCGGCCGGGTATGACCCCGGGAGTTCCAGCTCGGTCCGCAGGGCGCTCAGCGCCGCCGCGAGGGCGTTGGTCTGCTCGTGGACATTGGGGGCCAACCTATGATGTGACACGAAAATCAGGTTAGCCCGATTTCCGCCGTTCGTGTACGCCCGCCGCCCGCCACGCAGGGGATTGTCAGGATGCGCCCGAGTCCAAGGCCGCCAGGAGTGCCGCGGCCGCCGCTGCAGGGTCCGGGGCTTCGGTGATGGCGCGCACCACAACAATCCTGCCGGCACCGGCTTCCACCACCCGCTCCACGTTCCCCAGGTCGATGCCTCCGATGGCAAACCAGGGAAGAGTGGCCTGAGTGCCACCGGCAGCGCGGACTGCTTCCGCCGTATACCGCACCAGGTCAAGGCCGACGGCGGCCCGGCCGGGTTTGGTGGGAGTGGCCCAGACCGGTCCGACGCAGAAGTAGTCCAGGCCGCGTTCGGCAGGCAGCCCAACGGACAGCCGGATGGCGCCTTCTACCTGCTCGGTGGTGTGCGTGGAAAGCCCGATCGCTGCCCGTGAGCTGAGCAGCGCGCGGGCCGACGCCACGGGGAGGTCCTGCTGCCCGATGTGGAAGACCGGGGCGCCGGACAGCAGCGCGATGTCGGCACGGTCATTGACTGCCCACAACTTTCCGTGGCGTTCGGCCGCCGCCCGAAGCACGGCCAACAGCTCCAGCTCCTCGGCCGCTTCGATCGCCTTGTCGCGGAGCTGGATGATGTCCACTCCGCCGGAAAATGCCGCGTCCACGAACTCGCCGAAGTCCCCGCGGTCCCGCCGCGCATCGGTGCAAAGGTACAGCCTGGCGCTGTGGGGGAAGGGGGCGGCGGTACCGCCGGTGGAGTCTGCTCCGGTCAAGGATGCGGGGGCGGAAGGGCTGGCGGAGGGCGTGCCTGCAGCGGCGAAGGAATGCGCGTTCATGGAAACCAGCCTAAGTCCCCTAAACTGGGCGTGTACTGCGGGAGCCCGTTGCAGCCGTCATAAAGCGGCCGGGCTGAGAGGGCGTCAGAGCCGACCGCTTGACCTGATCCGGGTAATACCGGCGTAGGGAAGGAACCACGTGGTCCCCGCACCAAGCAACAGTCCTGACACTGGACCAGCCAGCGCCCCAGCGATGCACGCCGACGTCCTGCACGCCGACGTGGCAGTGATCGGCGGCGGAGTCATCGGCCATGCAATCGCCTGGGAGGCTCGGCGCTCGGGCAGATCCGTTGTCCTGATCGATGACGCGCCAGGGACCGGCGCCAGCTGGGCCGCCGCCGGCATGCTCGCCCCCGTCAGCGAACTGCACTACCAGGAAGAAGACCTCCTTGAGCTGATGCTCGAGTCCTCCGGCCTGTGGCCGGCCTTCGCCGCCAACCTCGCCCTGGCCGGAGGCGGAGATACCGGATATCTGACGACGCCGACCATCGCCGTCGGCGCGGACGCTGCGGACCGGCGGGCCCTGATGGACCTCCGGGCGGTGCAGCAGGCCAACGGACTGGTGGTGGAACCCCTGACCGTCCGTGAGGCCAGGGCGAGGGAGTCCCTGCTCAGCCCGGCCATATCCTGCGCCCTGGACATCCCCGCCGACCACCAGGTGGATCCCCGGAAACTGGTGGCTTGCCTCCAGGAAGTCCTGGCCGCCCACGGACCCGGAGCCGGAACCGCGGTGGAAGGTGCCCGCGGGGGATTCGCCGTCGACCAACGGGCCACTGCCCTTCGCTGGGAGGACGGCCGCGTCAGCGGCGTAACGCTGGCACACGGCGGAAATGTCCGCGCCGGGGACACCATCGTCGCCAACGGATTGCAGGCGGCGTCGCTGGCCGGCCTGCCCGAAGGACTGCGCCTGCCCCTGCGGCCTGTCCACGGCGACATCCTGCGCCTGGCTGTTCCCCGGCACCTGCGCCCGCTCCTGACCTCGACCGTCCGCGGCATGGTCCATGGCGTGCCGGTCTACATCGTTCCCCGGCAGGACGGCACCGTGGTGATCGGGGCAACGCAACGCGAGGACGCGCTCACGGACACAGGCGACGCTGCTGTCTCGGCCGGCGGCGTTTACCAGTTGCTGCGTGACGCCCAGGTCCTGCTGCCGGCCGTCTCGGAGCTTGAACTCCTGGAATGCACTGCGCGGGCACGCCCCGCGACCCCGGACAACGCTCCACTTCTCGGCCGGGTACCGGCTAACGCGCCCGGGACAGCGAACATTGCCGGGCTGATCGTTGCCACCGGGTTTTTCCGCCACGGCGTGCTGCTGGCTCCGGCGGCGGCGGCCATCTGCCGGGAGCTGCTGGACGGCCGGCAGGACCCCCGGTGGGGAGCCCTGGGCCCGGCCAGGTTTTCCGGAAACCACCACGTCGCAGGCACCCTGTCCCCACGCACGGACTTTGGCCGTGCGAAGGACCTTGACCCACAGAAAGAACCATCATGAACATCACCCTCAATGGCGCACGCCATTCCGTGGCGGACGACGCCTCGATCACCACCCTCATCAGCCAGGTCACCGGCCGTCCCCTCGCCGCCAACGGCGAGGCGACAGACGGGCAGAAACTCGGCGTCGCCGTCGCCCACAACGCCGAAGTAGTACCCCGCAGCCAGTGGTTCGTCACAGCGCTCGCCGAAGGTGACGACGTCGAACTGGTCACCGCAGTCCAGGGAGGCTGACACCATGACAGAAACCACCAGCATCAGCACACGCAACCGGCCCGAGGACAGCGACAGGCTGGTCATCGACGGCGTTGAGCTCGGCTCCCGCCTGATCATGGGCACCGGTGGTGCCCCCAGCCTCGACGGGCTGGGGGCTGCCCTGCTGGCGTCCGGAACCGAGCTCACCACGGTGGCCATGCGGCGCTATTCGCCGGCCGAATCGGGGTCCCTCTTCCAGCTTCTGGTGGACCACGGGATCCGGGTCCTGCCCAACACTGCCGGCTGCTTCACTGCCCGGGATGCGGTCATGACGGCGGAACTGGCCCGCGATGCGCTGGAAACCGACTGGATCAAGCTGGAAGTCATTGCCGACGAACAGACCCTGCTGCCGGACGCCGTGGAGTTGGTGGATGCCACTGAACAGCTTGTAAACCGGGGCTTCAAGGTGTTCGCCTACACCAACGATGACCCCGTCCTGGCCCTGCGGCTGGAGAACCTGGGTGCCACAGCGGTCATGCCGCTCGGAGCGCCCATCGGCACCGGCCTGGGAATCCTCAACCCGCACAACATCGAACTGATCGTTTCGCGGGCCTCGGTACCCGTGGTGCTGGACGCCGGCATCGGCACGGCGTCCGATGCCGCGCTGGCCATGGAGCTGGGCTGTGATGCCGTGCTGCTGGCCACCGCAGTGACGCGCGCGCAGAACCCGGCACTTATGGGGGAGGCCTTCAAACACGCCGTCATCGCCGGTAGGCTGGCGAAAGCGGCCGGCAGGATTCCGCGCCGCGAGCACGCCCTGGCGTCGTCGGCCATGGAAGGCCGGGCAGAGTTTCTCTAGGCCGGCACCGGCCGGCCCGCCGGGACGGGCTCACAGGACGAGCCTAGGAGGCCGCTGTGGCCGGCAGGAAAGACATACTCAGCCCGGAGCGGATCGACGCCGTCCTGGCGGCGCTGCCCGACTGGCGGTACCGGCAGGGAGGGCTGTCCACTGTCTACAAGATGCCGACGGCGGCCGTTGCGCTTGAGCTGATTGCCGCCGTCGGACGCCTGGCGGAACAGCAGAACCACCATCCGGACCTTGACTGGCGGTACAACCGCGTGTCTATCCGGTACACGTCCCACGACGCCGGCGGTGAGGTCACTGAGAGGGATGCCGCTGCTGCCTCCGCCGCCAGTGAGGCGGCTGCCCGGCTCGGAGCCACTGCCCAGCCGGCGACTTAAAGGACCGTGACCACGCACCCGGCTGGGTGGTGGTCACGGATGCCCAGGAAACGGATGTGCCTACAGCTTCAGCGCCTGCGTCAGCCGCTGCGTATCGTGGCTTTCGCGTGTCCGGCCCAGGTAGATGACCGTCCCGATGGCCGCGGCGGTGCCAAGTGCCATCGGCAGGACCCAGGGAATCCACGTCAGGCCCGGGTGGTAGCCAAATCCTGCCGCCATGAAGATGATCCAGCTGACCGCACCCACCACAACGGCAACACCTGCGGGCAACCCTGTGCCGTAGCGGGTGTGGCGCTTGTCGTTGGCCCAGACAACAAAGCCTGCGGCCACGGTGACCAGGACAACGATGGTCAACGAAAGCATGGAATCTCCTCGAAAAAGCAGCGGCCAGCCGCGGATGCGGTTGGCCGCGGGTGGGCTAGAACTGGCCGAAACCGACCTTGCGGGCCTCTTCTGCGCCTATTTCCACGTAGCCCAGCGCGTTGCCGGGAATAATGATGATGCGTCCCTTGTCGTCTTTGAGACGGAGTTCGGTGCCCTTGGTGATGGCTTCTTCAACCACCGTGGCTACAGCGTCAGCATCCTGAGCCGATTCCAGTACGATTTCGCGGCCAATGTTCTGAATGCCGATCTTAATTTCCAAAAGGGGCCTCCCAGCCAATCAAAGTTTCTTGGGTTCTCTTATTTGTAGTCTAGGACTCTTTGGGGAAGCGAGAGATTCCGCGCCAAGCTAAACGGTAAATGAGGTCGCTGGCCACGTCGAGGTCAAGATCGCCGTCCGTTTCCAGCCAATAACGCGCGCTGACCTGGGCCATGCCGGCCAGTCCGCGTCCCAGGAGCTGTGCCTCCAGGTGGGGCAGTTTGGTGTCTTCGGCAATGACACGGGCCACGGCGTCCGCGAACGTCTTGTTGAATAGTTCCAGGCGCGAGCTGACGTCCGGATCGTTGATGAGGTCTGATTCGAAGACCAGGCGGTGGGCCTGGTCGTCGCTGGCGATGAAGCGGTAGTACGCGCGCATCACAGCCTGGACACGTTCGTCGTTGTCGGTAGTGGAGCTCAGGGCACCGAGCATCAGGTCCGTCAGGGACGCGAGATGGCTGTCCAGCAGCGCAAGGTAAAGCTCCCGCTTGGACGGGAAGTGCTGGTACAGCACAGGTTTGCTCACATGGGCTGTTTCGGCGATCTCATCCATGGCCGCGCCATGGTACCCGTTGGCCACAAAAACCTCCTGGGCTGCCGCGAGCAGCTGCGCACGGCGCTCGTCCCGGGGAAGCCGGGCCGACCGCTGCCCAGCGGTGCGTGGAGGCGCGGGCGGTTCCCCGCCGGACGCCCGGTCAGCCCGTATTTTATGGACCACAGTTGCCCTACTTTCCCTTGCCGTTACCTACACAATACTGCGCGGTAATATGACCGCGCGGTATCTCGGGGCATACATTGAAGTATGGCTTCGACTTTGACCGCAAATGTTTCCTCTGTATCACTTAAACCGCTGGTGGAACCGGCCGGTGAACTGACGCCGGCCGAGGTGGAACGCTACTCGCGGCACCTCATCATTCCCGAAATCGGAGCGGTGGGTCAGCGGCGGCTTAAGAACGCCAAGGTGCTGGTCATCGGTGCCGGCGGACTGGGTTCTCCCGCGCTGCTGTACCTGGCGGCGGCCGGGGTGGGGACCCTGGGAATCGTCGACGACGACGACGTTGACCTCAGCAATCTGCAGCGCCAGGTGATCCACGGCGTGGCTGATGTGGGCCGGCCCAAGATCGAATCCGCCCGGGACGCCATCGCCGCACTGAACCCGCTGGTGGAGGTCCGGCTGCACAACGCCAGGCTGGATGCCTCCAACGCCCTGGAACTGTTCGCGGACTACGACCTGATCCTGGACGGGGCGGACAACTTCGCCACCCGCTACCTGGTTAACGATGCCGCTGCCATCCTGGGCAAGCCCTACGTGTGGGGATCGATCTTCCGGTTCGACGGACAGGTCAGTGTGTTCTGGGAAAAGCACGGGCCCACCTACCGCGACCTCTACCCCGAGGCGCCGCCCGCCGGTTCCGTGCCGTCCTGCGGTGAGGGCGGGGTGTTCGGCATGCTGTGCGCTGCCGTGGGATCACTCATGGTGACCGAGGCAGTCAAGCTGATCACCGGCGTCGGGCGTTCACTCCTGGGCCGCGTGGCCCTCTTTGATGCCTTGGGCGGCAGCTGGCGGGAGATCCGCGTGTCCAAGGACCCGGCCGCGGAACCCATTACCGAACTGACGGACTACGAGGCGTTCTGCGGCATCACCCCTGCCGTCTCCGCAGACACCGAGCACACGGTGACGGCGACCCAGCTGGCTACCATGCTGGCGTCCCGAAAGGCAGGCCTGAAGGACTTCGAGCTGGTGGATGTCAGGGAAACCGGCGAACACAACATCGTAAGTATCGACGGCTCGGTGCTGATCCCGCAGGGCAGGATCCTCGCGGGGGAGGCCTGGGCGGAACTCCCGCAGGACAAGGACATCGTGTTCCACTGCAAGGCCGGGACGCGGTCAGCCAACGTGCTGGAGGCTGCGCGGAAGGCCGGATACCAGCGGGTCAGCCACCTCGACGGCGGAATCCTGGCGTGGGTGCGCGACGTGGAGCCGCAGAAGCCGGTCTACTAGGCGGTTTCGAGGCCGTTGCGGTCCACGGGGCACTCCGCCTGCGTTGCGGCGGCCGGCTGCTCCACCGTAATGCCGTACAGGGTTTCGAGCGCGGACACGTAATCGTCCTGCTGCCCGTTGGCGGCGAGCTCACGGGCACGGACAGTGGGGACATGCAGCAGCTGCTTCACCATCCGGCGGAGGGCGAACTCCACTTCCTCGGCCGCGGCGGTGCAGCCGTGGCGGGCACGCACACGCTCCATTTCCGCATCCAGGACGTTCATGGTGTGCCGCCGGAGCGCCACGATGGCGGAATCCACTGAGCGGACTTCCCGTTCCTGTTCGAAGGCCTGGGCTGCACCGGACACAATGCCGCTGGCCTGGGTGAGCGATTCGGCCTGTTCCTGGGGTGCTGCCAAACGCACGGATTCCAGCGTGAGCAGCTCAACGCCGTCGAGCTGGCCGACTTCCGGGTCAAAATCATGGGTGAGGGCAAGGTCGATGGCGATCAATGGCTGGGGAGACGCCGCGCGGATCCCGGCAAGTTCGCCAGCCTCGACANNGTCCCCCAGCCTCGACACGGGTATCGGAGCCGCTGCAGCCGATCATGACGTCGGCGGCCGCCACGGCCTCGGGGAGTGATTCGCTGTCCAGTGCGGTTCCGCCGCGGGTGGCGACGAACGCTTCGGCGCGGCCCGAGGAGGAGAACACGGAGATGTCCGTGCAGCCGCGTTCGCGGAGGAGCGCCATGGTGGCGCCGGCGTAGGCGCCGGTGCCGAACACCACGACTTTCTTCGCCGACCAGTCGGGGTACTCGGACAGATCGGTGGCCAGATCCAGTGCCACGGAGACGATGGACAGGCCCCGGGAACCGAGGGCGGTCTGCGCCCCGACGTCCTTGGCCGTCTTGGACGCGGCCTGGAACAGGCGGACCAGGCCGGAGCTGGCGGTGCCCTCGTGCTGGGCGGTGATGAGTGCGCGGCGGACCTGGCCGGCGATTTCCCGTTCACCGACGACGGCGGAGTCCAGTCCGGCGCTGACGGCGAAAAGGTGCTGGCTGACTTCCGGGCCGGTGCGGGTGCTGAAGGAGCGGGACACCAGCTGTTCGTTGAGTCCGCTGAGGCCGCTGATCTCGGACACGAGCGCCGCCCTGGCGGCTTCCACATCGTCAGCGTGGGGCGCTTCGCCGTAAATTTCGTAGCGGTTGCAGGTGGCAAGCACCACCGCACCCGTCACTGCCGGCGATCCGGAGAGTGCGGATGTGGCGATCCCGGAAGCACCGTTGCTCAGTTGAGCAACGGTCTCAAGATCGATGTCGGCGTGTGTAGCCACCAATGAAAAAAGAACCACAGCAGATCAATCATAGCTTTTTCGCAGCCCGGTAGAACAACCCGGGGAGCCGGGACCGGCGGCGAAGGGGGTGATTCCTGCCACGGCACGCCCGGGGACGCCGCGGGTGACAGGCTGTCGTTATCTTTTTGGCCCGATTTTGGGGACAATCGATGGCATGACTTCCAGCTCCGCCGTGTCCGATGCCGTGTCCGCTGCCGGTGCCCTCGCTGCCAGCCATCCGCTGATGGACGGCCGCACCGCAGATTCCCCGCTCATCACCGCCTACCGCGGCGGCAAGCCCTCGCGGCGGCCGGTGTGGTTCATGCGGCAGGCCGGGCGGTCGCTGCCGGAATACCTGAAGGTGCGCGAGGGCGTGGCCATGCTGGACTCGTGCCTGCGGCCGGAGCTGGCCTCCGAGATCACGCTGCAGCCCGTCCGGCGCCATGACGTTGACGCTGCCATCTTCTTTTCCGACATCGTCATTCCGCTGAAACTCGCGGGCGTCGGAGTGGACATTGTGCCCGGCGTAGGCCCTGTGCTGGACAAGCCGGTGCGTACGGCCGAGGACGTAGCCGCCCTGCCGCAACTGACGTGGGAAGCGCTGGAACCGATCCGCGAAGCCGTGCGGCTGACCGTCGCGGAGCTGGGCAAGACCCCGCTGATCGGCTTCGCCGGCGCCCCGTTCACCCTCGCCGCCTACATGGTGGAGGGCAAACCCTCCCGTGACCACCTGGGCCCGCGCACCATGATGCACGCGGACCCGGAGACCTGGACCGCGCTGGCCAACTGGGCCGCTGACGCCTCCGGGATGTTCCTCCGCGCCCAGCTGGAAGCCGGCGCCTCCGCCGGACAGCTGTTTGACTCCTGGGCCGGATCGCTGGGACTGGCCGACTACACCAAATTCGTGGCCCCGGCCTCAGCCCGGGCCCTGGACCATGTCCGCCACCTCGGCGCGCCGCTGATCCACTTCGGTACCGGAACCTCGGAGCTCCTGGTTGCCATGCGCGACGTCGGCGTGGACGTGGTGGGCGTCGATTACCGCCTTCCGCTGGATGAAGCCAACCGGCGGCTGGGCGGAACAGTGCCGCTGCAAGGCAACATCGACCCCGCACTGCTGTCCGCGCCCTGGGAGGTGCTCGAAGCCCACGTGCGTGCGGTCATTGCGGCCGGCGCCGCTGCGCCCGGCCACGTGCTCAACCTAGGCCACGGGGTGCCGCCCGAAACCGACCCCACGGTCCTGACCCGGGTTGTAGAACTCATCCACTCCATTTCCCCGGAGTAGCACCGTGGACAATTCGTCGCAGCCGGCCCAGGGCGCCGTCGTTCTCGGCGGCGGCATCTCCGGCCTGCTGGCGGCACGGGAGCTTGCTGCTGCCGGACGCACCGTGACCGTCCTGGAAGCCACGGCATCCTGGGGCGGCTGCGTGGGCAACCACGTGGTGGCCGGCCTCACGCTGGACAGCGGTGCAGAGTCGTTCGCCACACGCTCCCCAGCCGTGGCTGAGCTTGCCGGCGAACTGGGACTCGGCGGCAACATTGTGGCGCCGCGCCCGGGCGGGGCCTGGGTGCAGCTTCCGGACGGTCCGCGCGAACTGCCCAAGACCGGTGTCCTGGGCATTCCCGCCAACCCCTGGGACCCGGAGGTCAGGCGGACCCTGGGATTTGTCGGCTCGCTGCGGGCGTCTCTGGACAAGTACCTGCCAGCCTCGCTCGGCGCGTCGTCGGACGTCACCAGCGTCGCGGCGCTGGTGCGTGCACGGATGGGCCGCCGGGTGTTGGAGCGCCTCGTGGCCCCCGTGGTGGGCGGGGTGCACTCCGCGGACCCGGGCTTGCTGGACGTGGACATGGTGGCCCCGGGCCTGCGCGCGGGTATCCGTGAGCACGGTTCCCTCGCAGCCGCGGTGGCCGCCCAGCGGCGCGGTTCCCCGCAGCCCTCCGCCGCGAAGGCGGGTTCCGCCGTCGCCGGCCTCGAAGGCGGGATGTACACCCTGGTGTCGGCCCTGCTCAGCGATCTCCGCAGCCGCGGGGTCACGCTGCTGGGCGGAACAGTTGCGGACGCCGTCGAACGGACAGCGGACGGCTGGCGGGTCACCGCCGGGGACGCAACGTACGACGGCGGCCTGCTGGTGGTGGCGCTGCCGGGCCCGGCCGCCGTCGGGCTGCTGCAGGATGCGGTACCCGCACTCGCCGGCAGGAATCCGGAAAGCGGGCCGGACGTCCGGCTCGTCACCCTGGTGGTGGACCTGCCCGAACTTGACCGCAGGCCGCGGGGCACCGGGATCCTGGTAGCCCCCCAGACGCCGGGCATCCAGGCGAAAGCCCTCACCCATGCAACCGCGAAGTGGGATTGGCTTGCTGCGGCGGCAGGACCCGGGACGCACGTGCTGCGGCTCTCGTACGGCCGTCTGGACGGCACTTCAACCGGGGCCCCGGAATCCAACGGCTCGGCGCCTGCCCGCGACGCCGACCTCCTGGCTGCGGCCTTGCGCGACGCTTCGGCCCTGCTGGACGTCCCGGTCCAGGGGACCGACGTCGTCGGCTGGGATGTTGTCAGGTGGCAAGGCGCCCTGCCGTTCGCGGCCGTGGGACACAAAGCCCGGGTGGCCGAGGTCAGGAGCCTCTGCGCGGCAGAGGCCGGCCTGGGAATTGTGGGCGGATGGGTGGCCGGCAACGGACTCGCCGCCGTGGTGGCCGATACGCGAAAAGAAATTCGCAGCCTGCTCAGCTGACCGTCGCCCCTGTTCAGTGGAGTATGGGCCCGGACGGCACCCCTCGGAGGCACAGTTTCCGGTTTCCAATCCACCCGCCGATGTGGCTAGGGTCGATATCTATGGTTATTTACAGGTCCAAGTTTTCCCGTTCCCGGACCAGTATCCATGGGGGACTCCGGCGTGGCGCTGCAGCGGCTGCCGTCGGAGCGGTACTGGTCCTATCCGCCGGCGTGCCGGCATCCCAGGCGGCTGATGGCAGTACTGATCCCACCGAGCCCGCCCAGATTGCAGTCGACGGGGACCTCTCCGGGGTCAACGGCCTGCTGAAGGGCCCCCTGGGCAGTACCGGCGAACAATCCACAAGCTCACCAGAACCGGCTCCCGCCCCCTCAGGCTCCACCGCTCCGACGGCCACGGCTACACCCGCTCCCGCCCCCACGGCGACGACGTCCGCTCCGGCCTCCTCAGCCACCGCTGCTCCCCAGGGCACCGCTCCCCAGGCCCCGACTCCCAAAAGCACACCATCGCCGTCGGGCGCTCCGGCGCCGGTCAGCACGTCTCAAGCCCCAGCTACCGGGTCACCGGCCGGTTCACCGGCAGGCACGCAGCCGAACGGCCAGCCCGGTGTTCCTGCCGCCGGGACGCAGGACACCGGCCAGGACGGCGATCCCACTGCGGAGCGGCCCACGCAGGATGCCCAAAGCGCCAACGCCACGCCCGTCTCGGTACCACAGCTCCCCGGAAACGCGCCCGCCAGCGGGGAGAACATGGCTTCGGCCACCGAAGCTGAAGCGGGAGCCGAACCCGGAAAGGTCTGGCTTGGTGTGGGACTGGTGGGGTCCGCCGGAGCCGCAGGACTCCTTTTTGCCCGGATCCGCCGGATCTGACGTCAGTGGCGGATCGGCACAAGGCCCACGCTGCGTCGAGCCTGTGACATTAAGCACTTCTACGTGTTGTAGAAGTCGCCGGTTTCGACTTGTCGGTACGGAAGGGGCAAACTGGTAACCATGAGCCACACTTCTGCCGAATCTGTCACTAAAACCGAAGAATCAGCCGAGCAGTTCTTCACTCTCTGGACTGTTTTCAAGCGGTCTGAGGACCTGGTGCGCAGCGCTGACGCTGCCGCCGATTTCGATGCCCTGCTGGTCCGGTTGGCCGCCGCCGGTGTGACCCACCGCGGCAGCTATGACGTCTCCGCCATGCGCGCGGACGCAGACGTGATGGTGTGGCTCCACGGCCCGAAACCCGAAGCGCTGCAGCAGGCCATCCGCGACATCCGCCGCAGCACGCTTTTCGCCGGAACCGAGATTGTCTGGTCCGCCATGGGTGTCCACCGGGAAGCTGAATTCGCCAAGAACCACACCCCCGCATACTCACGCGGTGTGGCTCCGGCCGAATGGCTCTGCGTCTACCCGTTCGTCCGCTCCTATGAGTGGTACCTCCTGGCCGACGCCGAACGCGGCAAGATGCTCCGGGACCACGGCATGCTGGGCCGCGAGTTCCCGCAGGTCATCTCCAACACTGTGTCCTCCTTCGCCCTGGGCGACTGGGAATGGATCCTGGGGCTGGAGGCTCCCGAACTGGTGGACCTGGTGGACCTCATGCGCCACCTGCGTTCCACCGAGGCCCGCAACCACGTGCGGGAGGAAATCCCGTTCTACACCGGCCGCCGCATCACAGCAGCCGAGGTTGCTGAGGTCCTCGCATGACCCAGTCCGATTCCGCGGCGGGCACTGCGGTCACCGGAATCAACCCGGTCACCGAAGCCGGCCGGATGCCGCCGAAAAACTATGACGCGGTTCTGCTCGCCTCCTTTGGCGGGCCCGAGGGCCAGGACGATGTCCTCCCGTTCCTGCGCAATGTCACCCGCGGCCGGGGCATCCCGGACGAGCGGCTCGAAGAGGTTTCCCACCACTACCGGGCCAACGGCGGCATCAGCCCCATCAACCAGCGGAACCGCGGGCTCAAGGCTGCCTTGGAATCAGAGCTCGCTGCCCGCGGCATTGAGCTTCCCGTGCTGTGGGGCAACCGCAACTGGGACCCCTACATTCCGCAGACCCTGCAGGACGCGTACGACGCCGGCCACCGCAGACTGCTGATGGTCACCACGAGTGCCTACTCCTGTTACTCCAGCTGCCGCCAGTACCGCGAAGACATCGGGATGGCCCTGACGGAGACCGGGCTGGACGGCCGGCTTGAGGTGGACAAGATCCGTCAGTACTTCGACCACCCCGGCTTTGTGGAGCCCTTCATCGAAGGCACCGCAGCCGGGCTGGCTGACGTGCGGGCGCAGCTCACGGCCGCCGGCACGCCGGACGCCCCCGTGCACATTCTTTTTGCCACCCACTCCATCCCCACCCGGGATGCCGAGGCCGCCGGACGGTCCGAGGGGGAGCCCCGCGACTTCGACGAAGGGTCCGCGTACGTTGCCCAGCACCTGGCCACGGGCGCCGCTGTCATCAGCCGCGTGGAGGCCGAGTCAGGCCTGACCGCACCCTGGTCCCTCGTCTACCAGTCCCGCTCGGGCGCGCCGCACGTGCCGTGGCTGGAACCGGACATCAACGACGCCATCACGGACCTGGCGGGCCAGGGCGTCAAAGGCATCGTCATCGTCCCGCTGGGTTTCGTCAGCGACCATATGGAAGTCGTCTGGGACCTGGACACCGAAGCCATGGAAACCTGCCGCAGCCTCGGCCTGGCCGCCACGCGAGTCCCTACCCCGGGCGCCCACCGGAAGTTTGTCAACGGACTGGTGGACCTCATCTCGGAACGGACGAGCGCCAACAACATCAGTGACCGGCCCGCAATGACCGGCCTGGGCCCCTGGTACGACGTCTGCCGGCCGGGGTGCTGCGCGAATTTCCGCGGCGGAAAGCCCACCATCGCAGGTGCCGACTCGACTGTTGGCACCGGACATGACGCATATCCGGCCGGGTCCGCGGGCGCTGCCGGGGGAGAAGGAACCCTGTGACCGTACGGATCGGAACCAGGGCCAGCAAGCTCGCCCTGACCCAGACCCAGCAGACGGCGGACCAGTTGGCCGCCGTCGGAGGTTTCCCCGTGGAGCTGGTCCACATCACCACCGAGGGCGACGTCAAGACAGGATCACTGTCCCAGATGGGCGGCACCGGGGTGTTTGTCGCCGCCCTGCGCGATGCCCTGCTGCAGGACATCTGCGATGTGGCCGTGCACTCGCTCAAGGATCTCCCCACGGGCGCGGCGGTTGGCCTCACCATCGCGGCGACGCCCAAGCGTGTTGATGTGCGGGATGTGCTGTGTGCACGCGACGGCCTCAAACTGGCCGATCTGCCGCAGGGCGCCAAAGTGGGCACCGGCTCGCCGCGCCGCGCAGCCCAGCTGCGTGCCGCCCGCCCTGACCTGGACGTTCAGGACATCCGCGGCAATGTGGATACCCGCCTGGGCCGCGTGCCCGGCCTGCCCGGCAACGCAGCAGGCGCACCAGGGGACCTCGACGCCGTCGTACTGGCCGCCGCCGGCCTGGAACGCATCGGCCGCCTGGACACCGTCAGCGAATTCTTCGAGATGGACGTGATGCTGCCAGCCCCGGGACAGGGTGCGCTGGCCATTGAATGCCGGACGGCTGACGCCCCGCGCAAGGCAGGTTCCACCGAAGGGTCGCAAGGTGTTTTGGCGCAGGCCCTGGCCGCGCTCAACGACGAAGACACCCGCCTCGCCGTGACCGCCGAGCGCGCCGTGCTGGCCCGCCTCGAGGCAGGCTGCGCCGCGCCGGTGGGTGCCTTCGCCTACCGCAAGGGCAGCATCCTCTACCTCGAGGCAGCGGTGTTCGCCGTGGACGGCACCCGGACGGTGCGCGAAAAGAAGGCAACGGACGGACTCACTGAAGTCGGGGCCACGCTGCTCGGCATCGAGGTGGCCGAGCTCCTGCTGGCTGCCGGCGCCGCGGAGATCGCGGACCTTGCCGCATCCTGATGCACCGGCAGGCCTTCTCGGCGGTCGGCGCGTCCTGATCACCCGGAGCGCCGACCGTGCGGGGCCGCTGGCTGCGCTGCTCGCCAGCCTGGGGGCCGAACCGGTGGTCCTGCCGCTCATCGACTTCGAACGGGCCGCGGACCAAACGGCTCTGGATACCGCCCTGGATACCTTGGCGGCCGGTGGCTTCGACTGGCTTGTGGTCAGCAGCATCACCACGGTCCGCATGCTGGTGGAAAAGGCGGCCGAGCGCGGGACCACACCGGCAGCGCTGGTGCCGGCGGGAACACGCGTGGCCACGATCGGACCGTCCTCCCGCCGGATCCTCGAGGCCGCGGGCATCCCCGTGGCGCTGGCCCCCGTGGACATCCAGTCCGCCGAAGGGCTCGTGGACCTCTGGACTGCCGCCCCGGCGCGCCTGCTGTTGCCACAGGCAGACATCGCCGCGCCTGCCCTACGCGATGGCCTGGCAGCCAAAGGTGCCGACGTCACCGCCGTTGTGTCCTACCACACCGTGGATTTCCCGGCCCGGCCCGGACTCCGCCTGGCAGCGGAACTGCCGTCCGTCGTCGGCATTTCCCACAACGCCGCGCCGCGGGAGCTGAGTCCGCTGCAGACCCGCAGGGAGCTCGACGCCGGCACCCTCGACGCCGTCGTGGCCGCCTCGCCCAGCGCTGCCCGCCGCATCGCCGCGACCCTCCTGCCGCTGGGGCGCTGCCGTTTCATCGCCATCGGACGCCCGACGGCGGCAGAAGCTGCCACTCTCGGCATCGCGGTGGCCGCCACCGCCAAAGTACCCACCCCCGACGGCATAGTGGCCGCCCTGGGCACCGTATTCGCCAACGAAGGGAACAACCGATGAGCTTTCCGAACCACCGCCCCCGCCGCCTCCGCACCACTCCCGCCATGCGCCGGCTCACCGCCGAATACCGCCTGGCTCCGGCGGACCTGATCCTGCCCGCGTTCATCCGCGAAGGCCTTAGCGAACCGTCACCTATTACGTCCATGCCGGGCGTTGTCCAGCACACCACCGAGTCACTCAAGCGCGCCGCCGCGGAGGCCGTGGAACTGGGCGTCGGCGGCATTATGCTGTTCGGCGTTCCCGCCGTGCGCGATGCCCGCGGCACTGCATCCCTGGACCCGGACGGGGTGCTCAACAAGGCCATCCGCGACGTCCGCGCGGAGGTGGGCGATGACCTGGTCATCATGGGCGACGTCTGCCTGGACGAATTCACCGACCACGGCCACTGCGGTGTCCTGGATTCCGACGGCTACGTGGACAACGACGCCACCCTGGAAATCTACGGCCAGATGGCCGTGGCCCAGGCCGATGCCGGCGCCCACGTGCTGGGGCCCTCCGGCATGATGGATGGCCAGGTCGCCGTGATCCGCCAGGCACTCGAGGAATCCGGCCACAAGAACACCGTCATCCTGGCCTACGCGGCCAAGTACGCCTCCGCCTTTTACGGCCCCTTCCGTGAAGCCGTGGATTCGCAGCTCAAGGGCGACCGCCGCACCTACCAGATGGACGCCGCCAACCGCCGCGAAGCCATCCTCGAGGTGGAACTGGACCTTGAAGAAGGCGCAGACATGGTCATGGTGAAGCCGGCCATGAGCTACCTGGATATCCTGGCCGACATCGCCGCCATGAGCCCCGTGCCTGTCTCGGCTTACCAGATCTCGGGTGAATACGCGATGATCGAGGCCGCCGCCGCCAACGGCTGGATCGACCGGCGGGGTGCCATCACGGAATCCATCCTCGGCATCAAACGGGCCGGCGCCAACACCGTGCTGACCTATTGGGCCTCCGAAGTTGCGGGCTGGCTCAAGGAGTCCTGACGCGGCGGGGAATGTTTCCGGATGTTCCGTGGTTTGTATGCGTATGCATGAAAAAAGCGAGCTTTCCGAAACCAGTCCCCTCGGCAACCCCACCGCACCCGTCCCCGACGACACGATCCTGCTTGGCGTCAGCACATTCGGCGACGTCGACCTGGCTGCCGACGGTACACCCAAGCACCACGCCCAGGTGCTGCGCCAGGTGGTGGAGCAGGCCAGGGTGGCAGACGCCGTCGGACTTCACTCCTTCGGCGTGGGGGAGCACCACCGCAAGGACTTCGCGGTCAGCGCGCCCGAGGTGGTGCTGGCAGCCATCGCCACGGCCACTGAAAAAATCCGGCTCGGTAGTGCGGTCACGGTCCTGAGCTCGGACGATCCTGTCCGCGTTTTCCAGCGCTTCGCCACGCTCGACGCCGTCTCCAACGGCCGCGCCGAAGTGATCCTTGGCCGGGGCTCCTTCACGGAGTCCTTCCCGCTCTTTGGCTACGACCTCGGCGACTACGACGTCCTGTTCGAGGAAAAACTGGACATCTATAACCGCGTTCGCTCCCAGAACCCGGTGAACTGGGACGGCCGGACCCGGGCCAGCCTCCGCGGCCAGATGGTCTACCCGCATGTAGAAGGCCGCCTGCTTCCCACCTGGATCGGTGTGGGTGGCTCGCCCCAGTCCGTGGTCCGCACCGCTTCCTACGGCTACCCGATGGTCCTGGCCATCATCGGCGGCGAGCCCGAGCGGTTCCGTCCCTACGCCGACCTCTACCGGCGCACCCTGGCCGAGAAGGGCCACGATCCGCAGGCTCTGTCCGTTCACTCTCCCGGCTATGTGGCCGGGACCGATGAGCAGGCCCTCGAGGAGTACTACCCCCACTGGCTCGCCAGCAGGAACAAGATCGGGGCGGAGCGCGGCTGGGGCCCTGCCGGGCGCGGCGAGTTCGAGGCCGCTGCGGACGAGGACGGCGCACTGTTCATCGGATCCCCGGAAACGGTGGCGGCGAAGATCGTCCGGCTCAAAGGCACGCTCGGTGCGGACCGCTTCGAGATGAAGTACAGCAGCGGCACCCTGCCCCACGACAAGATGCTGCGCTCCATCGAACTGTTCGGCGCCAAGGTGGCCCCCAGGGTCGCGGAGCTGCTTGCCGATCGCTGATTGAGGCCCCTGGACGGAATCCGGCTGCCCGGTAGCCGGGCCCCCGCGCCTGACGACGGGGGGCCCGGCACCACCGCCGTGGGATGGGAGAATAGGGGCATGACTCGTTCCGAAGCCCTCTTCGCCCGTGCCCAGACCCTGATGCCCGGTGGCGTCAATTCACCCGTCCGCGCCTTCGGCTCCGTGGGCGGCACCCCGCGGTTCATGGTGTCGGCCAAGGGTCCCTACCTGACCGATGCCGACGGCAAAGAGTACGTGGACTTGGTCTGTTCCTGGGGCCCGGCGCTGCTGGGGCACGCCCACCCGGCCGTCCTGGAGGCTGTCCACGCGGCTGTTGACCGCGGCCTCTCCTTCGGTGCGTCCACCCCGGACGAAGCCAACCTCGCGGCCATCGTGCAGGAGCGTGTGCCGGCCGCAGAGCGCGTCCGGATGGTGTCCACCGGCACCGAGGCCACCATGACCGCCGTCCGGCTGGCCCGCGGCTTCACCGGACGCAACCTCATCATCAAGTTCGCCGGCTGCTACCACGGCCACCTGGACGGGCTGCTGGCCGCTGCGGGCTCCGGTGTTGCCACCCTGGCGCTGCCCGGCTCGGCCGGCGTCACCGAAGCCACTGCCGCCGAAACGCTGGTCCTGCCCTACAACGACCTCGCCGCCGTCGAGACCGCTTTTGCTGCGCACGGCTCCAACATCGCGGCCGTCATCACCGAGGCCGCCCCCGCCAACATGGGCGTGGTGACACCCGCTGACGGCTTCAACGCCGGGCTGTCCCGCATCACCCGCGAGCACGGCGCCCTGCTGATCTTGGACGAAGTGCTCACCGGCTTCCGCACCGGCTACTCCGGCTACTGGGGACTCACCGGCGGCGCAGCTGACGCAGCGGAACCGTGGACCCCCGACCTGCTCACCTTCGGAAAGGTCATCGGCGGTGGAATGCCGACGGCGGCCCTCGCCGGGCGTGCCGACGTGATGGACTACCTCGCGCCGCTCGGACCCGTGTACCAGGCCGGAACGCTGTCCGGAAACCCTGTGGCCATGGCAGCCGGCGTCGCTACCCTGACGCACGCCACCCGCGACGTCTACGCGTTTGTGGACGCCCGCTCGCTGGAACTTTCGTCGGCGCTGTCCGCAGCGCTTGATACTGCCGGCGTGGACCACTCCGTACAGTTCGCCGGGAACCTCTTCTCCGTGGCGTTCGGCACGTCCGCCAACGGGGTCCACAACTACGCTGACGCCCAGGCCCAGGAAACCTTCAGGTACGCGCCGTTCTTCCACTCCATGCTGGAATCCGGTGTCTACCTGCCGCCGTCGGTCTTTGAAGCCTGGTTCCTGTCTGCCGCACACGACGACGCCGCGATGAACCGGATCTTCGACGCGTTGCCGGCCGCCGCTCTAGCCGCCGCAGCCGCGAAAGCCTAGCGCCGCCGTCGGGCGTTGACGACGTCTTAAACCGGAAATCCCCGCCTCCCGGACAAATCCCCGCTCGATGCGAGGGGGAGAAGTCCGGGAGGCGGGGATTTTCTGTGGCGGCGCCTAAAGCACGTCCGAAAGGAAGCCCTTCAGGCGGTCCGTTGCGGGCGCCGTGAAGATCTGCTCGGGCGGACCCGATTCGACCACCACACCGGCGTCCATGAACGTGACAGTATCTGAGACGTTGCGGGAGAAGCCCATCTCGTGGGTCACCACCACCATGGTCATGCCGCCCTTGGCGAGGTCAGCCATGAGTGCCAGGACGCCCTTCACCAGTTCGGGGTCAAGTGCGGAGGTGGCTTCGTCAAAAAACATCACCTCAGGCTTCATGGCCAGCGCGCGGGCGATTGCAACGCGCTGCTGCTGGCCGCC
>DIZT01000149.1:19495-38831 GCA_002427975.1 Micrococcaceae bacterium UBA6021 | reverse complement strand
GCGCGCGCCTGGTCCTTGGAGAGCTTCCGGAGCTTGCGCAGCGCGAGCGAGACGTTGTCCAACACGGTCTTATGCGGGAACAGGTTGAACTGCTGGAACACCATGCCGATCCGCTGGCGCAGCTCATCCGGGTTGTCCTTCAGGACAGACCGGCCGTCCAGCAGGATGTCGCCCTGGTCCGGTTCGATCAGCCGGTTCATGACCCGCAGGAGCGTGGATTTTCCGGAGCCGGACGGACCGATGACCGAAGCCGTGGTGCCCTTCTCCACATGGAGGTCGATCCCGCGGAGCACATGGTTATGCCCGAACGAAAGGTGCAGGTTCTTGCCGGTCAGGGTGCCGGAAGTAAATTCCGTCATGCCTGTGCCCCCTTGCCGATAGGTGCCGCCAGCTCGTCCGGTTCCTTCTTCTCCGGCCGGCCGGTCCGCAGCCGGTTGTCGATGTAATTAACCAGGTGCGTCAGCGGCACGGTCAGGATGAGGTACACGAATCCTGCGGCCACCAGCGGCGAAAGGTTTCCCGTGTTGGCCATGGCATCGTTACCGATCCGGAAGATCTCGCGGTCCGAGGCAGCCAGACCCAGCACGAACACCAGGGAGGAATCCTTCAGCAGCGAGATGAACTGGTTCACCAGGGCAGGCAGCACGCGGCGGATGCCCTGCGGCACCACCACCAGGCGCATGGACTTGCCATAGCTGAAGCCCAAAGCACGCGAGGCCTCCAGCTGGCCTTTCTCCACGCTCTGGATACCGGAGCGGAAGATCTCACCGATGTAGGCGCCGGCGATCAGGGTAAGGGCCAGGATCCCGAGCGGATACGGGTTCCGGTTTCCGGTAAGTTCCCGGGCAATGGGGCTGAGCCCAATGCCGATCACCAGGATCACCAGAATGGCGGGCAGGCCCCGGAAAAGGTCGGTGTAGATCCTCGCTGCCCAGCGGGCCGCCGGATTCCGGGAAATACCCATGAGCGCCAGCAACAGCCCCAACAAGGCTCCGAGGATGCCCGAAGCCAAGGCCAGGATCAGGGTGTTGGGCAAGCCCACCGTGAGAAGGGAGGGAATGACTTTCGCCATTTCCCCCCAATTGAGGAACGTTTCACCTAACTGGTCCAGGAGATCCATTTACGGTTAGGCCCAGATCAGCTCTTGGGAGCCGGAGCAGCCTTGCTGCCCGGCTTCCAGTCGGCGGGGGTGGTGCGGTCCGGGTACCATTCCTTGGTCAGCTTGGCCCAGGTACCGTCAGCAATTACAGCGTCCAGGCCGGAGTTCAGGGCGTCGATCAGGGCCTTGTTGTCCTTGTTCACTGCATATGCTGTGAAGTTCTGGGTGTTCACCACTGATTCGGCGATGACAGTGCCGTCGCCTTCCTTCACCTGGCCGGTTGCCTGCTGCGACGGTGCTACCCACGCATCAATCTGGCCGTTGCGTACGTTCGCGTACACGGTGGCGTAGTCGGGGAAGCGGACCGGCTCAAGCTTCAGGGTGTTGGTGACGTAGTCGTCCTGGACGGTGCCCTGGACGACGCCGATGCGGACATTGGCGTTCAGGTCCTTGAACCCCTTGACGTCGCTGTTGGTTTTGGCAACCACAGCCATGAAGCCGAAGTCGTAGCCGTTGGTGAAGCCCACGTTTGCACGGCGGGCGTCCGTGGTGGAAATCGAGGACGATCCGAGGTCGAACTGCTTGGTCTGCACCTGGGAGAGCAGCGCCGAGAAGTCCGTGGCCACGAATTCAACGTCGAGGCCAAGCTTGCCGGCAATGGCGCGCAGCAGCTCGTTGTCGTAACCGGTGAACTTGCCTGCCGGGTCGATGAAGATGTTCGGCGGCGCGTCGGAGAGCGTGCCCACCTCAAGCTTGCCTTCGGTGTTGAGGCCCAGCTTGGTCTTGTCGATCTTGTCCAGCGGGGTGACGTCAGCGGTGGTGTACTTGTCCAGGGCCTGCTGGTCGCTGCCGGCGAGGGCGTCGGTGGACGTGCCGCTGGGCTGTGCCGATCCCGAGCCGCAGGCTGCGAGGGAAACGGCCAAGGCAAGGGCCACGGGAGCCGCGGTCAGCCACTTCAAGGCATTGATTTTCATCAGGTAGTCGCTTTCATCTGAGTCATGAGTTCAACCGGTCCGAGAGGCTGCGCGCGTGGCGCCTGGCGCCTGCTGCAAAATGCCGGCCGGCCGGGGCGGGATTACCGCTGAACTTAATCATCTCATTTCCGGCGTAGAGCGCTTTCAGCCGAATAAAGTCTTGATCCACTGCCTATCTGACAGAATTAAGCAACGAATGGAGCTCTTCCTTAACATCTGATGAACGGGAAGCTGCCCACGCGGCCGAATCTTAGGGTTCCTGCGGCGGTAGTCCGCGGTTCCGGCCCAAATGTGAGTTAGCTCTCAGCTAGAAGTCGCCGCGGCCGGCGTCTTCCGGCGGCAGGACGGGCCATTCCCCTTCGATCACGGCTGTGGGCTTGGTCTTGCGCAGGTAATTCTGGAAGTCCGCCGCCTGGCTGACGGCCCAGTCCTTTTGCAGCTCGTGCAGCTGGCTGGCCGGCATTTTGAGCTTGGGGAACTTGATGGCCATGGCGTCCAGCATCCGGAGCGTGGCCAGGGCATCCGCCGCCGACGTGTGGGCGTTGTCCAGCGTAATGCCGTATTCCTCACACAGCGCCGTCAGCGTGCGCTTGCCCTTGCGGTAACGGTCCACCTGCTTGTTCATGATGTACGGGTCCAGGACCGGGAACCGGCTCAACTGCCGGACACCGTAGCGGGCAGACTCAGCGGCCAGGACGGTGAAGTCGTAGCTGGCGTTGAAGGCAATGACCGGGATGCCGGCGTCGAACAGTTCCTGCAGGACAGTGGCCAGCTCCCCGGTCACCTCATGGGCCGGCCGTCCCTCACGCCGGGCCTGCTCCGTGGTGATGCCGTGGACATCGCTGGCCTCAGCAGGGATTTCGATGCCAGGATCGGCCAGCCATTCGTGTTCCGTAATCACATCCCCTTTGTGGTCCACCACTGTCACCGACGCCGTGACGATGCGCGCGGCACGCGAATTCCGTCCGGTGGTTTCGAGATCGAAGGCTGCGCGGGGGAGGGTGTTCCAGGTGGTCATGCTTCAACGCTACCGGTCAGCACCGACAGGATTCGCCAGCGCCACTGCCGGTAATCTTGATGCATGCGGACTGAGTACATTGAGGCGGTGCTCGCGCTGGTTGAGCTGGTCCCGCCCGGAACCGCCCTGGCCTACGGCGATGTGGCCGAGCTGCTGGGGTCCGGCGGCCCCCGGCAGGTGGGCCACGCCATGAGCCACTATGGCAGCCAGGTTCCGTGGTGGCGCATCCTGAAGGCAAGCGGCCACGGTCCGGAAGGCCATGAGGCCGAAGCGCTCCGCCACTACCTGCTGGAAGGGACGCCGCTGCTCGGTAACCACGATGCTTTCCTGCGCACCGGCGAAGGTAAGTGGCGGGTGGACCTGATGGCAGCGCGCTGGGCGCCGGGCGAGGACGACTTCGACCGGATCGACGCCATTGCGGAGCAGTTGGAGCGGCGGCTGCATAGATTGTCGGTGGCTGATGATGAAATGTCTGTGTGACCGTAACAATCCCCGATGTTGACCCCGCCGAGTCCGTCAGCACGTCAGCCAGACCCGCATCCGCGGCCGGACGCTCCGGCGGAACGGGCCTTCGCCTCCTTCCGCCACGGCAGCTGCACGCCGATGTTCCGGCGTTGTCCGCCGACCAGCGGGGCGCCGTCGAGGTGCCGCACGGTTCCGGGCCCGTCCTGGTTCCGGGCGCGCCGGGAACCGGCAAATCAACGGTCCTGATCGAAGCTGCCGTCCGCCGTGCCTTGCAGGACGGCGTGGACCCGGAGCGCGTCCTCATCCTGGCCCCCGGACGCCTCGCCGCCGACTCACTCCGCGACCGGTTCACAGCACGGCTCGACAGGAGCCTGAGCACCACGCCGGCCCGGACCTGGGCAGCCTATGCGTTTGACCTGATCCGCCGGGCCAAGGCGGAGGGAATCCTTCCGCTTCCACGGGCGCCACGCCTCCTGTCCGGGCCGGAGCAGGACCTCATCATCAGGGAACTGTTGGCGGGCCACCGGATGCCGGGCCTGGAACTGCCGTGGCCTGAGGACCTGGAAGCGGCTCTGGAGACGCGGGGCTTCCGCCACGAGGTACGGCAACTCTTCGACCGGATCATCGAATCCGGCCGGACTGCCGGCGACCTTGAGGAGCTGGGCCATCAGTGCGGCCGGCCGGACTGGATCGCCGTGGCGGCCCTATACGCGGAGTACCGGGACGTCCTGGACCTGCGTATGCCGGAGGCTTTCGACCCCGCCGGCATCATCACCACGGCACGGCAGATCTTCCAGGATGCGCCTGACTTCCTGGCCGCGGAACGGGATCGTCTCCAGCTGGTGCTGGTGGACGATGTCCAGGAGGCAAACCCAGCCGTTTTCGAACTGCTCGCCGACATCGCTGCGGGCAAGGACTGCTACGTCGCTTTCTCCCCGGACACCGTTGTGCAGGGCTTCCGCGGGGCCAGGCCCGACCTCGTCGCGGAACTGCCGCGCCTGCTGTCGACGGAAGCCGGCGTGATCGAGCGGCCGCTTTGGCATACGCATCGGCACGCCCCTGCCATCGCTGAGGCCTGGCTTGGCGTCGCGGGCCGGATCTCGCAGCGCGCGGGCGGCCAGCTGGCAAGGCGGCTCAAGCAGCCCGGGCCAACGGCCGGAACCGCGGACGGGTCCACCGCCGTCGTCGAACCCCAACCGAAATCCGCCGGCACGGTGGAAGCACACCTGGTACCGTCCCCGGTCCACGAACTGCGGTACGTTGCCCAGCGCATCCTGGACCAGCACGTCAACCATGGCCGCGACCTGGCAGAGATCGCCGTGATCGTGCGTAACGGCGGACAGCTCAGTGAGCTGCAGCGCTACCTCACGGGCCAGGGGATCCCGGTACGGGTTCCGGTGGCCGAGTCCGCGGTCCGCGATGAAGTGGCCGTGCGCCCGCTGCTGGACGCTTATGCCATAGCGCTGGACCCCGGGCTGCTGACCCCGGAGACCGCCGTCGCACTGCTGACGTCACGCATCGGGGGCGCCACATCCATTGAACTGCGCCGGCTCCGGCAGTCGCTCAGGCGGGAGGAACTGCAGGGCGGCGGCGGCCGGACCAGCGACGCCCTGCTGGTTGAAGCACTGTTGGAACCCGGTGCTTTGGGGACGCTGGGCCTGGAAGGCCGTTCCGCGCGCCGGACCGCCCGGATGATCCAGGCCGGGCGGAGCGCCGCTGCCGAGCCCGGCGCCAATGCCGAGACCGTACTCTGGGCCCTGTGGCATTCCACCGGACTGGCCAACGCGTGGACCGAATCTGCCCTCACCGGCGGTTCCCACGGAGCCCGCGCCGACCGGGACCTTGATGCGATGATGGCACTCTTCCACACGGCCGAGCGCTATGTGGACCAGATGCCGGGCGCCGGGCCGGAGCAGTTCCTCGAGTACCTCCTGAACCAGGAGCTGCCCATGGACACGCTGGCCGCGCGGGCCCAGGTGGACGACGCCGTCGAACTGATGACCCCGGCCAGTGCTGCCGGGCGGCAGTGGCCCGTGGTCATTGTGGCGGGGCTGCAGGAAGGTGTCTGGCCCAACACCCGGCTCCGCGGTGAGCTTCTGGGCAGCAGCCTGTACGCTGACGCCGTCGAACACGGCGTTAGCTACGCATTGCAGCTGGACCCGCTGAGCCGGCTGCGGGAGATCCGCTATGACGAACTCCGGAGCTTCTCCACGGCCGTTTCCAGGGCCTGCGAGATCCTGATCTGCACCGCTGTTTCGTCCGAGGATGACCAGCCGTCGTCCTTCCTGGACTATGTGGCGCCCCTTGAGCCAGGTGCCGAGGGGCGGGGCTTCACACCGGTGGAACGGCCCATGACCCTGCGTGCCCTGGTGGCGGAACTGCGGCAATACGCGCAGCTGGATGCCAGGTATGAGCCGGAGGCGGCCGAGGCCACCAGGGTCCTGGCCGGACTTGCCGCCACGGAACCGCCTGTCCCCGGAGCCCACCCGGACAGCTGGTGGGGCCTGTCTCCCTTGACGACCTCGGATCCGGTTGTCCCGCCCGGCGGGACCGTTTACGTCTCGCCGTCAAAGGTGGAATCCGTGCAGAAATCACCGCTCGACTGGTTCGTGCAGGCCGCCGGAGGCGAGGCCGCCACCGATTTCGCCAGGAGCCTGGGCACCCTGGTCCACGCCATCGCGCAGGACCTGCCCGAAGCCTCCGGGGGTGAGTACGTCGCCGAACTCATCCGACGCTGGCCAACCTTGGGGATGAAGGACAACTGGGAAGGCAAACTCGACTTCCAGCGCGCCGAAACAATGGTGCGCAAGCTCGCCCAGTACGTCCTGGTGATGCGCAGCGAGGGCCGGAGCCTGCTGGGCGTCGAGCAGGACTTTGAGGTCCGCCTGCCGGACGTTCCGGCGGCGCCGACGGACTCGGGCGATGCCCAGGGCGGCGATGCGCGGGCAGCCGTCCTCCGGGGCCAGGTAGACAGGCTGGAGATCGACGCCGAAGGAAGGCTGGTTATTGTGGACCTCAAGACAGGAAAGCGGCAGCCGGGTAAGACAGAGCTGTCCCGCCATCCCCAGCTGGGGGCCTACCAGGCAGCGGTCCTTGCAGGCGGGTTCGCTGAGGTACCCGGGTCGTCCGGCTCGCAGGTCCCCGGTGGCGCTGTCCTGGCCCAGCTCGGTACAACGACCAAGAGCCCCGGCGTCCAGCAACAGGAGCCTTTGGAGCCCCGGGAGAACTGGGCGCTGGACATGGTCACGGATGCGGCCGCGGTGATGGCCGGCAACAGCTTCGAAGCCAGGCATGACCCGGCAAAAAGCAGCCACGGCGGCCATGGCTGCCGCCTCCCGGAAGTCTGTCCGCTCTGTGTCCGCGGAAAGCAGGTCACCGAATGAGCCAGCCCCAGGCTCCCGAGCCCCTGTTCAGCCCCGAGCAGCTGTCCGGCCTGTTGGGCGAAAAGAACACCCCGACGCCGGAACAGTCCGCCATCATTTCCTCACCCCTGGCGCCCCGGCTGGTGATTGCGGGTGCGGGCTCCGGCAAGACCGCCACCATGGCCGACCGCGTCGTCTGGCTCGTTGCGAACGGCTGGGTCAGGCCTGAGGAAGTCCTGGGCGTCACGTTCACCAGGAAGGCTGCCGGCGAGCTGGCCACCCGGATCCGGGCCAAGCTGGCCGCCCTGCAGCGGATCGCGGCCCAGGACGCGCGGCATGAAGTGTTCCCCGAGGGGCTGCTCAGCAGCGACGCCCTTGAGCCCAAGGTGTCCACCTATCACTCGTTCGCCAGCGGCATCGTTTCGGATTACGGGCTGCGGCTCGGTGTGGAACGCGACGTTGTGCTGCTCGGCGGGGCCCAGGCCTGGCAGCTGGCCAGCGAAGTGGTGGAAGCGTTCGACGGCGACTACAGCCACTTCAAGGCAGCCAAGTCCACCCTGGTCAAGGCAGTCATCCAGCTCGCGGGGGAATGCGCAGAGCACCTGCAGGAACCGGCCGACGTCGAGGCCTGGCTGATGGCGCGGCTGGCTGAATTCGAAGAGCGTCCCTATGTGGCCGGCGCGCAGAAGAACGCCCCGCAGGCCGCGGGTGAACTGGCCTCGATGCTGCGCACCAGGGCCAGCGTGGCTGACATGGTGGGCCGTTACGCCGCGGCAAAGAGGTCGCGGGGAGCGCTGGACTTCGGTGACCTCGTGGCCCTTGCGGCCCGTGTGGCCAGGGAGATCCCGCTGGCCGCGGACATGGAACGCCAGCGGTACAAAGTGGTGCTCCTGGACGAATTCCAGGACACGTCCTACGCCCAGCTTGTTCTGTTTTCACGGCTCTTCGGCGACGGACACGCCGTCACCGCAGTAGGGGACCCCAACCAGTCGATTTACGGTTTCCGGGGGGCCTCCGCGGGTCAGCTCTTCCACTTCGTCCGCGAGTTCCCCGTCCGCGTGGACGGGGCGGACGGGCAGGCCCGCTACGAATTGGCCCCCACGTCGTACCTCACGACGGCGTGGCGCAACGGCCGTGCCATCCTCTCCGCAGCCAATATTATGTCGGAGGCACTGGGGCGCGCGGAGGCGCAGAAAGCCCCTGCCGGCAGCGCCCCTGCGGCCACCACCGCGGCATGCGCGATGGCTTTGGGCGCCGATGCCGCGGGCGCGTCCACGGCGGCAGCGGACGTGCCCGCGCTGCAGCCCAGTCCTTTCGCGGTGGAGGGACAGGTGGTGCTGGGCCGCTTCGGCACAGACATCGACGAAGCCGCAGCCCTGGCCGCGGACGTCCTGAAGTACCGGGTCACCGACTTTGAACGTGAGGCCGATGGCACACCGGTGCCGCCTGCACTGGCCGTCCTGTGCCGGCGCCGCGCCCAGATGGAAACCATCCGGCGGGAGTTCGAGGCGCGCGGAATCGCGTACGAAATCGTGGGGCTCGGCGGGCTGCTCGACACCCCCGAAATCGTGGACCTGGTGGCCACTCTCCGGGTGCTAGCTGATCCCGGACGCTCGGACTCCCTGATGCGTCTCCTGGCCGGTGCGCGGTGGCGGATCGGTCCGGCGGACCTCATGGCGTTCCGCGACTGGTCAAGCCAGCTCGCCCGCCGACGTGGCCGGCCGTCCACCACTGCCTCGTCGGAGGACGGGGCCGCAGATGCGCCCGAAGAGACGGTCATCGAAAGCGACCTGACTGACGGTGCAAGCCTGGTCGAAGCGCTGGACTGGCTGCCACGCGAAGACTGGGCCTCCTCCCACGGCCGGACGTTGACCGAAACGGCGCGCCAGCGTCTTGGCAGGCTCTCGGCGGAGCTCAGGCAGCTGCGCGGCTACCTTGGCGACGACCTGACCACTCTGCTCGGCGAAGTGGAACGCGCCATGTTGCTCGACATCGAAGTGGCAGCGCGTCCCGGAACCAGCATCCACCAGGCCCGCCGGAACCTGGATGCCTTTCAGGACGCGGCGGCCGGTTTCCTCCGGACCTCGCACCGGGTGGACATCCTCGCGTTCCTTGCCTGGCTCGAAGCTGCGGCGGCTGAGGAAAACGGCCTCGAAGCGCCGCCGTCGGACATCAACCGGGAAGCTGTGCAGCTGCTTACCGTCCATGCATCTAAAGGCCTGGAATGGGACGTCGTCTTTGTCCCCGGCCTCAACGCAGGTGCCTTCCCCAGCAACAAGGACTCCCGCTGGAGCAGCGGCGCGTCGGCCCTGCCCTGGCCGCTGCGGGGGGACCGAACGGACCTGCCCCAATGGGATACTGACCAGCCGGACCAGAAGGGCTGGCTGGACGCCGAGAAGGACTTCAAGTCAGCCGTACAGGTTCACGGGGAGGGGGAGGAACGCCGCCTCGCGTACGTGGCCTACACCAGGGCCAAACACGTCCTCTGGGTCTCCAGCGCAGCGTGGGTCGGCTCCAGGGCAGGCCGTGCCGAGATGTCACCGTTCCTCGCGGAACTCGAACAGCTGGTCGGGTCCGGCCCCAACAGTGCCCCGGCGGACGGCGAGGCAACGGGTGCCGCCACGGTGCATCCGGCCTCTGTGGACGAAGCCTCCCTGCCCGAGGAGAGCCCGTTGACCACCGGGACTGAGGTGGCCGGGTGGCCGTATGACCCCTTGGAGGGCCCTGTGGATCCGCGGACCGGTGACCGCCTGCGGGTTGTTCCCGGCAGGCGGTTGGCCATGGAGAGCGCCGCGGCACGCGTCCGGGCAGCCCTGGAGTCCTTGCTTCCTGGGGACTCTGCCTCTGCACAAGAGTCTTCGCTTGCCGATGAGTCCGGTCGAAAACTCCGTGGCAATGCTGCGGGCTGGGCCAGGGAAGCTGCCTTGCTGCTGGAACGGCGTTCCAGACGCGCGGGCGGGCAGGACGTGCACCTGCCTGGCCATATCTCTGCGTCCACGCTGGTGGACCTTGGCGAGGACCCGGCGGGCGTAGTCGGCCGGCTGCGGAGGCCCGTTCCGCGAGAGCCCGGCATGTCGGCACGTAAGGGGACGGCGTTCCACGCCTGGGTTGAAGAGTACTTCGGCGCGGCCGGCATGCTGGATCTCGGCGAGGCCCCGGGCTCCGACGATCATATTGACGCCGCCTACGACCTCAATACCATGGTGGCCACCTTCAAAGCTTCGGAGTGGGCCGACCGGTCACCGGCATTTGTCGAAGTTCCGGTGGAAACGCGGGTGGGCGATGTTGTGGTCCGCGGACGCATCGACGCTGTCTTCCTGGACGCGGACGGCCGGTGGGACCTAGTGGACTGGAAAACCGGCCGCCGGCCGTCCGCCGCGCAGCTGCGGGCCAAGTCGGTGCAGCTCGCCGCGTACCGGCTGGCCTGGGCCCGGCTTAAGGGGGTGGCAGTGGAGGACGTCAGGGCCGCTTTCTTCTACGTTGCGGACAACCAGGTAGTGCGGCCCCACGATCTGGGCTCGGCTGAGGAGCTCGAACAGATCGTGGCCGGCGCCCTGGATGCCAGCGCCTGAACTCAGTGCTTCCGGACGTTGACGATGCTGATGGACGCGGTGGACGTGTCATCGGCGGACGGGGCTGCTGACGGTGTCTCCGCCGGTGCCTCGTCGGCCGGGACGGGTTCAGACCCAATGGGCTCAGCCGGGATAGGGCTGACGTCCACCGCGGGCACAGCCGGAACCGGTTCTACTGACAGTACGGGCACGGGGACGACGGTCACCGCTGGAGCAGGGGCCACAGTCACAGCGGGGGAGGGGGCTGCCGGGGAGTGGGCTGCGGGAGACTGGGCGTCGCCGCCAGCCGGTGCGGTGGGGGCCGGCAGCGGCTCGACGCTGATGGCCTGGCCGCCGTGCTCTTCGACGTCGGCGGCGAGGGTTTCCAGCATGCTTTCGGCTTCGGCGACCATCCCGGCGTCGCCGGCAGCAATGCCCTTGACCAGGTATTGCGCCAACGCGAACTCGGCAGACAATGCGGCGCGCCGGAGCAGGTGCTGGTCCGGGGCGTCGCGACGGCTGCCCGTGTAACTGCTGAGGACTGCGTCCACAAAATCCTGTTCGTTGGAGGCGACCAGCCAGGCGAAGTCGTCGGCCGGATCACCGATCCGCAGGTCCGTCCAGCCCGTTACCGCCGTGACGCGGCTGCCTTCGACAAGCAGGTTGTCCTCGTGGAGGTCCCCGTGGACAACGCAAGGGTTGAACCGCCACAAGGAAACGTCTTCGAGGGCATGCTCCCAGCGGAGCAGCAGTGACGCCGGGATCTTTCCGGTGGTGGCCGCCTGGTCGAGCTCGTTCAGCCGCCGCTGGCGGAATTCGTTGGGGGTGTAGCTGGGCAGGTCGGCGTTGCTGACCAGGGAATGCGGAAGATCATGGATAGCCGCAAGGGCTGTGCCGATTTCCCTGGCAAGTGCGGCCGGACCCGCGGTGAGTTCCTCCACGCTGCGGGTGCTGCCTGCCAGATGGGAGTAGACAAAAGTGCTGAGGCTGCCCAGGCGGACGCTGCCGGCCACTGTGGGCATCAGGAAGGGCAGTTCGGCCCGGATGGCCGGTGCGAACGCCCGCAGGACAAGGAACTCTGTCTCGAGCCGGGCACTGGCTTCCGCATGCTGCGGGGACCTGACCCTCCAGCGCTTGCCTTCCGAATCCAGCAGCAGTGCGGAGTCGAAATCCGCGGGATCGTCCGCAGCCGAGCTAACGGCGGTTGGGGTCAGCCCGGGGACTGCCGCGGTTGCTACGGCTGCCAGTTCGATCGGTTTTCTTCTCACCGTTCCACGGTAGATTGAGTGGCGTCCAAGACAACGATGTGCGGCGGCGAGTCTCCAGATATGCAGTAAAAGTCTGCTCCCGCGCCCGGCCCGGACGTCCCCGGCAAATGCCCTGCCAAATGCCCCCGCCAAATGTATATTGTCGGTCCGAGTCAGTACGGTGGACACATGAGTCATGCGGAGTCCGTTATACCGGCCTATCAGCCGCAGGCAGTGCAGCTGTCGGCCAACCACCTGTTCGATACCGTGCTGCCGGTTCTGCCGGCTGCCGTGGACCGCGGCTCCGCTGACCGTGTCCGGCCAGGCATGGTTGAGGAATTGCTGGACAGCGAGCACACGCTGGCAGTGGTCCTTGCCGGGCGGCAGGCCCTGGTGCAGGGGAACCGGCTTCTGCTGCCCGTAGCCACAAAGTTGGTGGCTGACCTGCGGGACGGTGGCTCCGCCCCGGAGCAGATCATCTATCTTGGCGCCGCGCTGGAGGGCTCGGACCTGGCCGCCGGCACCGAAGTGGTCCTCATTGTCCTGCCTGTTCCTGTGGAGCCCGGCACGGCAGGAATTCCGTCAAATGCCGAGTGGACCGGGTTCCGCGACATCGCCTCCGTCCTGAATCGCACTGACACGGCGCTGTTCGTTGAGGCCAGCGCCATCGCCAACTGGCATGCCGGCCACACGCACTGCCCCCGCTGCGGATTCCCTACCACTGTGGAAGCCGGCGGCTGGGTCCGCCGCTGTCCCCAGGACGGCTCGGAACATTACCCGCGGACGGATCCGGCCATCATCGTCACGGTAGTAGGTCCGGACGGACGGCTGCTGCTGGGCGGCGGCGGACCCGTAGACGCGAAGAATTACTCCACCCTCGCCGGCTTCGTCGAACCTGGCGAATCCCTTGAGCAGGCTGTCGTCAGGGAAATCCACGAAGAAGTGGGCGTCAGGGTCACCGGATGCCAGTACCTGGGCTCGCAGTCGTGGCCGTTCCCGGCTTCCCTTATGCTTGGATTTACCGCTATCACCACAGACACCGAGGCAAAGCCCGACGGCGTGGAGGTAACCCGTGCGCGCTGGTTCAGCCGGGAGGAACTCCAGAAAGCCGTGCTTGCCGGTGAAATCACCGTCTCCAGCCGGCTGTCCATCGCACGCTCGCTGATTGAGCACTGGTACGGCGGCCGGATCATGGACCGCACCGACACCTGATACCCGGAACAGGCATCACCATTGGCCAGACGCCAGCATGTGGCAGTCGCGACAACAGAGCAGCAGAAGTGACCACAGAGAATTTTGACAGTGCAGAGTCCCTCGAGGAACGAATCCTCGGGGGACTTGATGCCGAACAGCGCGAGGTCGCCAGCACGCTCAACGGCCCGCTGTGCGTCCTTGCCGGCGCCGGCACCGGCAAGACCCGGGCCATTACGCACCGGATTGCCTATGGTGTGCACTCAGGGGTGTACAGTGCCCAGCGGCTCCTGGCCGTCACGTTCACGGCCCGGGCCGCAGCGGAAATGCGGAGCAGGCTGCGGGACCTCGGCGTGGGCAACGTGCAGGCGCGCACTTTCCACGCGGCCGCCCTGAGGCAGCTGCAGTTTTTCTGGCCGCAGGCGGTGGGCGGCACCCTGCCCAACCTGCTGGACCACAAGGCCCAGATGATCGCGGAAGCATCCCGCCGCCTGCGGCTCAGCACAGACCGCGCGTCCATCAGGGACCTCGCCTCGGAGATCGAGTGGGCCAAGGTCTCCATGCTGACCCCGGCCAATTACCTGGAGAACGCGCAGGGGAGGGGAACCCCCGGCGGGTTCGACCTCACCGCCGTCGCCCGGGTCTTCCAGTCCTATGAGGACGTCAAAACGGACCGCAACGTCATTGATTTCGAGGATGTACTCCTGATCACGGTCGGAATCCTGCAGGAGGACCAGAAGGTCGCGGCCACCGTCCGGGAGCAGTACCGGCACTTTGTGGTGGACGAGTACCAGGACGTTTCGCCGCTGCAGCAACGCCTTCTTGACCTGTGGCTGGGTGGGCGGGACGAACTCTGCGTTGTTGGCGATGCCAGCCAGACGATCTACTCATTTACCGGCGCGTCCCCCAAACACCTGCTGGGATTCAAGGCACAGTACCCGGACGCCAACGTCGTGAAACTGATCCGCGATTACCGCTCCACGCCGCAGGTGGTCAAGCTGGCCAACGATCTCCTGGCCGCACGGCGCAGCGGCGGGCCGGTGGCCGATGCTGCCTGGGCGGCTCCACTCCAGCTGGTGGCCCAGCGGCCGGCCGGGCCGGTGCCCGAGTTCACTGAGTGCACGGACGATGAAGCCGAAGCCGCCACCGTGGCCATCAAGGTCCGGGAACTGCTCGACGCCGGCACTCCCGCCAGCCAGGTTGCTGTCCTTTTCCGCACCAACGGGCAGTCTCAGGCTTACGAGCAGGCGCTCGCGGCGTCCGGGATCAGCTACCAGCTTCGCGGCGGTGAGCGGTTCTTCGCCCGCAAGGAAGTACGCGATGCCATCCTTCAGCTGCGCGCGGCAACCCGGGCCGTCGCTGAAACTTCGACGCCGGAACCGCTCGGCCAGCTGGTCCGCGATATCGTTTCCTCGCTTGGCTACACGGACGCCCCGCCCCATAACGGCGGCGCCTTGCGCGAACGCTGGGAGTCGCTGGCAGCGTTGGTGGCGCTCGCAGACGAGCTGGTCCACGTCCGCGGAGAGCAGTTCAGCCTCGGCGACTTCGTTAACGAGCTCCAGGAACGGTCCCTTGCCCAGCATGCCCCCACTGTCCAGGGCGTGACG
Organism: Micrococcaceae bacterium UBA6021; assembly: GCA_002427975.1. Classification (GTDB taxonomy): domain Bacteria; phylum Actinomycetota; class Actinomycetes; order Actinomycetales; family Micrococcaceae; genus Arthrobacter. Next base: position 24,317 of record DIZT01000149.1, on the reverse strand, counting down.
CTTGCTTCGCTGCACGCCGCGAAGGGTCTCGAATGGGATGCCGTGTTCCTGGTGGGCCTCAGCGAAGGCCTGATGCCCATTTCCTTCGCGGACACTCCCGAAGCCGTGGACGAGGAACGCCGGCTCCTCTACGTGGGCATCACGCGTGCGCGTGAACACCTTGCACTTTCGTGGTCAACGGCGCGGACACCGGGTGGCCGGGCGAACCGGAAACCGTCACGGTTCCTCGACGGGCTCCGCCCCAACTCCGTTGCCAGCTCCAGCGCCCGTGGAAAAGGGCCGGCCCCGCGTCGGAAATCGGCCGCCCCCGCTACCTGCCGGGTCTGCGGGACCATGCTGGCCAGCGGCGCAGAACGCAAGGTGGGCCGCTGCAACGACTGTCCGCCCAGCTACGAAGAACAGACGTTCGATGCGCTCCGGCAGTGGCGGAAGGAAATAGCACTGTCAGCCGAGGTCCCGGCGTTTGTGGTCTTCACGGACGCCACGCTGACGGCCATCGCCGAAGCCAAGCCGGCCACCCTGGAGGAACTGGCAGCCCTGGCTGGCGTCGGTCCGGCCAAACTGGAACGCTACGGCGAGGACGTGCTGCGGGTGCTCGTCGAAAGCAGCATCCTGTGACCCGCCGGCCGGCAGAACGTAAAACTCCCCGCCTGACCACCGCGGACGGAGCGCCCGTCGAAGTCAGGCGCTCGGCCCGCCGCACCAGGACCGTGGCTGCCTTCTGGGAAAACGGGACGGCGGTGGTTGCCATTCCGGCCCGATTCACCGCCGCGCAGGAATCCGAATGGGTGCACCGCATGCTCGAGAAGCTGCACCGCCAGGGGGAGCGGCGCTCCCACAAGGGAAGCAAGCAGCCGGCCACGGATGCCGCGCTGGCCGTCCACGCCGCAGACCTTTCGGCCAGCTACTTCGGCGGCAGGGCAGTCCCGACGTCGGTCCGCTGGGTCAGCAACCAGAACTCACGCTGGGGCTCGGCAACGCCGTCGGAAGGATCCATCCGGCTATCCGACAAGCTCCGGCCCATGCCGCAGTGGGTCATCGACTACGTCCTGCTGCATGAGCTCGCCCATCTGCTGGTGGCCGGGCACAACGCCGCGTTCTGGCAGCTGTTGGAGGCGTACCCCGACACCATGCGGGCCAAGGCATTCCTGGAAGGCGTCTCGTTCGCCACCTCCCGGGGACTGACCGCAGGCGGCCCCGATTCAGAGCCAGGCGACGCCGACTAGTTCCGGCCCGGCCGGCTCCTGAGGCGGCAGCCCGGGAGGTTAACCCTTGGGCTGCTCACCATCGCCAGGGGGCTGCTCCCCGTCACCGGCGTCGGAATCCTCCTGCGGTGCGTCGTCGAAGCCGCCATTCAGCAGTTTCTGCAGGGCATCGTCCACTTCGGTGTCGCCGGCCTCGGCCAGCTTGCGGCGGCCGCTGAAGCCCTGGGGGTCATCGAGGTCCCCGGCGGTGGGCAGCAGGTCCGGGTGCTGCCAGATGGCATCGCGTCCGGCAATGCCCCGTTCGTCCTTAAGCGCGGCCCACAACGTGGCAGCCTCGCGCAGCCGGCGGGGACGCAGTTCCAGCCCCACCAGTGAGGAGAAAGCGTGCTCCGCCGGGCCGCCGGTGGCACGGCGCCGCCGGACGGTTTCCCGGAGCGCAGCGGCGGAGGGCAGCAGCTTCTCCGTGGCGGACGCGGTGAGTTCGTCCACCCAGCCTTCAACCAGGGCCAGGGCCGTCTCAAGCTTCTCGAGGGCCTGCTCCTGCGCCGGTGTCCGCTGCGGCATGAACACGCCCTGGGACAGCGCCTCCTGGATGCCTTCAGGGTTGCTGGGATCCAAGTCGCGGGCAAGCTCTTCAATCCGGGACGTGTCGATGTGGATACCGCGGGCGTAGGCCTCGATGGCGCCCAGCAGGTGGCCCCGCAGCCAGGGAACCTGGACAAACAGCCGCGTATGGGCAGCTTCGCGGACGGCCAGGAACAGCCGGACGTCATTCTCCGGCAGGCTCAGGCCCTCACCGAACTTGGCCACATTGGCAGGAAGGAGCGCCATTTCCAGATCGGCCAGGGGAACGCCGATGTCTGTGGAGCTGACGACGTCGGCGGAGAGTGCGCCGATCGCCTGCCCGAGCTGCATCCCAAAGATCGCTCCGCCCATGTTCTGCAGCATGGAGGAGGCGCCGCCCATCATGGACTTCATCTCTTCGGGCATCTGTTCGGTCATGGCGCTGGAGAGCGCGTTCGCGATGCTGTTGGCCACCGGTTCGGTCAGCCGCTTCCACGTTCCGAGGGTGGCCTCCACCCACTCAGCGCGCGACCACGCACGGCCGATCAGGCCGGTGGCCGGAAGATCAGTCACGGGGTCAAGCCATAGCTCAGCCAGCCGCAGGGCCTCGTCCACTTCGCGGGTCTGCGCCGACGTGACGGACGGGTCGGCGCTGCTGGCGGCAACCCGGCGGGCGTTCTCGTGCGCGAGTTGCCAGTTGACGGGCCCTTCTGACGGGGCGCTCATCATCGCCTGGACCTGGGAGAACATCTGCGCCAGGAGATTGGGGTCGTCCGGCAGGCCGGCTGCCTTGGCAAGTTCGGCGGGGTCGAAGTTTTCCATTCCCTTGCCGCCCATCAGGTTCTGCAGCATCTCGGTCAACGGATCCTTCGGCGTATCATCGCCGTTGGACGGATTGAGTGGGTTGGAGGTCATGATCCCGCCGATCGTCGGTGTGACTGTTCACTTCACGGTACCCCGGGCCGGGGCGGCTGTCTGCCGGACAGGCGCTCCGTTCGCTGTAGGCAAAGAGCTTGCGGGAGACGGTACCGCGTAGTGTTGATTCAGTGACTACAACCCGCGGCGGCCATCCCTCTGAGGACCGTTCTCCCGAGCTCGACGCCGGCGCAACAGCAAGTGCCGCAGCACCCGACGACGCAACACCCGGTGACCTGTCACCTGTTGACGCGGATAGTGGCGTAATGGGCGGGCAGGCTGCCCCGCGCCGCTCCAGGCAGGGGGACCGGCGGGTGTCCGTCATGATGCTTTCCGGCATCGTGGCACTGGGGCTGGGGATCGCGGCGGGCACTGTTCCGGTGCCTTACGTTGTGGAGTCCCCCGGGCCCACGTTCAACACCCTCGGCCAGAACCAGGGCAGTCCGGTCATCAGCGTCTCCGGCCACGAATCTTTTCCCGCGAAAGGCAATCTGGACCTCACTACCGTTTATGTCGACGGCGGCCCAAACGGTCCGGTGAGCATCCTGGGGGCTTTCGCCGCGTGGCTTGACGGGTCCAAATCCGTGCAGCCCCAGGAACTGATCTACCCCACCGGCACCACGAAGGAGCAGGCGGACGAGCAGAGCTCGGTGGCAATGACCACCTCGCAGGAGAACGCTGTGGCATCGGCCCTCAAGGAGCTCGACATTCCTTTCGGCCAGCAGCTCCAGGCCGCGGGCCTGCCGGACGGTTCGCCGTCGGCGGGAAAGATTGAGAACGGCGACATCTTCGAATCGATCAACGGCAAGCCGGTGACCTCGCTCGCCGTCGTGCAGGCGGAACTTGCCGCAGGCAAGGGTGCGCCGGCCACCCTGGTGGTGCAGCGGGCAGGGGAGCCCGTCACGCAGACCATCACACCCGCCGACAACGGTGCGGGCCGCTACATACTCGGTGTCATGCTCAAGTACCTGTTCACGTTTCCGTTCGACGTGAAGATTTCCCTGGATAAGGTGGGCGGGCCCAGCGCCGGGCTGATGTTCTCCCTGGGGATCATCGACACGGTGACACCAGGGGACCTGACCGGCGGCAAGCACGTCGCCGGGACGGGCACCATCACCCCCGACGGCGCGGTTGGGCCCATCGGCGGGATCCGGCAGAAGATGCGGGGCGCCCGCGCCGGCGGAGCCACCTTGTTCCTTGCCCCGGCTGCAAATTGCGACGAGGTTGTTGGTCATGTGCCGGAGGGGTTGCAGGTGCTCAAAGTGGAGAACCTCGCAGAGGCGCGCCGCGCCGTCGAGCTGGCCGGATCGGGGCAGGACACCTCCGCCTTGCCGGTCTGTACCAGCAACTAGACTGGGGCCAGGAACTAAGCTTTACCGCCACTCGTGGCAGATATGACGGACGTTGCCACACGCTTGACCGGTGCGGGACATCGACCGTACGCACGCTTCTAATGTAGATCTGACGACCAGCTATGAGGTACCGAGTTTGTCCCGTCCTACCAGCCCCATCCCGCCCGGAAGACCCCCCTCACGACGCGGGGCCCTGACGCCCACGCTGATTGTCGTAGCGCTTGTCGTAGTGGGCTTCATCTTTTTCGCAAATGTTTGGACTGACGTCCTCTGGTACCGGCAACTCGGCTTCTTCGAAGTGTTTGTGACAGAAAACCTCTCCCGGATCGGGATCTTCCTGGCTGGCTTTGTGGTCATGGGACTCGCGGTTTATTTTGCCATCCGGGTTGCCTACCGCGCGAGGCCGGTGTACGCCCCGGACTCTGAGGCCCGTGACAATCTGAACCGGTACCAGGCCCAACTCGAACCGGTCCGTCGCGTCGTGATGGTGGGCCTGCCTATTCTGTTCGGCTTATTCGCAGGAAGCGCCGCCGCCAGTCAATGGCAGAAGGTTCTGCTGTTCTTCAACCAGGTACCGTTCGGCCAGACCGATCCCCAGTTCAACCTGGACATCAGCTTCTACGTGATGACCCTTCCCTTTCTGGGGTTCGTCACCGGGTTCCTGATCAGCGTGGTGGTGGTGGCGGGCATCGCCGGAATCCTCACCCACTATCTCTACGGCAGCATTCGGCTGATGGAACGCGGCGTGTTCACCAGCCGGGCTGCCCAGATCCATCTCGCCGTCAC
>DIZT01000149.1:17024-19225 GCA_002427975.1 Micrococcaceae bacterium UBA6021 | reverse complement strand
TATCCGTGGGTCATCCAGCAGTTCCAGGTGCGGCCCTCCGAGCAGACATATGAGAAGGACTTCATCCAGCGCAACATCGATATGACCCGGGCCGCGTATGGCCTGGACAAGATGCAGGTGAACCGCTACGACGCCACCAACACCGCCACTACAGGCGCCCTGGCCCCGGATGCCCAGACTACAGCCAACATCAGGCTGCTGGATCCCAACCTGATCTCTGATGCGTTTGCCCAACTGGAGCAGTATCGGCCGTATTACCAGTTCCCGCAGGCACTGAATGTGGACCGGTATTCGATTAACGGCAAAGTCCAGGACACTGTCATCGCAGTGCGCGAACTGAATCCGACGAACATCGCCACCAATCAGCAGGGGTGGCTCAACCAGCACGTCGTCTATACCCATGGCTACGGCGTGGTCGCGGCCAAGGGCAACAAATTTACTGTTGATGGCAAGCCGGACTTCCTCCAGTCGGGTATCCCGTCCACAGGCGTCCTCGGGGACGACTCCACGTACCAGCCCCGGATCTACTTCGGGGCAAATTCCCCGGAGTATTCCATTGTCGGGGCGCCGGCGGGCGCACCGCAGCGCGAACAGGACAGGCCCTCAGGTAAGCAAGGGGACGCGGAAACCCAGTACACCTTTACGGGCAACGGCGGCCCCAGCGTGGGCAGCTTCTTCAACAAGGTCCTGTACTCAATCAAGTTCCAGTCCTCGGACCTGCTGCTCTCGGATGGCGTGAACGATCAGTCACAGATCCTGTATGACCGCAACCCGCGCGACCGGGTCGAGAAAGTGGCCCCGTATCTGACCGTGGACGGCAATGCCTACCCCGCGGTGGTGGATGGCCGCGTCAAGTGGATCGTGGACGGGTACACCACCAGCCAGTACTATCCGTACTCCCAGCAGGCGCAGCTTTCGGCGGCTACCGCGGACTCCCAGACCAGTTCAGGCCGCACCGTTGCCTTGCCGAACAGCTCGGTGAACTACATCAGGAACTCCGTGAAAGCCACCGTGGATGCCTATGACGGCTCGGTGACACTCTATGCGTGGGACGATCAGGACCCCGTCCTGAAGGCCTGGCAGAAGGTCTTTCCCACATCCCTGAAGCCTTACTCAGAGATGTCCGGGGATGTCATGAGCCACGTCCGCTACCCCGAGGACCTGTTCAAGGTGCAGCGGGAACTCCTGGGCCGATATCACGTGACGGATCCCGTGAGCTTCTACAAGAGTGACGAAGTGTGGAGTGTGCCGAACGACCCCACCGTATCCACAGATGTAAAGCAGCCTCCGTTCTACATGTCACTGCAGATGCCGGACCAAAAACAACCGGCGTTCCAGCTCACGTCCTCCTTTATTCCGCAGATCGTGAACAACACTGCCCGGAACGTCCTTTACGGCTTCCTCGCGGCGGACTCTGACGCCGGCAACCAGAAGGGCGTCAAGGCTGACAGCTACGGGCAGTTGCGGCTCCTTCAGATTCCACCAGCAACGCAGGTTCCCGGCCCGGGCCAGGCCCAGAACAAGTTCAACTCGGACCCCACGGTGTCCCAGGCCCTGAACCTCCTGAGGCAAGGTGCCTCGGAGGTGCTCAACGGCAACCTGCTGACCCTCCCGGTGGGCGGCGGCATCCTCTACGTCCAGCCGGTCTACCTCAAGTCGACCGGCGAGACGTCCTACCCGACGCTGCAGCGCGTGCTGGTGGCCTTTGGCGACAAGGTGGGCTTTGCCCCGACCCTCGATGCAGCGTTGAAGCAACTCTTCAACGGGGATTCGGGTGCTGCTGCCGGTGATTCGGCCAACAATGGGCAGACTCCTGCTGTTCCGGGGGCACCGCCCGCGGTTAGTGCAGGTGCCCAGGCTGACCTGAAGGCAGCGTTGGACGCTGCCAACGCAGCCATCAAGGCCGGGCAGGCGGCTCTTGCAGCCGGTGACTTTGCGGGCTACGGGGATCAGCAGAAGAAGCTTGCTGCGGCCCTGCAGAGTGCTCTTGACGCCGAGGGTAAGCTCCCGGTGGCGGCCCCTGAAGCCACACCGTCGGCAGCCACTCCACCGTCGCCAGCGGCTACACCGTCGGCGACGCCCTCGCCAACACCGAGCAACTGAGGGGATTTTCCTAGCGAGACGCACATCACGCCACCAGGATTTGGCCTCCCGTTCACCGGACGGTAGAGTTGATCTTGCGACGCGGGGTGGAGCAGTTC
>DIZT01000149.1:15103-16903 GCA_002427975.1 Micrococcaceae bacterium UBA6021 | reverse complement strand
TCAAATCCTGTCCCCGCAACCATATGAAAGACCCCGACCGGCATTACGCCGGCCGGGGTCTTCTTTTGCCCGATTACTCCGGGTTCCTAGTATTCTCGTCGCAAAGCCATTTGAGCACCTGGTCAGTCATTCTCGAGAGGAATGTTGTTCGATGTCCACACCCACGAAGAAGACCGGCTCATCGACGGGCAAGCGGTCCAGACTCTACTGGGGTGTTCCTGCCGCTCTCGTAGCCGTGGTCCTGGTGGTGCTGCTGGCCCGGTGGGTGACGGGCCTTCCGGCCGTGGCGTCATTCCTGGCTGACTACCCGGGCCATTCGGAACTGCCGGAGGACGCGCCTGTAGGATTCCCTTCGTGGCTGGCCTGGCAGCATTTCCTGAACGCTTTTTTCCTGTTGCTCATCATCCGGACCGGCTGGCAGGTACGGACCACCACACGCCCCAGCGGGCATTGGATCCGCAACAACAAAGGGCTGATCAAAACCAGGAACGCGCCCACCAAGATCACCCTGGAACTCTGGTTCCACCTGACGCTGGACGCGTTGTGGATCCTCAATGGCTTGGTCTTTGCCATCCTGCTGTTCGCGACGGGTCAGTGGGTGCGGATCGTGCCCACCAGCTGGGACGTCGTTCCGAATGCGCTTTCGGCCGCGCTTCAGTACGCTTCGCTGAATTGGCCCACTGAGGACGGCTGGGTGAACTACAACGCCCTCCAGCTCCTGGCGTATTTCGCAACGGTCTTCATTGCCGCGCCCCTGGCCTTCATCTCCGGCATCCGCACGTCCTCTGCCTGGCCGAAGAAGGCACCCGCACTGAACAAGGCCTACCCCATGGAGCTGGCACGGGCCATCCACTTTCCGGTCATGATCTACTTCGTGGCGTTCGTTGTGGTGCATGTCTTTCTGGTGCTCGCCACCGGCGCCTTGCGGAACCTGAACCACATGTACGGTGGCAGCGACGACGCCGGCTGGTTTGGTTTCTGGGTGTTTGCCGTCTCGGTAGCCGTGATGGTGGCGGCCTGGTTCCTGGCCCGTCCCATCTTCCTGCGTCCCATTGCCTCGCTGATGGGTAAAGTCAGCCGCTGACCGGCTACCGGATCCGGTGGCGCCCTAGCCCTGCTGGTTGTCCCTGAGGTCCTGGTACGCAGCCAGCGCCCGCTCCCTGGACTCGGGAAGACCCACCACCGGCGGGGGATAGCCCTGGACATCGGGCTGCTTGCACGGTTCATGAATTGCCTTGCGGTCCAGCTGGGCGAGTTATGGAATGAACTCGCGAAGGTAGCGGCCGTCGGCGTCGAACTACTTGCTCTGCGTCACCGGATTGAAGATCCGGAAGTACGGGGAGGCGTCGGCGCCCGAGCCTGCCACCCCCTGCCAGTTCGCGGGGTTGCTGGCGGCGTCCGCAGCAGCTGCCAGCAGAACTCCCGCCAGCCCAGCTCGGACCGGAAGATCCCGACGTCGGGCGTTGACTCGTGTGGGAAACGGCGGCGGAGCTCGTGCCAGACCCGGAACGGACTGATTTCCCCAAAACGGAGGTGGGGGAAAGCCTGGAGGTGCCTTCCACCCCGGGCACGTCCCGCCCGGTGCCGTACTCCTGCGCCGGCCCTTCCACGAGTTATCAAGCCTGCGGTGCGCAGGTTGGCCTGGAAGCTGGCGGCCTTGATACCGTCTCCCGCGGCCCACGCCTTGATGTTTCCGTCCAACGAACGCTCGGGACCGCCGTAGCGCCGCTTCCACAACACGTGCTGTGCGCCGGTTTCCGCGGCCAGCTCCCGGATCACGCGGGCGGCAGGTCCGCGCCG
>DIZT01000149.1:0-15058 GCA_002427975.1 Micrococcaceae bacterium UBA6021 | reverse complement strand
CCGCGCCGCCGACCGGACGGATCCCGGACGATTCCACGCTCCACACCTACCCGGCCGGAGCCGCGCTGCCGAGACCAGACCGGTCCAAGCACGGCTAAAGCCGGGGCTCATCCTGAACCCCGGCTTTGGCGGGTCCGCGCAGCGGCGGACTTTAATGGCTAAAGCTTGTCGAAATCGGCTTCGTCAACGGTGGACCCCGACGTTGCCGGAGCAGCGGAGGCCCCAATTGCCGGCTTGGCACCACCGGATTTCAGCGCCGCCAGGCGTGCCTCGATTTCCACCTGCTCGCCAAGATCTTCCAACTGGTTGAACTGGCTGTCCAGACTGGACGAGGCGAGCTCCTGCTGGCCCCGGACCTTGGCCTCTTCCCGGCGGATTTTGTCTTCGAAGCGACCAACTTCGCTGGTGGGATCCAAAAAGTCGATGCTCTTGATGGCGTCGTTCACCTGGGTCTGCGCCGCGGCCGTCTTGGAACGGGCCACCAGTTCATTGCGCTTGCTGGTGAGCTCGTTCAGCTTGCCCTTCATCTGGTCCAGGCCGGACTTGAGCTTGTCCACTACGTCGCTTTGCGAGGCGATGCTCGGCGCGGCACTCTTTGCTTCACCCTCTGCCGACATCTGGCGCTGCAGTGCCACTTTGGCGAGGTTGTCGAATTTCTCGGCATCAACCACGTCTCCGGCATTGCGGTACTCGTCGGCCTTGCGGGACGCGGCGAGGGCCTTGTTACCCCAGTCCTGGGCGTTCTTGATGTCCTCGTTGTAGTCATCCTGGAGCATCCGCAGGTTGCCGATGGTCTGGGCAACGGCGGACTCGGCCTCCGCGATGTTATTGGAGTAGTCCCGGACCATCTGGTCCAGCATCTTCTGCGGATCTTCAGCGTTGTCCAGCAAAGAGTTGATATTTGCCTTTGCAAGCTGCGCGATCCGGCCGAAAATGGACTGCTTAACCATGGTGTTACCTTTCGTCCTGCTCAATGCTGGCCACTGAAATCAGTGAACAGTTGTTGTACCGCTTCTTTTCGCCCGCGAACACTCGCCCGCCGGTACCTGGCCTTTGAGGGTCAGAAACTTCCCGAGTCCCCGCCGCCGAAGTCCCCGCCGCCGAAGTCTCCGCCGCCGAAACCGCCGCCGGAATCTCCGCCCCAGCCGCCGCCGCCGTCGCCGTGGCCACCGCCCCAGCCTCCGCCTCCGACGCCGTTCAGGATGGAGTTGATAAGGATGCCGCCAAGGATGGCGCCACCCAGGCCGCCGCCGCCACGCCCGCCGAACATGCCTCCGCCGCCGAAGCCCTGATTGGCGTAGCCACCAAAGCTGTCGACGTCGGCCTGGGCCAGTTGCGCTGCCTGGGCCGCGAGGGCGTGGGCCTGCTGGGCGTACGTCAAGGCGGTAACGGGGTCGTTGCGGGAGATGGACAATGCGTAGTCCAGGTTGCGCTGGGACTCCGCCAGCCGGGTGCGGGCCCCGGTGCCCACGCCGCCACGGCGGGCGGTGATGTAGTCCGACGTCGCACTGATCTGGGCCTGTGCCGACATGATGGTCTGCTGTAGCGACGCCTCGGCACGGCGGGCCTGGTCCTGCTGATCCCGGATCCCCGTCAGGGCCTGGTCCAAGTTCTGATGTGCCGTTTCAACACGCTGCAGGGTGGCGACGGGATCAATCTTCCCACCTTGGATTTCGGCTTTGACCTGGCCCAGGGCCGCTTCAACGCCGGCCACCGGGCCGGCCAGTTCCGGGTGCTCCCCGGACTGGATCGTGGCCTTCGCCTGGGCAAGGTCCTGCGACGTTTCGACGACGGCCGCGTCCAGGCCGTTGCGGGCATCATCCAGATGGGTGGAAACCTTGGAGATGGCGTCCAGCAGGACATTGGTCTGGTGCAGGCTCTCCTCAGACGCCCGGACGGCGACGGCGGCGAGGCTGCTCTCGCCCGCAGTGAGCTTCTCCTGGGCGGTGGCCGTGGCATTCTGCACAAAGGCCAGTCGTTCCTTGGCCTGTGTGATGTTGTCTGTGACCTGCACCAGCGCGCTGTCCGCGTACTTGGCGCGCAAAGCAGTCAATGACTGTTCGGCGCTGGCGATCTTGGCATCGGCTTCCTGCGCTCCGGCGCTGACAGCTGCCAGGGCCTGCGGGGCGTTCTTCTCGAGCTCGCGGAGCGAATCGAAGTCGGCCTTCTGCTCCTGCAGGGAGGCGAGCGCTGCCTCTGAACGGCGGATGATTTCGCCGAGCCAGCTGCGCTGTTGTTCTTCAGTGTCCGGGATGTGGTCGTCCAGCTGCTGCTGCAGCTTGAAGGATTCGGACATGTGGGCCTTGGCCTCGGCTAAAGCCTTGGTGAAGTTGCCCACTGCGGCATCGCCGTATTGGGCCTGGGCGAACCCGAGTTCCTGCTCGCTGGACTTGATGGCGTCATCGGCTTCGATGATCAGCGAGCCGCTCTTGCGGCGGAGTTCCGCGATGCTGAGTGAAGCCAACGGATCGAGCTCAGCGCCCTGGGGGCCGTAGCTGGCGCTGGATGCCTGCGCTGCCTTCTTGCGCTTGTTGCGGAAGTAGAGGTAGGCGCCGGCTCCACCGGCAACAACCACACCCGTTCCAACGAGGACGGACGCACCTGCACCGTCACCCGAGGGGACATTGCCGCTGCCACCTCCTGCTGCGTCGCCGATGGCTGCCGCCGTGTCGATTGCCGCCTGGGCGTAGTCTTTTTTGCCTGCACCGAGGTTGGCTGCGATTGCGTTCTGCGTGATGGCGGTGCGCTTGGAATAAATGGAACTCGAAGAGTTAGGTGCGAAGTAGTAGCGACCCTGGTCGGTGGCTATCGTGAGGATAACGTCGGCCGGGCCCATGCCCTTTTGCTTGGCTACTGCCGCGCCCCATGCCGCAGGGTCCGTCGGGTTCTCGAACGAGTTCACTGTAACCACGTACAGGTTGTACTTGTGGTCCTTCAGGAGGGCTTGGATGGCGGATTGCACTTCCCCCTTGCGGCCGCCCAGGACGTTCGCATCGTCCATAATGTTCGTTCCGGACGGGATCGTCACCGGATCCTCGGCCCAGGCCGCGGCGCCTGGAGCCGCCAAAAGCCCGGTCAGGCCGATCACGGCGAGAATATGTTTGAACTTTGACCGCATGTGCAACCCTTCAGCACGCCTGACACCGATTCGGGACGAATAAGCGTCTCAGAATGCAGCAGCGCCCCCACGCGTGGTGTAAAGCCGCAGGTCGCTGTGGCAATTCCTCTAGATTCTATGGTGCACCTCCTGACGCGTCCACAGCGGCGAATATGCCACCAGCGAAACCCTTGGAAGTACCCGCCGGCAAGGAATTCCGGTCTCTCAGGAACCTCCCAGCCAACGTTCGCTCCAGTTCCAGCCAGACAGTACATAGTTAATGCAGACGAGGATGAAAGGAAGTCCAATGACTGAGAACCCAACCCCGGGTGCAGCGCCTGAGAACCGGCATCCTGATGAGAACCGGAATCCGGAGCAGAGCCCTGCGGCGGCCCGCAGCGACGCTGGCGGTCACACCAATCCGGCGGACCAGGTGGACCGTTCTGGAGCGCCTGATAACCCGACGGAACAGCTTCCCGGTGCACCCCGTCCGGTTTATCCTCCCCGCGAGCCGTTCTACGGCCAGCAGGCACCGGGCCAGTCAACGCCGGGCCAGCAGGGTCCGGCTCAACAGCACCAGGGCCAGCCAACCCCCGGTCCTTACGGCACCGGCCAGCAGTACGGCCAGCACGGCGCGCCATCCCCTGCCTACGGCGCCTATGCGGGCCAGCCCAACTCCGCCCCCAACCCGGCGAATGCCCCCCGCCGGAAGGCGGCCTTCGGTGTCGGCACGCTGGTGGCCAGCATCCTGGCTGCCGGTCTGGTGGGCGGTGGCGTGGCAACGGTCGGTTCGGGAACCCTCTTCAGGAATGGCTCAACAAGTGCCGCGAGCAGCAGCAACAGTCAGCCCGGAACGGTGATCGTCAACAACAAGGACGACGTCAACGCCATCACGGCTGCGGCGCTCAAGGCGTCGCCGAGTGTTGTGACCATCAGTGCCACAAGCGGCAGCTCGGGCGGCACCGGCTCAGGCATTGTCCTGGATGACCAGGGCCACATCCTGACCAATACCCACGTGGTAACGCTGGATGGCCAGAGCGCCAATGCAGCTTTGGAGGTCCGTACCAGCACTGGCAACGTCGTCAAGGCTACGCTCGTCGGCACCGATCCGCTTTCTGATCTTGCGGTCATCAAAGTGGACGACACCTCCGGGCTGACCCCGGCCACTCTTGGCGACTCCAGCAAACTCAATGTCGGGGACACCGCGATAGCTATCGGCGCCCCGCTGGGCCTGACTGGCACAGTAACTGACGGCATCGTCTCAGCCCTCAACCGGACCATCAGTGTTGCCTCGTCGGCTGCGCCGAAGCAAGGTGACAGCAGCTCACAGGGCGGCGACCAGGGCTTCCAGTTCGCGCCTCCGGGAGGCGGCCAGGGCCAGAGCACGGCCAACCAGGGTTCCATCTCCATCAACGTGATCCAGACTGACGCGGCGATCAACCCCGGCAACTCCGGCGGCGCCCTGGTCAACAGCAAGGGCGAGATCATCGGCGTCAACGTGGCCATCGCCTCGGCCGGTTCCAGCTCCGCGTCAAGCTCTTCCAGCGGCAACATCGGCGTGGGCTTCAGCATCCCCATCAACAACGCAAAGCGCGTTGCGCAATCGATCATCGACACCGGCAAGGCGTCCCACGGCCAGTTGGGCGTCAGCGTCAAGGAGAAGTCTTCGACCGGTTCAACCTCCGGATTCTCCGTAGGAGCGGACGTTGCCACGGTCGAGGCCAATTCGGCCGGCGCCAAGGCCGGCATCAAGGTGGGGGACGTCGTGACCAAGTTCAACGACCTCGTCATCAGCGATCCCAACCAGCTGACGGCCGCTGTCCGGGAGCAGCCCGGCGGAGCAACGGCGAAGGTCACCATCCTGCGCAACGGCCAGGAGCAGACACTGGACATCACGCTCGGTACAGCGCCCGACCAGTAGGCAACACGGCGCCCAGCACGAGTCACGAAGCAGGATCCAGGCAAGAAAGGAACGACGACGGCGGAGGTCACCCATGCGGTGGCTTCCGCCGTCGCCCTGTGTCCGCCGTCGTCCGGTGTGCCCTCGCACGGCCAGGCAGGCGGTGACACAGGCGTTAACGGGACGGCAACGGGGTGCGCCTATATGGTTAGCTAGGATCTACCCGTACCCCGGGCGTTCCGAGGCCATGTCCCCACCCGGCTGGCTGTCCACAAGCATGGAAGGCTGCTGTAAATACAGTGGAAGAGACATTGAAGATCATCGTCCTGGTCAAGCATGTACCGGACGCGCAGTTCGACCGCCACCTCACCGGCGAGGGCCACACCATGGAGCGTGACGAAAGCATCCTTTCGGAGCTGGACGAATACGCGTTGGAGGCCGCGCTGCAGCTGGCTGAAGCCCGCGGCGGCGCCAAAGCCGGCAACCAGGTCATTGCGCTGAGCATGGGCCCATCCGGTGCGGTGAACGCGGTGAAGAAGTCACTCCAGATGGGCGCCACCGAAGGTGTGCACCTCACGGACAACGCCCTGGCCGGCTCGGACGCCGCCGCCACCTCGCTCGCGCTCGCGGCCGCCATCCGGCACCTTGGCACCGGCGCGCCGGTGGACCTTGTCCTGACCGGCATGGCGTCCACCGACGGCGAAACGTCCCTGGTGCCGGCCCAGCTCGCCGAGCGCCTCGGACTGCCGCAGGTCACCTTCGCGTCGTCCCTGACGGTCGACGGCGGTCGCCTCACCGCGCGCCGCGATGCCGACACCTACTCCGAGACCGTCGAAGCATCCCTGCCGGCCCTGGTGTCGGTGACGGACCAGATCAACGAGCCGCGCTACCCCAACTTCAAGGGCATCATCGCGGCCAAGCGCAAGAGCATCACCACCCTGTCGCTGGCAGACATCGGAGTTGATCCCGCGAACGTGGGCCACGCCGGATCCTGGACCACGGTGACAGCGGCTGAGGAACGCCCGCCACGCACCGCTGGAACCATCATCACCGACGAAGGCGACGCCGGCATCAAACTCGTCGACTTCCTGGCCGCCCAGAAGCTGCTCTAAGAGGGATCACAGACATGGCAAACGTACTCGTATTCATTGACAACCCCGGCGCTGCCCTGAAAAAGAGCACCCTCGAATTGCTCACCCTGGGCCGTTCCCTCGGGGAGACCGCCGTTGCCCTGAACGGCGACCTGCATCAGGATGTTTCGGCCACGCTCGCCGAATACGGCGTCAGCGCCGTTTTCCGGCCCTCCGCCGAGGACCTGGATGACTACCTTGTCTCGGCGAAGGCAGCCTATCTCGCGGCGGCCGCCGGTGCCGCCGGCGCTGGCACGGTACTGCTGGACAACTCGCCCGAAGGCAAGGAGATCGCGGCGCGGCTCGGCATCAGGCTCAACGCCGGTGTGATCACCGACGTTGTTGCGGTCGACGCCGACGGCACAGCTCACAAGTCGGTCCTCGCAGGGTCCTACACCACCGCTGCCAGGACCACCACGACGGTCTCCGTGCTGACGGTGAAGGCCAACAACGTCACGCCGGAGCCGGCTTCCGGGCCGACCGCCCCGGAGACGTCCACCATCGACGTTCCGGCGGACGGCACGGCCACGGCGGCCCGCATCACCGCCCGCGAGCAGAAGGTGGCCAGCGGCCGCCCTGATCTGTCAGACGCGCGCATCGTGGTGGCCGGCGGACGCGGAGTGGACGGCGACTTCGGCCCCGTGGAGCAGCTTGCGGACGCCCTCGGTGCTGCGGTCGGCGCCTCCCGTGCCGCCACGGACGCCGGCTGGATCAGCCATGACGCCCAGGTGGGCCAGACCGGCAAGACCGTGTCGCCCCAGCTCTACATCTCCGCCGGCATTTCCGGTGCCATCCAGCAGAAGGCCGGGATGCAGACCGCCAAGGTCATCGTGGCTGTGAATAAGGACGCCGAGTCACCGATCTTCGAAATCGCAGACTTTGGCATCATCGGGGACCTCTTCGACGTCCTTCCGCAGGCCACCGAAGAAATCAAGAAGCGAAAGGGCTGACCTTGACCCGCTCCGCTGCCTCAGCACAGAGCCCGTTCAACCCGGCCACGGACCGGATTGGGCGGGTGCTCTGTTTCGCCGCCCACCCGGACGACATCGACTTCGGTGCGGCAGGCACTATCGCCGCGTGGACGGCCGCCGGCGTCCAGGTCAGCTACTGCATCATGACCGACGGCGACGCCGGTGGCTTCGACCCCGCGCACCGGGCGGAGATCATCGCCCTCAGGGCGGCCGAGCAGCGCCGGGCGGCCGAACTGGTGGGTGTGACCGACATCCACTATCTCCATGAGCGCGACGGTTACCTGGAACCGACGCACGAGGTGATGAAAGGCGTGGTGAAGCTGATCCGGGAAATCCGTCCCGACGTCGTGCTTGCCATGCATCCGGAGCGGAACTGGAGCCGGCTCCAGAAGAGCCACCCGGACCACCTGGCCGTGGGGGAGGCCGTGACCCGGGCCGTCTACCCCGCAGTTGAAAACCCGTTCGCCTACCCGGAACTGGCCGAGGTGGGCCTCGCGGCGTACAAGCTGCCATGGCTGTGGCTCTATGCCGGTCCTGAGGAACGGGAGAACCATTTTGTTGATGTCACGGACCACGTGAATGCCAAGCTTGAGGCGATTCACGTGCACGTGAGCCAGCATCCCGACGTCGCGGCCATGGAAGCAGCGGTTCGGCACGGAATGTTCGTGAATGCACGGCGGGCCGGCATGGCGGAGGGCCGCAGCGCCGAGGGTTTCCATGTGGTCGCCGTCAACGGCCAGGGGACCATCGCCGGGTTCTAGGAAGTCGGTGCCCGTCGTTCGCTCCCGTGAGTTGTTGTCCAGATAACGTGCCCTAAACGCCTTTTAAACCACGTTATCTGGACAAAAACTCGGGGGGCGGGATGGGAACGGGGCTGTCAGGCGCCCAGCGGTGCGGCGGCCACTGTGGGGAAGGTCGGGGTAGCTGAGCCGCCCACCGGCTCAACGGTGATGCCGAGTGCTGCAGCGGAGGCAATGCCCTTCACCACGGCAGGCTTGGACAGGGCCGCTTCGTCCATCAGGCCTTGGGAGACCGGTGCCGAGCCGTCCTTCGGGATCAGCCACATCTGGTAGACCTTGCCGGCCGGCGGTGCGGGTACACCGTTCATCTTGACCACCACGGCATCCTTCGACGACGAAATCAGCACTGTGGCAGTGCCGCCGGCGGAGACGGGAACGGTCGCTTCACGGACGTCGCCGGCCCGGACCACCTGGTTCAGGGGATCGTTCTGGTCCGCGATGTAGGCGCCCACGCCCACGCCGCCGAGGGCGATCACGGCGGCCGCTGCTGCTGCGGCGAGCCAGCGGCGGGCCCCGGCAGGACGGCGTCGTTCTTTCCTGCGAAGCCGGGCCGCGGCGAGATCATCCGCCGGCCCGGGTGGCTCAGCAGCAGGTTCGACGGCGGCAGCCGGCACCTCGGCGGGCAGTTGCGTGAGGGAGGGCAACTGCGAGACGACGCGGGCGAAAAGATCCGCGGGAGGCTCCGCCTCAGCGGTAAAGGACGTCGCGAGGGTTTCCCTGGCCTGACGGACCCGGTCAAAGAAGGAGCTTCGCTCGGCGTCGGACGTGGCGGCGATGTACCGGTCAATGGCGTCGCGTTCGGCGTCGCTGACCGCGTCCAGGGCATAGAGTTCGGCCAGATCGACGGCCCGCCCGGAATCGAGGTCGGCGGCAATCTCAGCTCCGAACGAACCGGGACGGCGGGGGCCTCCCTGACTATTCATTTCTGTCATCTCATCTCACCCCCAGACATGTCTTCAAACGGATCAGTCCGTCGCGGATGCGGGACTTGATGGTAGGTACTGCAGCATTAAGTTTCTCGGCCACCTCGCGGTAGGTGAGGCCGCCGTAGTACGCGAGCCGCACGGATTCCTGCTGTGTATCGGTCAGCGTTTCCAGGCACCTGACCACCGCCTCGGCCTCAAGCTTGCTGTCCACTTCGGCGGAGACGGAGTCGTGGTCGACGTCCTGGCTGCTGGCGCCGTACTTGGCCTCACGGTCGGTGGCTGATTGTGAGGAACGGACCTTGTCCACAGCCCGGCGGTGCGAGATGGTCATCAGCCACGAGAGCGGACTGCCCGCCTCCGGGTTGAACTTCCCGGCGTTCTGCCAGACCTGGAGGAAAACCTCCTGCGTGGTGTCTTCACTCAGTTCCGGATCGATGAGGACCCGCCGTGCCATGCCGAACACCCTGCGGGACGTCAGCTGGTAGAACTGGGCAAATGCGTCCTGGTCGCCGCCGGCTATCCGGGCGAGCAGCCCGGCCAAGCGCTGGCTGAGATCCGCCGGAGAGTCAGTGACTGCGGCCGGGGCCTCGGAGTTTGGCGCGTTCGGAGTTTCCATCAGTTCCAAGCATAGGTCGACGGGCGGTGAAAGCCGGGCATCGCGGGCGGTGCTGCCCCAGGCAAGCGGGGAAGCCGGCGGCTCCGCCCGCCCCGTCTGTAGCAGTGCCACCTGCCGCTCCTTCCTCGCCCTGGAATTGCTGTCAGGAGTGATTCGGTGCGGGCAGTGCTGCGGATGGGCCGCTGGCGATCAAATCTGGGCGCCGGAAAATCCCTGCTGGCGCCAGGCTTCGTAGACGGCAATGGACGCCGCGTTGGCCAGGTTAAGCGAGCGCAGGGAGGGGAGCATGGGAAGGCGCACGGTGGCCGTGACATGCGGATCGCCTTTGAGGTGCTCCGGCAACCCCACGGATTCCTGGCCGAACATCAGGACATCGCCTGGCTGGTAGGTGATGTCCGCGTAGCTGGCGGTGCCGTCCGAGGTGAAGGCGTAAACGCGTTCAGGCTGCAGCTCGCGCCAGGCATCCTCGATGCTTTTGTGGACGGTGACGACGGCGAGGTCGTGGTAGTCCAGGCCGGCACGGCGGAGCTTAGCATCGGAGAAATCAAAGCCGAGGGGTTCCACCAGGTGCAGTTCGGCGCCGGTGATGGCGGCCAGCCTGATCGCGTTGCCGGTGTTGCCGGGAATTTCGGGAGCATGGAAGAGGATACGGAACACCGTCCAATCTTAGTCAACCAATCCCGGTCATCGGTTCAGTGCATGCCGCGAAGCAGCCTGGCCAGGACGGACACGTTGACGGTGTTCGGGGTGGGGCCGGATGACAGGAACTGTTTGAGGCCGCGGACCAGGCCGGCAGCGTTGACCACCTGGATGGTTTCGGACGTGCCGGCTGTCCGCCGCTGGCGGTCGATGACGGGCTCATGGAGGTTGCCGTCGGGGCTGTGGATGACTGTCCAGCCGGTGACGTTCAGTTCCGGGAAGATGTCCTGCATGGCCCGGACGACATGGGCCAGTTGGGGCGGGGCGATGGAGCGCCCGCCGTGGTTCAGTGTCTGCCCGTCCCAGGCGTAGGCGCCCTTGGGCAGGAGCATGGATCCGATGAGGGCCAGCCGGTACCCGGACAGGAGGGCGTGGTCGATGTGGCTGTTGTCTGCAGGGGACGCCAGGCCGTTCACCAGCCGTGCCGCCGGAATCGCGGGCAGGACCTGCCGGGTGATGAGCTGCACGGTGCGCATTTCGCGCTGGATCCTGGCTTCGGCGCCAAAAATACCCCGTTTGCGCGGCATCCCGTGAACCTGCTGGCTCGCCAGGTTGAAGGGGATGAGGGGTACCGTGCCGGCGGCTTCGAATGCTGCGGCATCGTAGGGCGGGTCGAATTGCGGCGGGTCGCCGGCGGTGTTGCGGGGCGTGGCGGGCCTGTGCGCGGTGGCCGAGGCGTGGCTGCCCGCCGCCGGTGCATCAAAGTGCGCTTCCGAGGTGCCCGCACCGGCAGCGTTGCGGGCCGTCCCCGCGGCATACGAGCGGTCGTAGGCCTTCCGGCGCGAGGGGTCGATCAGCGTTTCGTAGGCTGCTGTGACCTGGCGGAAAGCGGCGGCGTCCCCGCCGTGGTCAGGATGGGCTTTGCGCGCGGCCCGGCGGTAGGCCACCTTGATCTCCTTGTCGGTGGCTGTCACCGCGACGCGGAGCACCTCGTAGTAGGAGCTGCTGCTCTCGGTCAAGCACTTATCCTTTTTCTTCGTCTGGCCAGTCCACGGCAGGCAGCCCGGTGGGCCCCAGTTTACGGCCTGTCCACACAACGTCTGCGCAGGCCGCCGTGGTTCCCGTGGCTGGCATAATTTCGCCCATGAGGATCGCCGTCGCAGTCAACCCGCAGGCCTCTTTCGGCAAACGCAGCACCGCGGGCGCGGCGGCCATCCACCATTTCCGTTCGGCGGGGGAGGACGTGCTGGAGCTGCGGGCGGAAAACGCCGTCCGGCTTGGAGCGGAGGTGCGGGCCGCTTTGACCGCGGACCCCTAACTCCCGCCCTGCTGCACCTGCTGCAGGACCCGCCGCCCGTTCCCCTCCAAACTTCCGACGACCCGCCCTCCACCGACTGACCGGAGCCTCAACGTGATCACGCTCAAGAACATCATCAACGGCCAAGCTGCTGACGCCCCGGCAAGCCTGCCCTTCTTCGACCCCAGCACGGGACTCCAGATCGGCACCGCCCCCGACAGCGACGCAGCCGCCGTCGACCTCGCCTTCCAGGCCGCGCAGCAGGCATTCAAGGGCTACAGGCGCACGACGCCGGGCGAACGCCAGGCGCTGCTGCTGCAGCTCGCGGACCTCATCGAAGCCAATGCGGACCGCCTGCTGGAGGCCGAAGTGGCGTGCACGGGCAAGCCCCGGGCCGCGACCCGCGAACTGGAGATCCTGCGCGGCGCGGACCAGCTGCGTTTCTTCGCCGGCGCCTGCCGGGTAGTGTCAGGGACGGCCTCCACGGAGTACGTCCAGGGCTTCACCTCCACCATCCGGCGTGAACCGCTGGGCGTGGTCGCGCAGATCACCCCGTGGAACTACCCGTTCATGATGGCCATCTGGAAGATCGGCCCGGCCCTGGCCGCCGGCAACACCCTGGTCCTCAAGCCCGCTGACACCACGCCGTGGTCCACGGTGCTCCTGGGCGAACTGGCCCAGGAAGTGTTCCCGGCCGGCGTCGTGAACATCGTCTGCGGCGGCCGTGATGTCGGTGCCGCCATGGTTGAACACGAGATCCCCGAAATGGTCTCCATCACCGGCTCCACCCGTGCCGGTGCACAGGTCATGTCTGCCGCGGCCAAAACGCTCAAGGACGTCCACCTTGAGCTTGGCGGCAAGGCACCCGCGATCGTCTTCGCCGACGTCGACATCGCCCGGACCGCGCAGGAAATCGCGCTCAGCGCCTTCTTCAACGCCGGCCAGGACTGCACCGCAGTCACCCGCGTGCTGGTGGAACAGTCCATCCACGCCGAGTTCGCCGCGGCCCTCGGAGCCGCAGCAGCCGCGCTCACCGTGGGCGGCGAGGACGCGGACCTCGGCCCGCTGAACAGCGCCGCACAGCTTGAGCGGGTGGAGGGCTTCATGACCCGCCTGCCGGCCAACGCCACGGTCCTCTCCGGCGGCAAGCGCACCGGCGCTGGCTACTACTTCGAGCCCACCGTGATCGACGGCGTCTTCCAGAGCGACGAGGTGGTGTGCGACGAGATCTTCGGCCCCGTCGTGACGGTACAGCCGTTCGCCACGGAGGAGGATGCCATCGAGTTGGCCAACGGCACCAAGTACGCGCTGGCCTCCAGCGTCTGGTCCGACAATCACGGGGTGGTCACGCGGGTGTCCAACGAGCTCGACTTTGGTTCCGTGTGGATCAACTGCCACCAGGTGATCCCGGCCGAAGCCCCGCACGGCGGTTTCAAGCATTCCGGCACCGGCAAGGACCTGTCCGTCTTCGGGCTTGAGGACTACACGCGCATTAAGTCCGTCACCACCTCCCACCGCTAACCCGCCCGTTCCAAACGCTAGGTAACCCATGAAACTCGATCTGCTGCTGCGCAACGCGGACATCATCACCATGGATGACCGCCGCCCGCACGCCACGTCGCTGGGAATCTGGCAGGGCCGCATCGTCGGCCTCGATGACGACCTGGACGGCGTGGACGCGGCCGAGGTCCTGGACCTGGATGGCGCCACCGTGACGCCCGGGTTCATCGACGCCCACTGCCACACCGCGTGGTTCGGGCTGGGCCTGGGCGAGGTGGACGTTTCCGGTGCCCGGGGCCTGGACCCGCTGTATGCCTTGCTGGAGGCGGACATGGCCGGTGGCAAGCAGGCCGGGTGGCTGATGGCCACCGGCTTCAGCCAGACCCAGCACGGCGGCGAGTTCCCGGACATTGCGGTGCTGGACCGGATCACGGGGGACCGGCCACTGTTCATGCGGCACAACTCCGGCCACATGGCCGTGGTGAACACCGCCGCGCTGCGGCTGGCAGGCGCCGAAGCAGTGTCGTTCCCTGACCCCGACGGTGGTGTGATAGTCCGCGACGCCGTCGGCCGGCCCACGGGGCTGGTCCAGGAGACGGCGCAGCAGCTGATCCAACAGCTGATCCTGCCGTATCCGCTCGAGGCCATCGAGGCGGCGCTTGACCGGGCCACCCGGCAGTACGCCTCGGAAGGCATCACCAGCTTCACTGAAGCCGGGATCGGCGGCGGCTGGATAGGCCACAGCCCGGTGGAACTGGCCGCCTACCAGCGCGCGGCCGCACATGGGCGCCTGCACGCCCGCGCCCAGGTGATGCCGGTCCTGGATGTACTGCACGCCCTGGACGGGCACGGCTCGGACAGTCCCGCGGCCGTTTCAAAGGGACTTGACCTGGGGATCAGCACAGGTTTCGGGAACGACTACCTGTCCCTGGGACCCACCAAGGTGTTCCTGGACGGCTCGCTGCTCGGGGAGACCGCGGCCGTGAGCCACGAGTTCTGCAGCCACGGACAAAAGGACAACACGGGGAACGTCGGGTACTTCCAGGCCGACCCCGCGCAGTTGAAGGAGCGGATCGAGGCAGCCTACGCCGCAGGCTGGTCCATCGCCGCCCACGCCATCGGGGACCGTGCAATCGACCTGGCCATCGACATCATCGCCGATTGCCAGGCTACTTACGGCCCAAGGACCGTCCCCAACCGGATCGAACACGCCTCCATGACCAGGCCGGACCAGTTGGCCCGGTTGGCGACAGCAAACATCGCCGTCACCCCACAGGCAAGCTTCTTCCGGGAAGGAGGCGACGGCATGACAACCTCTCTCGGACAGGACCGCTTGCCCTGGGCATACCGGGCCGCAAGTTTCCTCGAAGCGGGAATTACCCTGGCCGGCAGCTCGGATCGACCCGTGGCGGACGGTAATGTCCTGCGCGGCATGCAGGCATTTGTGGACCGCCGCACCGATTCCGGGGCAGTGTTCGGCAACCCCGACGAACGGCTGACCGCCCGCCAGGCGCTCGACATATATACAACCGGCGCAGCGGCCGCCACCGGAACTATGGATATCAAAGGCTCCCTGACGCCCGGCAAACTGGCCGACTTCACGGTGCTTTCCGCTTCTCCCCTGGATGCTCCGGACATAGGTGCACTCGAAGTGCTGGCCACCGCCGTCGGAGGCCGCTTCACCCACCAGGCCACCGCCGCAGAGTTTCAACACGCTGCACTGACGCGGCAGAGTTCATAGAGCGGCCATCGCCTCGTGGTCACCACCGAGGACGGCTCCGAGCTCAGCGCAACGTTCCTGTACAAGTGACACCGCAGAATTGAACCGTTTCCCGCTCAAATGGGCCGTCGGTAGGAGGCGGGGCATGAGGAACATTGGAACGGTCAGTGGCGTTAGGCAACCGAGTTGGGGTGTTTCAGAGCGTACGGCGTGAGTGGCAACCTATCGCTACGGCCCGGTACTGGGGGTCGAGGACCAACTCGCGGAAGAGTAGCGCTAAGCCATTGTCGGTTGGCGTACGGTAACGATCATTCGCTTTACACTTCCATGGGCAAAACGTTTCCGCGTGTCAGAGCTGTAAAGCATGCCATGTCCGGGTCAATACACGTCTACGGACGTTTGGGTGACTGGTCGTGCTGAACAGGACGAACTTCCCATCACGGTATGGGAAAGCCGGCCCAC
>DIZT01000222.1:1509-3270 GCA_002427975.1 Micrococcaceae bacterium UBA6021 | reverse complement strand
CATGGCGGTGTCCTTGTCTGGGGCGGGGCTTCGCGGCCGGGGGTTAGATCTGCGGGGAGGGGTTTGAGAGGTTGGTGCGGAAGGCCAGGACACCGTCCTGGTTGTCGAACATGGACCGGCCCTTTCCGCCGGGTTGGATCAGCCACAACGTATTCCCGTCGTGGGTGACGCCGTCGGCGCGTCCGCGGGCGATTTCCTGGCCGTCCTTGCTGAGCTTGATTTCGTCGCGGGTCCGGATCCTTGTCCAGTCCCGGACGTATTCGTCGGTTGTCACGGTCGTCTTTTCTGTGGGTAGCGCATGGTGGTGGGGTTCTTTTTGCGTCGGCGTTGTGGCGCCATGTCGGTGGTCTTGCCCTTGGCTTGGCATCCTGTGCCCGGGTGTAGGCGGCGTTGTAATCGCGGGCACCGAATCGTTCATTTCGGCCGCCGTGGGCGGAGGCCGTGGTCAGGTGGAGCGGGTGAGGTTCGACCGGTCTGCGTGGGGTATCAGGCAGACCGGTCGAGGTGTCACTGGCCGGTGGCGCCGGAACGCCTATGCGTGTGGTGTGGGGATGAGATTATCCGTCGTTGCCGGCAGGGGTGGTCTCGGCGGTGTAGCCCTCGAGCTTGAGCGCGGCCTGCGCGTACTTCTGGGTGAAGGTGTCGGCGATGTTGACCTTGGAGGTGTCAACCCCGATCGTCTTCTCCTCGTCGAAGATCGTTTTGGGGCCGCCGGCGGGCATGATCCCGTCGGGCAGGAACTGCGCCTTGTCCTGGTTCAGCGCGGCGACGTACTGGTCCTTGCTGATGGTGGCGTTCTGGACGTAGGACTGGGGCAGCTTGTCCGCGATGTCCTGCGCGGAATGAGTGCTGATCCAGTGCATGGTGTCGACGAGTGCGTTGACGACCTTCTGGGCCGTGTCCTCGTGGGTCTTCACCCAGTCCGCTTTGGCGAGGAGGCCAGCCGATGGCAGGGTGCCGCCAAGCGCTGCCTTGGCTCCGTCAGCGGTGGCGAGGTCGATCGCGGGAACTGCGAGGTTCTTGCTCTCAAGAGCTCCGACGGTCGGCTGTGTGGTCATGACGCAGTCTGCAGAGCCACGCTGGATGGCGGCGATGGCGGTGGCACCGGCGCCGACGGCGATCGTGTGGTAGTCAGTCTTCGCAAGGCCAGCCTTCGAGGCGATGAACTGGGTGAGCTCATCNNGCTGGATGGCGGCGATGGCGGTCGCACCGGCGCCGACGGCGATCGTGTGGTAGTCAGTCTTCGCAAGGCCAGCCTTCGAGGCGATGAACTGGGTGAGCTCATCGGTCCCGGAGCCGAGGTCCGTCACGCCGACGGTCTTGCCCTTGAGGTCGGCGCCGGAGGTAACGTTGGCCTTGGGATTGCACATGACCCGTTCGCCCGGGGCGCTTGAGAGCTGCACGAGGTTGATGACGTTCTTGCCCTTGGACTGGAAGTCGACCGTGTGGACGTACCAGGCACCGGTCATGTCGACTTGGCCGGAAGCCATGGCGTCCTCGGCGCCTACGCCGCCTTGCTGCTCCGTGGAGAGCTCTACCTTGACACCGTACTTGGCGTAGTAGCCCAGTTGTTCGGCGAGCTGGTACGGCAGGTAGATCTGTTTGTCGATCCCGCCGACCATCAGCGAGACGGTGGGCATCTCGGCCGAGCCTGCCGTGGAACCTCCGCTGGCGGCGTTGCCGCTTCCGGAGCTGCCGCCGCAGGCTGCGAGGCTGAGCGCGACGGCTCCGGCGGCGGCGACTGCGTAGATTTTGTGCTTC
>DIZT01000222.1:597-1436 GCA_002427975.1 Micrococcaceae bacterium UBA6021 | reverse complement strand
GGGTGGAGTGAATGACGCCGATTTTCAGATGGCCTGGGCCTCGGAACGGTTCGGCGGCCGCCATTTGAGCAGCTTGTGCTCGAGCAGGGTGATGAGGGCTTCGGCGCCGAGCGTGACCGCCGCAATGATGACCATGCAGGCGAAGACAGTGTTGGGATCGAAGGTCCCCTGTGCCTGGCTGATGATGAGGCCGATTCCCTGTTGGGCGCCGAGTACTTCGGCGACGAGGGCGCCGATGATCGCGAAGCCGAACGCGGTGTGCAGGCTGGCGATGATCCAGGTCATCGCCGAGGGGATGGTCACGTGCATCGCGACCTGGAGTGGTGAGGCACCCAGCACGCGCACGTTTCCGACCAGGTTCTGATCCACCTCGCGGACGCCCTGGAAGGCGTTGAAGAAGACCACGAAGAAGACCAGGACCGCCGCGAGGAGCACCTTCGGGAAGGTGCCTAGGCCGAAGGCCACGATGAAGATGGATCCGAGCACGATGCGGGGGATGGAGTTCACGATCCGGATGTACGGGCCGACGACGGCTGAGAGGTACTTGTTCGAGCCCAGGAGGAGTCCGAGCACGACGCCGACGAGGGTGCCGAGCAGGAAGCCCATGAACGCTTCCTGCACCGTGATCCATAGGTTCACCCAGATGGTGCCGAATGCAGTGCCCTGTGTAAAGAGGGTGACCAGGCTGTTCCAGATTTCGGTCGGCTGGCCGAAGAAGAACTTGTCGACCCAGCCCTCTTCCGTGAACCACTGCCAGCCACCGATCACGACCACCGCGAGGATGGCCCGGCCGATCCAGATCCAAGCCGTACGGACGTTCATGGTACGCCGGGCGGAAA
>DIZT01000222.1:0-374 GCA_002427975.1 Micrococcaceae bacterium UBA6021 | reverse complement strand
TCCTCGTGGCGGATCTGCTGGACATCACCGCGCGGCCTGGGCAGATCGATGTCGAAGACATCCTTGATCGTGCCCGGGCTGCTGGTCATGATGACGACCTTGTCGGCCAGTGCCACCGCCTCGTCCAGGTCGTGGGTGATGAACAGGACGGAGGGGCGCAGTTCCTCCCAGAGCTGCAGCAATTCGTTCTGCATGATGGCCTTGGTCTGAACGTCCAGGGCGCCGAACGGTTCATCCATCAGCAGGATCCGGGGGTTGTTGATCAGTGCCGCGGCCATGGCGACGCGCTTTCGCATGCCGCCGGACAACTGGTGCGGATAGCGGTCCTCGAAGCCGGCCAGACCCACGCGGCGCAGCCAGTCCCTTGCGAGCAA
>DIZT01000013.1:1140-4310 GCA_002427975.1 Micrococcaceae bacterium UBA6021 | reverse complement strand
CGTTCGCGGCGCCCTTCAGCTCTTTCTTCATGACCGATCCTTACTGCGATCGCACATACAGATGCCGTGGTGTGCAATACGCCTATTTTGTCATGGGAGTCCACCCTCATACAGGCCTGGTTAAGAGATGACCCAGGAACTCACGGGTTATCTCCTATCTGCACCTGGCCGGGACCAGTGTGCGCATGGTCGCCGCCAAGTACTTCCGGATGGCACTCGAATCTCGACGGAACGCCAACGGCTGGCGACGGCCAGGAAGCTGCTCAGGATCGCTTCGGACAAGGCCGCGACGCCGGCAGAGCGGCAGACAGCGCACAAGCGCGCACGGCGCGAATTGGATGGGCTGATTGCCCTGCCCGAAGCGACCATCGCAGCCCTGGAAGAGAGGATCGCCGGCATGCTGGACGCTCCAAAGGCTCCGGACTTCCATCAAAACTGACAGGTGCCCAGAGCCCTTCTCAGTGCTTGAGGCGATGAATTATCACGTACTTGTGATGCTTCCTGTGTCGAGTCTTGGAACGATGCGGAGTCAGTCCTAGAGGCGGTAACCCAAGAGCCCTCCGCCTGTGTGACAAGCGAATATTTGTGAAAATCAGGAAGAGGAAGAAGCCCAGCGATGGGATGATCAGCACGAATATCCACGGTAAATTGCCCACGGCGCGCCTCCTATGCTCAGTCTCCGACTGCGCATTCCGGACGTCAAGCTTGAGGCAGTGGTCCGTGGACGCTAGACCGCAAACCCCCAAGGGCTATCCACGCGAGCATGCTAGGCGTAGCTTTTTTCTCATCCCAGCAAGTCTTTATTGGCTGGGCGTCGGCACCTATCAGGAGGTCATCATGGACAACTTTCTCCGACGCGGCGGACTCGAAGTCCCGGAGTCCGTCCGACGTTTCCTTCAAGGCGAATCTGACCCTTCGCTTCGCATCGAGCAATACCAAGAGGGGGACACACTCGTCGTCAGAATGGATCTGCCGGGAATCGACCCCGAGACGGACGTCGACCTCAGCGTCGCCGACGACACCCTGCATATCCAGGCGCGGCGCGAGGAAAATGCCGAACGCATGGACAAGAAGGGTTACCGCAGCGAGCTCCGGTACGGCGAACGCTCCCGTAGTATCCCGGTGCCGCGCGGGGTGAGCCAGGCCGGCATCCTTGCCACGTACGAGGATGGGGTCCTCGAAATCCGAATCCAGCTCCCCGAACAGTCAGAGTCCCAGACCACGAAAATCCGCGTTGTCCGTACGGGTAGCCACGAAGCCCATCAGTCTCCAGCAGAGCCAGAGAACTAGGGGTCTTGGTAGTAGTTGGGAGAAATTGAGCGCTACCGTTGGACCCTTCACCTTTTCACAAGCCACCTCTAAAAGTGGACGGCATGTCCGGAAGGTGCTCATCGGTAGATTTCCCTGCGGTGCCCCACCCGCACGACCAAGACCAGAAGCTCCTCGTCGTGGATCTCATAAATGATGCGGTAGTCGCCAGTGCGGATGCGCCACTCTCCGTCACCGCCCACCAACTGCTTTCCCTTGGGCGGCCGCGGAGTCTCGCTAAGGATCTCGACAGCTTTCAGAACACGCACTTGAGCTGCCCGGTCGAGCTTCCGGATCTGCTTGGCTGCAGCAGAGGTGTACCGGATACCGAATCGGCCCTTCATCCCTCGATTCCAAGTTCACGCAACAATTCCTCGTGCGTTACCGTCGGCCCGGACTCAGTCCGGGCAGCACGGGCAGCGGCAACGTCCTCGGCATCCTCGAGTGCTTCAACAGCACGCTCAAAAAAGTCCGGGTCTACCACTACTGCCACGGGCCGTCCTCGCCGGGTTATATGAACCGGCTCGGAACGGACCCCATCGATCAACTCAGCCCAATGAGTCCTGGCGTCATTCGAAGTAGTCGTCGTCATCCATAAATCTTACGAAACTTACGATTCGAAAGCAATGCTGGTAGCACAGCAGGGGCGGCTTACCGGGCACGGCACTCCTGAAGCCGTCCTCAATCCAAGTGACAAGTAAGGGTATACCCCAAGCTGACACCTGCTTGGAGCGAAGCGTGATTCCCAAAACGGCATGTACCGAACCGGCGAGGATGGCGGCCGGCTTTGGCACCGCAGGGAGTGACCAAGCTGGTTGCGGCTCGTGACAGCACCGTTACCAACACCCCGAGTACTACGGCGACCCCGGGACGGCTTAGCGCCAGTTTTCCGCGAGATGGTCCCCGACCCCCGAGTTCCTCAAAGAACACCTGGTCTTCACGGGGGAGGATTCCCCGCTGGCGAACCTGATGCTCTCCGTCATGGGCGCCTTCGCGGAGTTCGAGCGGGCTCTGATCGGTGAGCGTCAGCGCGAAGGGATCACTCTGGCCAAGGGGCGCGGGGTCTACCGCGGGCGAAGGAAAGCACTCTTACCCGAGAAGGCCGGGGAGTTGCGGAAGCGGGCCGGCGCGGGGGAGCAGAAGAGCGCCCTGGCCCGCGAATTCGGCATCAGCCGCGAAACCCTCTACCAGTACCTCAGGATAGGCAGCTAAGGACCTCTTTGATGATGGCGGTGATGAACCAGTCTGGTTGTGGTTTAGAACTTGTCGGGAGAGTCCACTGATTCCCCGATGGTGATCTCCGGTGCTTTGTTGGGGTCACCGCCGACAGAAGCGATGAACGCCTGTAGTTCCGGATCAGTGAAGAACTTTTCGAATGCTGCAGCGGATTCCCACTCGTCATTGACAAGGACGAACCCGTCCCCGATGGCGAGCTGATGGTGGAGGGCGCCGGCTTCCTGGGACCGCGCCTTGATAGCTCGGAAATCGTCCGCTCGTTCCTCAAGCGACTTAGTGAACGCGCTAGTGTCACCGAAAACCTTTACCGCGACAATGATGGACATTACTACGACCTCCTATGATCTCGAGTGTTTCTCATCGTACGCACCGCGCGGAGGCTGCAACAGGTGTCGAAGGGGGCGGTAACCCCGGCCATCCCGAGATGCCTGGGTCTTATGCCCGTGGGAGCATGCCCAGCTGCGCCATCATCTCCGCGACATCGGGTGGGCGCTGAACGAGGCGATCTTTCCATCTTGGACTGAGGCGAAGTAAGTGCCGGTACCCCTGACGCTTTGCCTGGCGCTGGCATTTCCATGCCCCACGACGAATGGGCCGATGTTCCTGTCATTTTCCGAAGTCGTCTG
>DIZT01000013.1:254-948 GCA_002427975.1 Micrococcaceae bacterium UBA6021 | reverse complement strand
ATCGCAGTTCTTCCGTAGGTGCTGGACATGTCCGGGGCCCGGCCACCCCCGGCAGTCTCTTAGGGACGGGAGGGGTACAGGGTGCCACCTTTGCTGAATAGCGCCCCCATGTCACCCGATCTGGTCTGTTTTCGGATCAGTGCCGGCACTCAGATCTTCCAGGAAAAGACTTTTCCGTCAGGCGTCATATAGCGCGTCTCAGTGAGTTCTGTTCCTTCAACAACGGGCATGATGATCCAACCACGTGCACATTCGCCCCAATTCATGGCACCCCCTTCCGGGTACATCGGCGTTACCGGGTTACCGCTATATCCGGTCGATCGATCATGAACGCCGTTCTTGGAATCTCGAAGACTCCAGCGCTGGGAAGAAACACCGGGCGTTGACTTGCCGTCTTTGGGATCCGCGCCAAGACACACCTCCACCTCGAAGGCTCCTGTGTCTTTGTTATTTCCGTCCAGGATTTGCTTGTACTGGAAGAAAGTGGCTTTGGTCCCGGTTCCATTCACCTGGACCTGCGTTCCCGCGGCAGCGGGAGTGGCGGCTGGTGTGACAGCAACCGGCGAGGCAGTGACGGTCTGCGTCACCGTAACGGTGGCGGTCGGAACGGCCGCCGGAGCGCTTGCAGGTGAGCATCCGGCCACCGAAAGCATCACACCAACAATTAGGCCAATTTCCTTTTTCAATTTTTCCC
>DIZT01000013.1:0-138 GCA_002427975.1 Micrococcaceae bacterium UBA6021 | reverse complement strand
ATCGTTTGGAGTAGTCGATCACAGCCAGGATGCCCAGCTCTCTCGACCTAGCTTCGGTATCTGTTCCAGCTCCTAGGAAGTGGAACGCCCAGGGCTGGTCCTTCGAAGAGTTTGTCAATTTTCGAGGTCGTCTGCACT
>DIZT01000300.1 GCA_002427975.1 Micrococcaceae bacterium UBA6021 | reverse complement strand
CCGGTGGTGGGCTCGTCGAGAACGTAGACACTGCGCCCGTTGGAGCGCTTCTGCAGTTCGGCGGCAAGCTTGACACGCTGGGCCTCGCCGCCGGAGAGGGTGGTTGCCGGCTGTCCCAGCCGGACATAGCCAAGGCCAACGTCCACGAGGGTGTTCAGGTGGCGGGCGATCGGCGAGAAGGCTGCGAAGAACTCTGCACCTTCTTCGATGGGCATGTTCAGGACATCGGCTATGGTCTTGCCCTTGTAGTGCACCTCAAGGGTCTCGCGGTTGTACCGTGCGCCGTGGCACACCTCGCAGGGAACGTAGACGTCCGGCAGGAAGTTCATTTCGATCTTCAGCGTGCCGTCACCCGAGCAGGCCTCGCAGCGCCCGCCCTTGACGTTGAACGAGAACCGGCCCGGCATATAGCCGCGGACCTTTGCTTCGGTGGTTTCCGCGAAAAGCTTGCGGATGTTGTCGAAGACACCCGTGTAGGTGGCCGGGTTTGACCGGGGCGTGCGCCCGATGGGGCTCTGGTCCACGTGGACCACCTTGTCCAGGTGCTCCAGGCCCAGGATGCTCTTGTGGCGTCCGGCAACCTGCTTCGCGCCATTGAGCTTGTTGGCCAACACCTTGTAGAGGATCTCGTTGACCAGCGTGGACTTGCCGGAGCCGCTGACGCCGGTCACAGCGGTGAACAGGCCAAGCGGGAAGGCGGCATCAACGTTGACGAGGTTGTTTTCACGCGCCCCGACGACCTTGAGTTCGCGCTTCCTGTCGTATTTGCGCCGTTTCTTCGGGACCTGGATCTTCTTGCGGCCGGACAGGTAATCGCCGGTCAGCGAGTTGGTGTTGGCCAGGAGGTCCTGGTACGAACCGGAGTGCACCACCTGGCCGCCATGCTCGCCCGCACCGGGGCCGATGTCCACGATCCAGTCCGCCACTTGGATGGTGTCCTCATCGTGTTCCACCACGATGAGGGTGTTTCCCATGTCCCGCAGCCGCGTCAGGGTTTCAATGAGCCGGCGGTTGTCCCGCTGGTGCAGGCCGATGGAGGGCTCGTCCAGGACGTACAGGACCCCCACCAGTCCGGATCCGATCTGGGTAGCCAGCCGGATGCGCTGCGCTTCGCCGCCTGACAAGGTTGCCGAAGGCCGCTCAAGGTTCAGGTATTCCAGGCCGACGTCGAGCAGGAACGTCAGCCGCGCCTGGATCTCCTTGAGCACCTGGTGCGCAATCTGGGCTTCGCGGCCGGTCAGGACCAGGTTGGTCAGGAAGTCGGCGCACACCCGCATGGGCATGGCAGCGACGTCTGCGATGGACTTGCCGTTGATCAGGACGGACAGCGAGGCCGGGTTCAGCCGGGCGCCGTTGCACGCCGGGCAGGGGATCTGCCGCATGTACTCTTCATAGCGGACGCGGGCCCACTCGGAGTCCGTTTCGCCGTGCTTGCGGTGGACGTACTGGATGGCACCCTCGAAGCCGGTGCTGTACTTGCGTTCCCGGCCGAAGCGGTTCTTGTACTGGACCACCACCTTGTGGTCCTTGCCGTGCAGGACGGTCTGGCGGACGTCGTTGCCGAGCTTCTCCCACGGCGTGTCCATGGAGAAGCCCAGTTCCTTGGCAAGTCCTTCAAGCAGGCGGTTCCAATATTCGGTTGTTGCCGTGCCCAGGGACCACGGGGCGATGGCGCCCTCGGACAGCGACAGTTCCGGGTTGGGGACGATCAGTTCCTCGTCCACCTCCAGCCGTGTGCCGATGCCGCTGCAGGCGGCGCAGGCGCCGAAAGGATTGTTGAACGAGAAGGACCGTGGCTCGATCTCGTCGATGGCCAGCGGATGTTCGTTGGGGCAAGCCAGGTTCTCGGAAAATGCCCGCAGCCGTCCCGGGGCGTCGGCGTCGACGTCCACGAATTCGGCCAGCACCCGGCCTTCGGCCAGACCCAGCGCAGTTTCCACGGAGTCCGTGAGGCGCTGGCTGATGCCGTCCTTGACCACCAGGCGGTCCACCACCACCTCAATGGTGTGCTTGAACTGCTTGCCCAGTTTCGGGGGCTCGCTCAGCTGAATCAGTTCCCCGTCCACCCGGGCGCGCGAGTAGCCTTTCGCGGTGAGCTCCTTGAAGAGGTCCACGAACTCACCCTTGCGCCCCCGCACGACGGGCGCAAGAACCTGGAAGCGGGTTCCTTCCTCAAGCTCAAGCAACTGGTCCACAATCTGCTGTGGCGTCTGACGGGCAACAACTTCACCGCAGACAGGGCAGTGCGGCCGCCCTACACGCGCCCAGAGAAGGCGCATGTAGTCGTAAATCTCGGTGATGGTGCCCACCGTGGAGCGGGGGTTCTTACTGGTGGACTTCTGGTCGATGGAGACGGCCGGCGAGAGCCCCTCGATGAAATCGACATCCGGCTTGTCCACCTGGCCGAGGAACTGACGGGCATACGCCGACAGGGACTCAACGTAGCGCCGCTGGCCCTCGGCAAAGATCGTGTCGAATGCAAGGGATGACTTGCCGGAGCCGGACAGACCGGTGAAAACGATCATGGAATCCCGGGGCAGGTCCAGATCCACATTGCGCAGGTTATGCTCACGGGCCCCCTTGACCACCAGGCGGGAGAGATCCGGACGGGCAGGCGTGGCCGGACCCTGGGCGACGGCGACAGGGACGGATTCGACTGCTGATTCTTCAGCTACGGCTTTAGGCACCCACTAATGCTAATCGAAAACTTCTTCGAATATCCATGCGGCCCGGTTAGTCGGCGTCGTAAGCTGCCGCCAGCAGCTTGACTGCCTCTGCAAAGGTGGCGCCTTGGGCCTTTGCCACTGACGCATAGGCGTCGGCGGCGAGTGACAGCGCGTCCTCCCGCTCGTTACGTGCACACACGACGGTGCCGTTCCGGCCTTTCGTGGCCACCACACCCGCTGCCTCCAGCTCCTTGTACGCCCTGGCCACGGTGTGGGGCGCCACCTCAAGGAGCCCGGCCAGCGTCCGTACGGCCGGCAGCCTGGTTCCTGGCGGCAGGGCGCCGCTGTCCGCGAGCCGGATCACGTGCAGGCGTAGCTGCTCAAACAGTGCCACAGTGCTGGACTGGTTGGGCTTCCAGGT
Organism: Micrococcaceae bacterium UBA6021; assembly: GCA_002427975.1. Taxonomy (GTDB): domain Bacteria; phylum Actinomycetota; class Actinomycetes; order Actinomycetales; family Micrococcaceae; genus Arthrobacter. The sequence continues at coordinate 3,630 of DIZT01000300.1, read as the reverse complement.
CCCAGGGAACGACGCGCCTGCGGTCATCGTCCCGCCTCCAAAGTGCCGGCCCGGCCCGCACGTCCGGCGAACTGCGCCTGATGCAGCTGCGCATAGCGGCCGTTGGCTGCCGTGAGGCTCCGATGGGTTCCCTGCTCTGCGATGTGTCCGTGGTCCATGACCAAATTAGATCAGCGTCCCGGACGGTGGACAAACGGTGGGCTATCACAAAGCCTGCTTTTCCCTTGCGTAACCTCTGCATGGCCTGTCGGACCTGGACCTCGGTCCTCGAATCCACGGAACTGGTGGCCTCATCCAGGATCAGCACCGGGCGGCCCGCCAACTGCGCCCGCGCGATGGTGATCTGCTGGCGTTGACCCTGGCTGAGCGGTTCACCGCCGTTGGTCAGCAGGGTGTCGTAGCCGTCCGGCAGGGACCGCACCAAATGGTCCACGTGGCTCGCTTCAGCGGCCGCGCAGGATTGAATGACGTTCAGCATGCCGCCGATCTGGCCCACGGCGTTTCGCCATCCCCCGAAGCCGCTTCGTCATTGTAGCCAACATCACATTCTCATTTGGTCATCCGCCTAACCGACCAAGTCGAGAACATCAAGCGAATGGAGTTTAGGCCCTTGACTGCTTTTGCGCCACGGCAAAGATCCGCCGGAAGGGAAATACCGTGCCATGGGCCGTGCCCGGGTACGCGGTCCGCAGTGCGGCGGCGTACTCGGCCTCAAAGGCCTGCCCGTCTTCGGCTGACAGGGCAGAAAGTACCGGGCGCAGAGCCGTGCCGCGCACCCAGTTAAGCACCGGATCCGTTCCGGTGAGGACCTGCTGGTATGTGGTCTCCCAGGCGTCCGCCGAGCAGCCGGCGTCAAGCATGATGCGGAGGTACCCTGCGGGCTCCCCCACGGATTCTCCACCGCGGAGCACGCCCTGCAGTTTGGGCTTCCAGTGGGCCGAGCCTGCCAGTTCCCGCATCAGGGTGTGGGACGGGGCGTTGAAGTTCCCCGGCACCTGCATGGCGAACCAGGTGCCGGGCTTGAGCGCTTCGAGCCAGCGCGACAGCATCTCCTGGTGACCCGGCACCCACTGGAGCGCAGCGTTGGTGACCACCACGTCCGTTTCAGCCGGCGGCGTCCAATCGGCAATGTCGGCCAGCCGGAAGCCCAGGCCCGGATGGCTCCCGGCCTGGACGGCAGCCTTGGCCAGCATTTCCCCGGACGAATCGAGCCCGATGACCCGCGCCTGCGGCCACCTTTGGGCGAGCGTGGCCGTGAGGTTCCCCGGACCACACCCCAGATCCACCACATGGTGTGGCGTTTCGGCCTGGATCCGGCCGGTGAGGTCAAAAAAAGGCCGGTCCCGGTAGTCGCCGAACTGGACGTACTTCACGGGGTCCCACTTCACGTTTTTCTCCATCGCCTCGTGCTCGCTGGCAGTACCGCGAGCCTAACCCGGTGCCGCCCGGATATCGGTGACCGGCTGGGCAGTAAGCTGGAAATCAATGAAACTCGTTGACCAGCTGCCTGTCCTGCCCGCCTCAAACCCATCCGGCGCAGGCATCGACCCGGACGCCCTGTACACGCAGTTCCTTGAGTGGACCGAAAGCCGGGGGCTGGACCTGTACGCCGCCCAGGACGAGGCCATCATGGAGCTCGCCACCGGTGCCAACGTCATCCTTGCAACCCCAACGGGCTCCGGAAAGTCGCTGGTGGCCATCGCGGCGCACTTCCAGGCCATGGCGCGGGGCCAGCGCAGCTACTACACAGCGCCCATCAAGGCTCTGGTCTCTGAGAAGTTCTTTGCCCTGTGCGACATCTTCGGTGCAGAAAACGTTGGCATGATCACCGGTGATTCCGGCGTGAACCAAGACGCGCCGATCATCTGCTGCACGGCAGAGATCCTCGCGAACATTGCCCTCCGCGAAGGGACCGCCGCCGAACTCGGTGCGGTCATCATGGACGAATTCCACTTCTACTCCGACCCCCAGCGCGGGTGGGCCTGGCAGGTCCCGCTGCTGGAGCTGCCCCAGGCACAGTTCCTCCTCATGTCCGCCACCCTGGGTGATGTCAGCCGTTTCGAGGACGGCATCACCGAGCTCACGGGCCGCCCCACCACCACGGTCAGTTCAGCCGAGCGCCCCATCCCGCTGCATTACTACTACCACCAGACCCCCGTCCATGAAACGCTCGAGGAGCTGCTCTCCACCCGCCAGGTGCCGGTCTATGTGGTGCACTTCAGCCAGATCGAGGCGATTGACCGCGCCCAGACCCTGATGAGCATCAACGTGTGCACGCGCGAGGAGAAGGACAAGATCGCGGAGCTGATCGCGAATTTCCGGTTCGCCGCCGGCTTTGGCAAAACGCTCAACAGGCTGGTCCGCCACGGTATCGGCGTCCATCACGCCGGCATGCTGCCGAAGTACCGGCGCCTGGTGGAACAGCTCGCGCAGGCGGGCCTGCTCAAGGTGATCTGCGGAACTGACACTCTGGGGGTGGGGATCAATGTGCCCATCCGCACCGTCCTGCTCACCGCGCTGAGCAAGTACGACGGCGTACGCACCCGGCCGCTTAACTCGCGGGAGTTCCACCAGATTGCCGGGCGCGCAGGCCGCGCCGGGTATGACACCGCGGGGACGGTGGTGGTCCAGGCGCCCGAGCACGTGATCGAGAACGTGAAGGCCATGGCCAAGGCAACCGCCAAGTTCGGCGATGACCAGAAGAAACTCCGCCAGGTGGTGAAGAAGAAGCCGCCGGAGGGCTTTGTCTCCTGGGGGGAACCCACTTTCAAGCGGTTGGTGGAATCCGTGCCGGATCCCTTGACGTCAAGTTTCAGCGTGACGCATTCGATGCTGATGAACCTGATGGAGCGGCCCGGCGACCCGTTTACGGCGGCCCGCCGGCTGCTGACCGAAAACCACGAGTCACGGTCCTCGCAGCTGCAGCTGATGAAAAAGGCCCTGGGAATCTACCGCGAACTCCTTGCCGCTGAAGTGGTGGAGCGCATCCCGGAAGAAGAGCAGGGCCCCGACGGCAGGACCGTCCGGCTTACCGTCCACCTCCAGGCCAACTTTGCGCTGAACCAGCCACTGTCGCCGTTTGCGCTGGCTGCGCTGGAGCTGCTCGACCCGGAGTCGCCGTCGTACGCCCTGGACGTGGTGTCCGTGATCGAGTCGACGCTCGAAAAGCCCCGGCAGATCCTCTCGGCCCAACAGAAAAAAGCCCGTGGCGAAGCCATCGCGGCGATGAAGGCCGACGGCATCGAATACGACCAGCGCATGGCGATGCTGGAGGAGGTCACCTACCCGCAGCCGCTCGCGGAACTGCTGGGCGAAGCCTTCGAGGTCTACCGCAAGGCCGCGCCCTGGGTAGGCGACTTCGAACTGGCGCCCAAGTCAGTGGTCCGGGACATGTACGAGCGTGCCATGAACTTCGGCGAGTTTGTCCAGTTCTACGGGCTGGCCCGCTCCGAAGGCATTGTGCTGCGCTACCTCGCCGACTGCTTCAAGGCGCTGCGCCAGACCGTGCCGCAGGACATGCTCCGGGAGGATCTTGAGGACCTCATCGCCTGGCTCGGTGAACTGGTGCGGCAGGTTGACTCCAGCCTCCTGGACGAATGGGAGGAGCTGACCTCCGGTGCCTGTCTCTTA
>DIZT01000055.1:2194-2515 GCA_002427975.1 Micrococcaceae bacterium UBA6021 | reverse complement strand
GGATAGTGGTTTGCGTCCCGTGTCGGCAGCCCATTCGGCGATCTCGGCAAAGGACTTTGCGCCGGCGAGGACCCCGCAGATGGCCAACACCAGGATCCCCGCCAACCCGTATCTGACTCCCCGGGGCTTCCGCGGGTCCGGGACTGAGCTAAGGACTTCCCACATCGTTCCGGGCGTCATCGTCTGCTTCGCCGGCTCCGGGACGTCCTCCAGCTGGCGGGCAAGGGCATCGATGGGGGAAGATAGCATGAAGGAACTCCTGGCAAGCGGCGGTCTAGACAATCACCTGTTTAACAGGAGTTCCGCTCCTTTAAAAGCACC
>DIZT01000055.1:0-2078 GCA_002427975.1 Micrococcaceae bacterium UBA6021 | reverse complement strand
CCTTTAAAAGCACCCATCCGGCGACATGGTGGCTCTCAGTCGTACTGAGGGACTGCCGAAAACATCCCGTCGATTGCTGCGGCCAGTTCCACGCGGTGGTCAAGGAAGCCCATGTGCCCGCCGGGTACCGTCCGGCGGCTGACGCCGGCACGGGAAGCGATCCACTCTGCTGCCTCCACGAAGAACGGCGCTGTCTGCTCCGCACTGAGTACGGCCAGCGGCACGCTCGAGCCTGCCATGGCCTCCGGTCCTGGCATCCAGGAAGCAAAGGCGCCGAACTCCGCTTCAAGCAGGACCCTGGCGTTGGCCCGGAGTGCTTCGATGAAGTCCGGCGACAGGAGCGCAGCGGCGTCCCCTGCTGCGAACCGGACGAAGGCTTCGGCTCCGCCGGCAAGGCCGTCTGTCTCCATGCCTGCCGCGATAATCGGCTGCACCGATGCCATGGCGTCGTCGGGATTGGCCAGAACGCTCAGGAGTGCCGGCTCATGCAGCACCGCACCGGAAAACAGGCTGGGAGCCTTCAGGACGGCGGCCAGCGCTATCAGCGCTCCGGTGCTGTTTCCATACACGACGCAGCGTTCCGTCCCGAGCGTCTCCAACAGGGCAACGATGTCGCCGGCGTGCTGCTCAACGGAGGTCTCCGCCCAGTCCTGCTGCAGGGGGCTGCGCGCGTTGTTCCTGCGGTCATAGGCGATGACCGTATGGTTTTCGGCCAAGAGCCGGGCCAGCTCAACGTACTGCCGGGCGTCACCTCCGGCGCCGGGGACCAGCAGCACTGGCGCCCCGTGGCCTGCCACGTCAACGTGGATCGTGGTGCCGTTGGCTTCCACCAAGGCAACTCCTTCAACTGTGCTCATCGTCTTCACCTTTCCGAATGCGGTTTGTCCTTCACTTCCATTGGACGCCCGGGCGCGCTCCGGCGTCCAAGACCGCTATGGACTCGGACGATCACAAATTTTTATGATGGGGCATGGAGATCCGCCAACTCCGGCGATTCCTTGTGCTGGCTGAGGAACTGCACTTCGGCAAAGCCGCCGCCCGGCTCCACATCGCCCAGCCGGCGCTGAGCCAGGAGCTCAAGTCCTTGGAAAGAGCACTCGGACTCCGGCTCCTGGACCGGACACACAACCACGTTGCGCTCACAGATGCCGGCCGCCGCCTGAAGGACGAAGCAGAACGTATTATCCAGGCCCACGACGCCGCGGTGACGGCCATGGACGAACTCCGCAGTCCCACACGCGGCACACTCAAACTGGGGGTGGCAGTGGGCGTGGCGTACCCGCTGCTGGCGGAACTGCTCAGCGGACTCGGTTCGGGTGAGGTCGCGCCGGAGGTAGACGTCAAACCCGCGGCGGCGAGGGAGGGCGTCCTGAAGCTTCTCGCCGGGGACTTTGATGCGATTTTCATCCATGCAGTGCCACCCCGCGATGAACGGCTGGGCGTGCTGACCCTGGAATCGGAGCCAATGGGTGTTGCCGTTCCGTCCGGCAGCCGGCTGGCCGGCCTGGCGGCCGTGGGCCCCGAGGATCTGAACGGGCAGGCGCTGATCTGGTTACAGCGCGACGGCGACCCCGACGTTCGCGAGCGGGTACTCGGCCTGATGATGGACGGCGGGATGCTCCCCGGCCCGCACCGCTGGTCGCCAAGCATCGCAACCACCATGAGCCTGGTGTCTGCCGGTCTTGGCGTGTCCTTCAAAGTGCCGCACCAGGTGGTGCCCGGCGATCCGCCCGGCGTCGTGTGGCGCCCGTTTGCCGGGGTGTCCTATCCCGTGCCCACGGTGCTGGTCTGGCTCCGGAACGACTCCTCGCCCTTGGTCACTCAGCTGGTCGCCCAGGCCCGGCGGTACGTGGCGAAGCAAGCGTAACTGCGGCGTTCTGGCGCCCCAGGTGGGGCCGGTGCACACTTAGCGTGTGAAGCCGTTCTGCTGCTTGCATCCCTGACTGAGGACGCCGCCGCCGCCGAGGAAGAGTACCAGGCGTATCTTCGTTTTGGCGGCCTGGCTCCGGACCAGCTGCAACGCATCAGGATGGAAGCGGCACCCTTGCCGGTCAACCTCGCAAGAATCAGGCCGCTAC
>DIZT01000116.1:10025-12112 GCA_002427975.1 Micrococcaceae bacterium UBA6021 | reverse complement strand
TCCCGGGGGAGGGAAGGGGGTAGGGCTTAGCGGAGCACTACCGTCCTGTTTCCCTGCAGGATCACCCGGCCTTCGCAGTGCCAGCGGACGGCGTTGCTGAGCGCCTTGCACTCCGTATCCCGGCCGGCAGCAACCAGGTCCTCCGGCCCGTACGTGTGGTCCACTTCCACCGTCTGCTGCGAAATGATGGGCCCTTCGTCCAGTTCGGCATTCACGTAATGTGCCGTGGCGCCCACGGTCTTCACACCGCGCGCGTAGGCCTGGTGATAGGGCTTGGCGCCCTTGAAGCTCGGCAGGAAGGAGTGGTGGATGTTGATGGCGCGCCCGTCCAGCTTGCGGGTGAGCTCGTCGCTGAGGACCTGCATGTAGCGTGCCAGCACCACCAGCTCCACGTCGAATTCGTCCACGAGTTCCAGCAACCGCGCTTCGGCGGCCGGCTTGGTGGCGCCGGTGACGGGCACGTGGAAGTACGGGATCCCGTACCATTCCACCAGCCCCTGGTGGTCTGTGTGGTTGGAGACCACGGCCGCGATCTCCACCGGAAGCTCGCCGGTTCTGGCGCGGAACAGCAGGTCGTTGAGGCAGTGACCGAACTTGGACACCATGATCAGCACGCGGCGCTTGGAACCAAGCCGCTCCAGCCGCCAGCTCATCCCGAACCGCGCCGCCACCGGGCCAAAAGCGGCACGCAACATGTCCGCGGTGGAGGCATCGCCGTCGGACGCGAAGTGCACCCGCATAAAAAAGTGCGCCTCCGACCGTTCGCCGAACTGCTTGCTGTCCACGATGTCGCAGCCGTGCTCCAGCAGGAAGCCGGAGACGGCGTGGACGATGCCCGGCATCTCGCGGCAGTCGAGCGTCAGGACGTGTTCCACGGTGGTGAGCGGCAACGGAAGTGGCGTTTCAGTCCGGATGTCGGTCATGGCTCAGCACTCGATGACGTTTACGGCGAGGCCCCCGCGGGAGGTCTCCTTGTATTTGGTTTTCATGTCCGCTCCTGTCTCGCGCATGGTTTTGATGGCTTTGTCCAGCGACACCTTGTGGCTGCCGTCCCCGTGGAGGGACAGTCGCGCGGCGTTGATGGCTTTCATGCTGGCGATCGCGTTCCGTTCGATGCAGGGGATTTGCACCAGGCCGCCCACCGGATCGCAGGTCAGCCCGAGGTTGTGTTCGATCCCCACTTCGGCGGCGTTTTCCACCTGCTCCGGCGTTCCGCCGAGGACCTCGCACAGACCGGCCGCCGCCATGGAGCAGGCCGAGCCCACCTCACCCTGGCAGCCCACTTCGGCACCGGAGATCGAGGCGTTGATTTTGAAAAGAATCCCGACGGCGGCCGCCGCCAGCAGGAAGCGGACCACACCGTCGTCGTCGGCTCCCGGAACAAACTTCATGTAGTAGTGCAGCACCGCCGGTACGATGCCGGCCGCGCCGTTGGTGGGGGCGGTGACGATCCGACCGCCGGCGGCGTTTTCCTCGTTGACGGCGAGGGCGAAAAGGTTCACCCATTCCATGGCCCGGAGCGGATCGGTGACGCCCGTGTCCGCGGTGAGGGTCTGGAATAGCGACGGCGCCCGGCGCCTGACGTTCAACCCGCCGGGAAGGATCCCTTCCGCGGCACAGCCGTTGTCCACGCATTCGCGCATCACCGCCCAGAGTCCCAACAGCTTTTCGCGGAGTTCCGCTTCGCTGCGCCACACCAGCTCGTTGGCGAGCATAACGTCGGAAACGGACATCCCTTCGCGCCGGCAGATCTCCAGGAGCTGGTCCGCGGTGGTGAAGTTGTACGGCAGCACGGTGTCATCGGCCACCACCCGGTCGCCGGCGCCGGCATCCCCGTCCACCACAAAGCCGCCGCCGATGGAGTAGAAACTCCGTTCGCTGAGGACGGCGCCGACGTGGTCCAGGGCCCGGAAAGTCATGCCGTTGGGGTGGGCAGGCAGGGACTTGCGGCGGTGCAGCACTATGTCCTCGTCCCAGTTGAAGTCCACCCTGTGGTCCCCGCAGATCTGGAGTTCGGCGTCGAGCGCGGCCGCGGCGGCCCGCGCCATCAGCGTCTTGTCGGTGCCGGGCACCCCCTCGAGCAGGAC
>DIZT01000116.1:2296-10009 GCA_002427975.1 Micrococcaceae bacterium UBA6021 | reverse complement strand
CTCCGGGTCCAGGCCCTGCAGGCCCAGCACCACCGCCTTATCGGAGCCGTGGCCCCGGCCGGTGGCACCGAGCGAGCCGAACAGCTCGGCCTGGACCCGGGTGGTTGAGCTCAGGAGCCCGCCGCCCTTGAGCCCGTCCGCGAACAGTTTCGCCGCCCGCATCGGGCCGACCGTGTGTGACGACGACGGCCCGATGCCAACGGAGAACAGGTCCAGGGCGCTGAGCGCCATCAGGGCACCTCGGGGGAAGCGAACTCCCTCATGGCGTCCAGGAGCCACCGGCCCAGGAAGTCCGCGAACGAGGCGCGGGGGAAGAGCCGGAAGCTGTCCTCCGCGGTCTTCTGCAGGACCACCGGGATGTTGCCCACCTCGGTGGACAGCGCCGTTCCCGGGGTGAAGCTGCGGGGGTGCAGGTCCAGGGCGCAGCCCTTTTCCAGGACTGCCCGGGCCCGGGGACCCGTGAGTTCGAACGTGGTGCGGTTCGCGGACAGGTCCACTACCTGGCCCGGAGCCTCGCCCAGGGCGGCCACGAGGGAGCCGATGAGGTCCCCGCCCAGGGAATCGTGGGCCTCTTCCGGTGCCACCACCAGGAATTCGGAAGGTCCCAGCCAGAGGACGCTGGTGCCGTCCGCGCCGCCCACCTCGCCGGAGCGCGCCGGCAGGCCGCCGGCAACGGACGCTATCCGTGAGCCTTCCTCAGAGCGGGGCTCCACGCGGACGGCCGCCATGGTCTGGAACGGGCCCTCCTGCAGGACCACCGTTCCCTGGACGGAACCGGCCTCCAGCGCCGCGGCCAGGTGGGAGGCCGGGCTGCGGCGGATGTCACGCAGTCCATTGATGCCGTCGAGTGCTGCTGTGTTAGCCATCTTTGCGGGTCCCTTCGGGGTCAAAAAGTACGGTTTCTGCCACAACAACGTCAACCAGCTGGTCGCCGGCAGCGGCCACCAGGGTCTCGCCAATGCGGTTGCGGCCATTCTTGATCAGGGCCAGCGCGAAGGACCTGCCCAGCGCGGCGCTGTGGTAGCTCGAGGTCACGAAACCCTGCATGGGCACCGGGCCGTAGGCGGGGTTCGTGGCGATCCCCTTCTCCACGAGCTGGGTGCCTTCGGGCAGCCGCAGCGTCCCGTCCACGGGCAGGACGCTGACCAGGTGCTTGCGGTCCCCGCGCTGGGCATCGGCTCGGGCGTAGGAACGCTTGCCGATGAAGTCCTTGGCCTTCGAGACCACCCATTCCATCCCCGCGTCCTGCGGGGTGACCGTGCCGTCAGTGTCCTGGCCAACGATCGGGTAGCCCTTTTCGGCCCGGAGCACGTGCATGGTTTCGGTGCCGTAGGGGGTGATGTTGAACTCGGCCCCTGCCGCCGCCACGGATTCCCAGGTGTTCAGCCCGTACCAGGACGGCACGTTGATCTCGTAGGCCAGTTCGCCGGAGAAGGAGATCCGGCAGATCCGCGCCTGGACTCCGGAGGCGAGGGTGGTTTCCCGGAACGTCATGAACGGGAAGGCTTCAGCTTCCAGCCCGCCGCCCGCTGCCAGCTCCGGCGCCAGTTTGGCGAGCACCGCCCGGGATTTAGGCCCGACGACGGCAATGGTGCTCCACTGTTCGGTTACGGAGGTGCAATGCACGTCCAGTTCAGGCCATTCGGTCTGCAGCCATTCCTCCAGCCAGTCCAGCACCTTGGCGGCGCCGCCGGTGGTGGTGGTCATGAAGTACCGGTCATCATCGAGGCGCAGGGTCACGCCGTCGTCGAAAATCATGCCGTCAGCCATGCACATCACGCCGTAGCGGGCGGACCCCGGTGCGAGCTTCTTGAACGCGTTGGTGTAGATCCGGTTGAGGAACTCGCCGGCGTCCTTGCCCCGGATTTCGATCTTGCCGAGCGTGGTGGCGTCCATGAAGCCCACGGATTCACGGACAGCGGCGCACTCGCGGAGCACGGCTGCGTCCATGTCCTCCCCGGCCTGTGGGTAGTACCAGGGTCGCTTCCACTGCCCCACGTCCTCGAACAGGGCACCCTTCGCCACGTGCCACGGGTTGATGGACGTGACGCGTGCAGGGTCGAACAGTTCGCCGCGCTGGCGTCCGGCCAGTGCCGCGAACGCCACCGGCGTGAACGGTGCCCGGTAGGTGGTGGTCCCGATCTCGCCGATGCCGCGGGACGCTTCGCCGGCCGTGCGGAGTGCGGCGGCGATGACGCCGATCGCGTTGACCCCGGAGGTCTTGCCCTGGTCGTTGGCGGTGCTGATGGAGGTGTAGCGCTTGATGTGCTCCACAGATCGCATCCCGGCGCCGGTGGAGCGCAGGACGTCAGCAACGGACTGGTCGCGCTGGAAGTCCACGAAGTGGTGGTGCCAGTCATCCGGGGTGCCGCTCTGCCCGGGGACCAGCCAGAGCTGCCGGGTCGGGCCGGAGGCCGTCGGCTCATCAAGGACCAGAGGAACGACGACTCCGTCAGAATTTTCAGGGGTGAAGCCCGCGGCGATGGCTGCCGCCGCGCCGGCGGAGATGCCTTCGGCGAGGCAGTCCTGGAGTTCGAAGCTGCCACGGCCGGAGCCAATGCTCTGCTGGTTCGGTACCACGGTGCTTGGCACAAAGGCCGCCAGGTCCTCGTCCCAGCGGAGTTTGCCCTGCCGCTGCGAGTGGAGGTGCACCAGCGGGCTCCAGCCGCCGGAGACTGCCAGCAGGTCGCAGGCGATCCCTTCGACGCCGGAGGTGAGTTCGCCGTCGTCGTTGATGCTGCGGACGGTGACGCTCTCCAGCCGGCCGTCGCCGGACTCCGATCCGGCGGCGGTGGTGGCCACCGTGCTGCCGATCAGCACCCGGGTGCCGGCTTCGACGGCGGCAGCTGCCACCTCGGTCAGCGCGGGGCGGGCGTCCACCACCGCCTGGACCTTGACGCCGGCGGCGCGCAGGTCCGCGGCGAGGGCGTAGGCGCTGTCGTTGGTGGTGCTGATGACCACGCGCTGTCCGGCGGCGACGGCGTAGCGGTTGAGGTAGCTGCGGACAGCCGAGGCGAGCATGATGCCGGGGCGGTCGTTGTTCTCGAAGACCAGAGGCCGCTCGTGGGCGCCGGGGGCCAGCACCACCTGATGTGCACGCACGTGCCAAATCCGCTGCCGGGAAACGCCGGGGGCGGCCGGGCTGGACAGGTGGTCCGTGCGGTTCTGGACTGCGATGACGTAGTTGGCATCGTAGGCGCCGAAGGCCGTGGTGCGGTTCAGGACGGTGCTTTCGGCTCCGGAAATGAGTTCGGCTTCTACGTCAGCCACCCATTCGAGGGCGGGCTTGCCTTCGATGGTCTGTGCCAGCCCGGGCGCAGTGGATCCGGACAGGAGCGATCCGCCCAGTTCGGGCTGGTCGTCCATCAGCATCACGCGGGCACCGGTGCGGACCGCTTCCCGGGCAGCGGCCAGGCCGGCGGGGCCGCCGCCGATCACCAGGACGTCGGTGTGCACGTACTTCTTGTCGTATTCGGCCCGGTCTTCCTCGGGGTCCAGGCGGCCCAGGCCGTTGAGCATGCCCGCCGTCAGGCCGTCCACCAGGGTGACGGTGGTGGCGGGAAGCATGGACTCGGCCACGTGGCCCGGGAACCGTGCTTCGATCCTGACCAGGGCGTTGGCTTCCTCCACTCCGGCGGACATGATGCCGCGGGGCCGGCCCTCGTAGAGCGAGTTGCCGGCGGCGATCCGGCCGTTGGCGAGCAGGGCGGAGGCGAGCGTGTCGCCGGGGTGTCCGGTGAATTCCTCGCCGTCCACGGTGAAGCGCCAGGAGATGGTGCGGTCGATGCGTCCGCCGGCGGCGAGGCGGGCGTTCTGGGAAGTCACTTGATTGCTCCTTCCGGGGCGGTGATGCTGGTTGCTGAAGTGCTGGGGCCCGCGGGCCGGGGCGTGCCCATGGGGTAGACGGCCTGGATGTCGTAGGTGACGGTGTCGCGGAGCATGTTGAACCACTGCCGGCAGCCGGTGCTGTGCAGCCAGCGTTCGGCGAAGGCGCCCTTGGTGTTGTCGCGGTAGAACAGGTACTCGGCCCATTCTCGGTCGTTCAGCTCGGTGGGGTTTTCCGGGTAGGGCACGTGGGCCTGGCCGCCGTAGTGGAACTCGGTCTCGTCGCGCGAGCCGCAGTTGGGGCATGAGATAAGCAGCATGTGCGTCTTCTTTCTGGGGGACGGCGGCTAGTGGGCGACGGCGGCGGCGCCGTGTTCATCGATCAGGGCTCCGGTTTCGAAGCGTTCCAGCGCAAACGGCCGGTTCAGCTTGTGCGGGGTCCCGGTGGCAATGGTGTGGGCGAAGGTCAGCCCGGCGGCCGGGGTGGCCTTGAAGCCGCCGGTGCCCCAGCCGCAGTTTACGAACATGTTCTCCACCGGGGTGGTGCCCACGATGGGGGAGGCGTCCAGCGTGGTGTCCACGATGCCGCCCCAGGTCCGGAGCACGTGAGCCCGGGCGAAGATCGGGAAAAGTTCGACGGCGGCGGCCATCTGGTGCTCGATCACGTGGAAGGAGCCGCGCTGGCCGTAGCCGTTGTAGGAGTCCACTCCGGCGCCCATGACCAGTTCGCCCTTGTGAGCCTGGGAGACGTAGACGTGCACGTGGTTGGACATGACCACCGTGGGGTGGACCGGTTCGTGAAGCTCGGAAACCAGTGCCTGGAGCGGGTGGGACTGGATGGGGAGCCGGAAGCCGGCCATTTCCGCCAGGACCGAGCTGTGCCCGGCGGCGCACAGGCCCACCTTTTCGGTGTTGATGGTGCCGCGGTTGGTCTGGACGCCCACCACGCGGTTGCCGTCCTTGACGAAGCCGGTGACTTCGCAGTTCTGGATGATGTCCACGCCGAGTTCGTCGCATTTGCGGGCGAAGGCCCAGGCCACGTGGTCGTGTTTGGCGATGCCCGCACGCGGCTGGTAGGTGGCACCCATAACGGGGTAGCGGATGTTGTCGTTGATGTTCAGGATGGGGCAGAGTTCCTTGACCTGCTGCGGGTCCAGCCATTCAGCGTCCACGCCGTTGAGCTTGTTCGCTCCCACGCGGCGGATGCTTTCGCGGACGTCGCCCAGGGTGTGGGCGAGGTTCATGACGCCGCGCTGGCTGAACAGGAAGTCGTACTCCAATTCCTCCGGCAGGATCTCCCAGAGCTTGAGGGCGTGCTCGTAGATGGCCGCGCTCTCGTCCCAGAGGTAGTTGGAACGGATGATGGTGGTGTTCCGGGCCATGTTGCCGCCGGCCAGCCAGCCCTTTTCCAGGACGGCGATGTTGGTCATCCCGTGGTTCTTGGCCAGGAAGTAGGCGGTGGCCAGGCCGTGCCCGCCGCCGCCCACAATCACGGCGTCGTAGGAGGACTTGGGCTCCGGGTTCCGCCAGAGGAAATCCGGGTGTTCCGGGAGTTGGTCCGCGCTCATTGGGCTGCTCCGATCATTGCTGTATCGAGTTCGGTAAATGCGGCGATCTCGGCGCCGTCGTTCAGGTGGGCGTAGAGGGGGAACTGATCGGCCAGGGCGCTGACCCGGGCGCGGAGTCCGACGGTGGCGTCGTCGCTGAGGGATGCGCCGCCGGTTTCGCCGCTGGCGAGGTTGTCTTTGGTTGCCGCGGCGATGAGCGCCGTCGCGATGATGTCCGCCACCTCGGCGAATTCCACGGCGCCGAAGCCCCGGGTGGCGAGGGCGGGCGTGCCGATCCGGAGGCCGGACGACACCATCGGCGGGCGGGGGTCGAACGGCACGGCGTTGCGGTTGACGGTGATGCCGATCCGGTGCAGGGCGTCTTCGGCCTGCTGCCCGTCCAGTTCCGAGTTGCGCAGGTCCACCAGGACCAGGTGCACGTCGGTGCCGCCGTTGACCACGGAGATGCCTGCCGCGGCGACGTCGTCGCGGAGGAGCCGTTCGGCGAGCAGCTTCGATCCCTGCAGGACGCGTTCCTGGCGTTCCTTGAATTCGGGGGTGCCGGCGAGCTTGAAAGCCACGGCCTTGGCGGCGATGACATGCTCCAGCGGGCCGCCCTGCTGGCCGGGGAACACGGCGCTGTTGATCTTGCGGGCGTACTTTTCCTTGGCGAGGATGACGCCGCCGCGCGGGCCGCCGAGGGTCTTGTGCGTGGTGGTGGTGACGACGTCGGCGTACGGCACCGGGTTGGGGTGCAGCCCGGCGGCCACGAGGCCGGCGAAGTGCGCCATATCCACCATCAGGTATGCGTCCACGAGGTCGGCGATGCGGCGGAACTCGGCGAAGTCGAGCTGGCGGGAGTAGGCGGACCAGCCGGCGACAATCAGTTTGGGGCGGTGCTCCAGGGCCAGCGCTTCGACTTCGGCCATGTCTACCCGGAAGTCCGATTCACGGACGTGGTACGGGACCACGTTGTAGAGCTTGCCGGAGAAGTTGATGCGCATGCCGTGGGTGAGGTGGCCGCCGTGCGCCAGGTCCAGGCCCATGATGGTGTCGCCCGGGTTCAGCAGCGCGAACATGGCCGCGGCGTTGGCCTGTGCACCGGAGTGCGGCTGGACGTTTGCGAATTCCGCACCGAACAGGGCCTTGACCCGGTCGATGGCCAACTGCTCCACGACGTCAACGTGCTCGCAGCCGCCATAGTAGCGCTTGCCCGGGTAGCCCTCGGCGTACTTGTTGGTCAGGACCGACCCCTGCGCCTCCATGACGGCGGACGGGGCGAAATTCTCCGAGGCGATCATTTCCAGCGTCGACTGCTGGCGGCCCAGCTCATTGTTAATGGCCTGCTGGACCTCGGGATCGACTACGGAAAGTCGCTCGTTCAACTGCTCAACCACGGATGCTCCTTTTGAAATACCACTGTGTTTATGACTGATATATCAGTGTGAGGTCAATGGTATGATCGAGCTCACAGAGAGTCAATAGCCGGGAGCAAAGTGGCACTGAGCTTCCGCTTGAAGGCGAAGACACAGCAGCGAAGAACGGAGCGGCGCCTTGAATGCACTTCCTGTTATGCCTTCTGCCGAGGATGAAGCGCCGTCCCAGGCGGAGGCCGCGTACCGGCAGTTGCGGGACAAGCTGATCATGCTCGAGATCCGGCCGGGTGAACCCATCAATGACGGGCAGCTGGCGGCCGAGCTCGGCTTCGGCCGCACGCCCGTGCGCGAGGCGATCAAGCGGCTGGAGGTGGACCACTTGGTGGTTTCCTATCCGCGCCGGGGGACCTTTGCCACCAACGTGGACTTCACGGAGCTGGCCGACGTCTCGGAAATCCGGGAACTGCTGGAGCCGCTGGCGGCGCGCCGTGCTGCCACCCGGGCAAGTGCCGCCATGCGCCGCGAATTACTGGACGTTGCAAAGACGATTGCGGAGCTGGACCCCAGCCCGGCAGAGTCCCGGGAGCTGATGCGCTACGACCTGACAGTGCACCGGCTGATCTACCGGGCCGCGGCCAACCCGCACCTCGAAGACACCCTGATCCGCTACGACAACCTGGCCACCCGTATCTGGTGCCTGGTCCTGGACAAGGTGCCCTCGGTGAGCGGCCACATCACCGAGCACGTCGAACTGCTCCAGGCGGTGGCCGCAGGGGACGCCGACAAGGCGGGCGAGCTGGCCCTGCACCACGTCACCAGCTTCGAAGAGACCATCCGGAAGGTCCTTTAAGGAGCCCCGCTGACTTCCCGTCAGGAAAGCCGAAACGCTCTCTCACTTCCTGCAATCAAAACCGAAACGCTCTCTCATGCGTGTGAGAGCGTTCCGGAAGTTGCGACAGGTAGTG
>DIZT01000116.1:0-2204 GCA_002427975.1 Micrococcaceae bacterium UBA6021 | reverse complement strand
CAGGTAGTGCGAGAGCGTCTGGAAAAGCTCGGGGTTTCGACGGCTCCGGTGGTCGATCTTGTCAGTATCAGATGATCGCGGCGCGGAGCTCCTTGGCTGCGAGGGCGGGATCGTCGGCGCTGTAGATCGAGCCGCCGACGACGGCGACGTCGGCACCGGCGCGCCGGACGGCGTTGATGCTGGAGATGTTCACTCGGCGGCCACGGCCCACAGCAACGGCCTGCGTTAAACCGCTTAACGCAATGTCAGCTCCGTCAGAGTTCCAGGTCTAGGATCGAAAGCGTGGAACTAACCGAGGGGACGCTACGGCGGCCTCGCGGCGGGTAAGCAAGCCGCACACTACTCGAGAGTATGGATCATGGCTTCGAACAATGACCGCGAATCCGACGTCGATGCGGAGGCGGGCCAGCACGGTGGTGTCCAGTCAGTGGATAGGGCCCTTGCGGTCCTGGAGATCCTGGCGCGGGACGGCCATGCGGGTGTGAGCGAAATCGCCGAGGAGATGGGCATCCACAAGTCAACGGTCTCCCGGCTGCTGGGCTCGCTGGTGAGCAGGGAAATGGTCCACCAGAACAGCGATCGCGGAAAGTACCAGTTGGGCTTCGGCATCCTGCGGCTGGCCAGCTCCATCCCCGGGCGGCTCAGCCTGGTCCGCGAAGCCCGGCCCGTGCTGGAAAGCCTGGCGGAGGAATTCAAGGAGACCGTGAACCTGGCCGTCCTGCGCTCCAACTATGCCGTCAACGTGGACCAGGCCATGGGGCCGTCAACGCTGGCCACCTACGACTGGGTGGGCAGCCTGACCCCGCTTCACGCGACGTCGAGCGGGAAGGTCCTGCTGGCGGCGTTGTCCGCGGACGACCGGGACCGCGTCCTGAAGGAGACTGGGCTGCCGGCCCGGACCCCGCGGACCATCACCAACCGGCACAAGCTCGAAACCCAGCTGCTCGACGTCGCCCGCGACGGCTACGGGGTGGTGCGGGAGGAGTTTGAGATAGGTCTCAACTCGATGGCCGTGCCCGTGTACAACCATCTGGGTGCGGTCATCGGTGCGGTCAGCATCTCCGGGCCGGCCTTCCGCTTTGATCCGCAAACGGCGCCGGGACTCCTCGAGGCGCTGAAACAGGCCGGACTGCAGATCAGCGCGAACATGGGCTATACCGGGCGTTAACGAACTGTGGTCGAGCTTGCCGAGGGTCTCGCTCCCCAACCGCCCCCTAACCTCGCAAGCTCGGTCAGGGAACCCTGCGGTCGTGGCCCCAAGCTCGACCACCGGATGCCCCGGGGTTACGCTCAGGAGGTGGGCGCGATGTCCCCCACCTTCTCCTGCACCCAGTCGTGGAACGCGCCGATGTGGTGTTCACTCGGCACCAGCACGCCACCCTTGGCGTAGACCTTCGAACCCATGGCCGGCTGGCAGCGCTCGCAGGCGTCGAAGTCCTGCTGGTTCACCCGGTGGAACAGTTCCACTGAGGCGCTGACGTCCTTGCCGCTTTCCACGACGCTTGGCACATACAGCCAGTCGCATTCCACGATGGTGTGGTCGGCAGCCATGGGGAACATGCGGTGGATGATCACGTGGTCCGGAACCAGGTTCACAAACACCGTCGGCTTGATGGTGATGGCGTAGTAGCGGCGGTCCTGGTCCTCGCTCACCCCGGGAATCAGGTCCAGTCCTTCCGAGCCATCCACGGTGAAGCCCTTGACATCCTTGCCGAACTCCGCGCCGTGGCCCACGAAGTACTGCGCCGCCAGGCCGTCGGCGAACTCGGGAAGGACCTCCGTCAGCTCCGGGTGGATGGTGGCGCAGTGGTAGCACTCCATGAAGTTCTCGATGATGAGCTTCCAGTTCGCCTTCACGTCATAGCGGATGCGGCGGCCCAGGCTGAGGTTGGCCACGTCGTAGCCTTCGATCGCCTTCAGGTCGCCGAGCCGCTCCTCGATGGCGCCCATGACTTCATCTTCGAACGACGGCGGCTCGTCGGCCAGGCACACCCAGACGTAGCCGAGGTATTCGCGGATGTGGACCTTCACCAGGCCGTACTCGTCCCGGTCGATGTCCGGCATCTTGGTCAGGTTGGGGGCCGCAATGAGCTTGCCCTCAAAGTCGTAGGTCCAGGCGTGGTAGGGGCACTGGAACGAGCGCGCGGCTTCACCCTGCTCTTCCATGCACAGCTTGACGCCCCGGTGCCGGCAGACGTTGTAGA
>DIZT01000234.1:3734-6714 GCA_002427975.1 Micrococcaceae bacterium UBA6021 | reverse complement strand
TTAGCGCTACTCAATCAACGGTCATTACCAGTCTCACGCCCCCGTCTGCAGACGGTCCGGAGCTCGGCGACGACACCGGGCCCCAGCGCGCCGGCACCGCTGTGGAGCGGCTGGTCTTGATGGAATCTTGGGTCGGTCTTTGTGGGCTACGGGGGACTTCCTTGAGACCGGCCCGTCATTGTTGGTGTTGTCAGCCGGGGGGCTGGCAGCACCAAATCCCTTAACAGGCTCTGACGGGCCGGTCTGACGAAACGGAATATCATCATGGGTCTCAACCTGAAGTCCACTTCCAGCAAGCTTCTGGCATCTGCTGCTCTTGTCGCCGCCGCAGCGAGCGTGGCCGGTCTGGGCACTTACGGCGCATTCACCTCCACCACGGAAGCGACGGCTTCGGCCGATTCCGGAACGGTCACCATCGCCCTGGGCGCCGCCGGAACCGCCAACCGACTCGCCGTAGCCTCCACCGGACTGGTCGCCGGTGACACGGTCCAGCGCGCCGCCACTCTGACCAACTCCGGCACCCAGAACCTGGCCGCGGTCACCCTGACAACGGCGGCCACCACCTCCTCCCTCCTGGACACCGACACAACGAACGGCCTGCAGGTCGTCATCGATAAGTGCTCCGTTGCGTGGACCGAGGCCGGCACGACCCCCGCGTACACCTACACGTGCGGCGGCACCACCACCCCTGTCCTGGCAACCCGCGCCGTCATCGGAGCGAACCTTGCCCTGACCAACCTCGCCTCCGTCACCGCCGGGAGCACCGACTACCTCCGTGTGACGGCGACCCTTCCGGCCTCCGCCGACAACACCTTCCAGGGAAAGAGCAGCGTCGTGGGCTTCACCTTCACCGGCACACAGCGCTCCGCCACCAATAAGTAAGCCCCTGAAGCACCGTCCGCCCGTCCCGGAAGCCGGGGCGGGCAGACGGAACCATCGACATGACCGCCAGACCATCACCGATGCCGACTCCGGGAGCAGACACCATGAGTATCCTCGACACCCTCCCCGCCCGCCGCGGACCGGTCCTCGCCGCTCCTGCTGACCGGGCCACCGCGGAACAGACACCGGTCCCGACCCGGCGGATCCTCCGCCGGGTCGCCGCCACCGGTGCGCGCGCCCTGACCACGGCGCTGGTGATCATCACCGCAGCCGTGTTCCTGTTCCTGGCCGTCGGACCCCGGTTCCTCGGATACCAGACCTCCACCATGCTCACCGGCAGCATGTCCCCGCTGATCAATCCCGGCGACGTCGTCGTCAGCATCAAAACCCCCACGGCCCAGGTCAAAGCCGGGGACATCATCACCTACAGCATCCCCGTCGATGACCACCGGATAGAAACCCACCGGGTAACCGAAGTCATCACCAACACGGACGGGACGATCGCTGTCCGGACCAAGGGAGACGCCAACACCGGCGCCGATCCCTGGACCGCTACCCTCCAGGACGACTACGTCCACACCACCGCGGTCGTGATTCCCCACCTGGGCGACGCCATCCGGGCACTGAGCGAACCGACCGTCCGCACCGCCCTGCTCTACGGGGCCCCGGCCCTGCTGGTGATCGCCCTGCTCACATCCATCTGGCGCAAAACCCCGGGCCCCGCAGCGGCCCCCGCGGCCCGGAACCGGGGCCGTGATGACCAGGGCTGAGACGGTCCTGGACACGGCCTGGATATGGGCCCTGGCCCAGGAGCTGGACTCCCGCGCCACGGCCCTGCAATTCATCACACAGTTCCTGCAGATGCTTCCGGCAAGAGTGGCCAGGATCAACCACGCCCTAGGAAAGAACGACCAGAACTACGCCATGGACGCGGTACTGAGCCTGGCCTCGTCGGCCTCCATGGCCGGAGCACACCAACTCGCGCAGCACTGCCGGACCATCGGGCACGAAGTGAAGGCCGGTAACCTGGGCACGGCCCGCCACGCCAGCCTGACACTGGACAGCCACGCCCTGAACCTCACCGGGGAGATCACCGAGCTGCTCGACCGCGCCGGCACGGAGCAGCCCGGCCCAGGCTTGAACAACGATCCCGTCCACGCCGGGCCTTGAGGCCGCAGGAGTACAACAGAAGGTGCACGTCAGCGCGACCGTCGGAAAGGGGCAGACAGTGTTGGATCAATCGAAGCAACACACCCGCAGACTGCCCCGCACCCTGAGGGCCTTGGCCGGGCGCGTACTCACCGCGGCCGTACCCGCGCTGCTCATCGTCCTGAGCCCGGCCCTCGCCCAGGCCGCGTTCATGGCCGCCACGACCTCGACCGCGTCCCTCGGAACGTACGCCATCCCGGCCCCGGCCACCGCCAGCTGGACCCATAACTGCTCAACCAATGGGCGCAGCTACACCCTGAACCTCACCAGCTACGGACACGTCAGCAAAGCCGGCTCCTACCTGGTCATCATCACAGCCCCGGACGGCACCACCTCCAACCCACAGATCATCACCAGTGACAGCCTCACCCTCACCCAATCCTCCGCCCGGCGCGGAACCTTCACATTCACCATCCAGGCCCTTGTAGGCACCTGGACCGGTGCGGCGTTCACCGGCTCCGATACCTGCTGACTGCATGTCAGACCCCGACCTAGGATCCGGCCGGGTACTTCCCGGACGGAGGCCGGCCTGATTCCACACGTGAATGAGCAGCTTGAGCATGTCATACCCGTACGCCCGCGGCCGGGGCCTGCGCTTGACGGCCTTCGCAGGCCCCTTCCGCTTCCGCGCCGTGGTCAAGGCACGCCTCGCGTTGGCTCTGGGCCTGGACCTGGACCACCCCGTCGTCACGGCCAGTTGGTCCAGCATCACGCCCTTGGCCTTCTTCGACGCGCACCCATACTGGGGGTCGGGGACCCATAGAAAGGCCCAGTCCTCTGCCCCGGCGACGTGGAACCCGCGGCCCACCCGGACGACACCCGGGCCACGACCACACCCAAAGCACCCACCACCGGAGCTCACTGCCCCTCTGGCTGAAAAATAAGCCCC
>DIZT01000234.1:0-3577 GCA_002427975.1 Micrococcaceae bacterium UBA6021 | reverse complement strand
GTGGTGCGTAAGTTGCTCCAAAGTTTCCGATAAATTGCGGGCTAAGGTTGGGTTGTTCCTGACCAGAACTGACCGGAGACGGGTCATGTGTGGGTTGAGAGCTACGCGAGCGAGGGGTTTAGTCTGAGTCTCATCATGAACTTTTATTAATCAGAGAGAGGGGGGAGGGGTCCATGGCCAATCTTCAGGGCAAGGTGGCAGCACCAAAGGAGAAGGCCGCTGTTGTGAAAACGGCAAAAACTTCTGCTGTAACAACTGTGAAGCCGCAGCCGTACCGTTTCCGCGTGAGCGTCCCCGCCGCCGATGAGGCGGTGTTGGTGTGGATGAATTTGCAGGACAACCCATCACTGTCTGTTCGGATGCTGATCCGTGAGAGCATCGAGCGCCTTGGCTACGTCGATGTCTTCAACCGACCAGTTGCTCAGCTTCCCACGCGCGGGCGTCCTGTTGGTCCTGAAGAGGAATCAACAGAGACAGAGCGGAATGCAGAAACGGCTGCGGCTCCGGTTGCGTTGGTTCAGCAGGTGGGGACGCCTGCTGCGTCCACGGATCCGGATCTGAACCAGGAGACAAACACCGAACCCGGGATCCTGGGCATCGCCCTGGAAGCCCCGGCACTGGTTCGGAAGCCTGCATCAAAACAGGACGACATCCACGCTTCCTCCTCGATCACTCCTGAACGGGAGCAGCCTTCTGTCGGACAGCTTGAAGTCAACGACATTTTCTCGATGCTGCGCTGACTCCCGTAACAACTCCCGGCACTTTCTCTTGTATGGCAACTCAGTAACCACACCAAGCACTTTCCACGAAGGGATCACATTCATGACCATTTCGATCAATCTCACCGGTGGCATCGACGTTGGCAACGGCTACGTCAAGGGCCTCATCCGCGGCGCCGGTGCATCAAGTACAACCAACGTCGACGAGATCGACCTACCAAGCGGCGTGTCAACGATCACGCGCCCGAACTCTGTGCCGACCCCTGACGGTGAAGCCCCGGCGAAGATGGAAGGCAATTTCTATAATGAGCTGGACGTCAGCTTCGTCTCCCCTCTGGTAAGCAATTATCACCGCAGGCTCTTCGGCATGCGTGCCCTGAGCGCCCAGGGCGCCTTTGATGAATTCGACGTGGTCGGCCGTCGCAGCAAGGCCCAGCAGGAGCTGAGCAAGGTTCTGGTCATGGGTGCTTTCGCCGCCAAGGCCCTGCGTGACTACGTGCGTCAGCACGGTGGATTGCCGCCGGCTATCGAAACCTTAAGTGTGGAGGCTCGGGTAGCACTTGCGCTGCCGATCAACGAGTACCTCTCACACCGCACTAGCTACGCAGCCGAGTTCATGAGCGGCACGCATACGGTTACCGTGCATAACTTCGAGACTCCGGTCACCGTGAAGCTTAAATTCGTGGATGTACAGGTGATCGCCGAGGGTGCGTCGGCTCAGTATGCGATCACTGCCAAGGGTGAGCCGCTGATGGACGCTATGCTCGCCGATGTCCGCCGCCGGGGCCTGTCACTGGTGGGCATCACTTCTGGTGACGTGCTTGCAGCCCAGCACACTGTGGGCATTGATATCGGCGAAGGGACAGTCAATTTTCCGGTGTTCACCGCCGGAGAGTTCAACACCGACGCCTCGACCACGCACAACCGAGGTTACGGTTCGGTTCTTACTGACGCGCTGAAGGCGATGGAGGACCAGAGCTTCTCGCCTGGCTTCACTTCCCGCAAGCAGTTGGCCGAGTACTTGCAGGCCGGAGCGTCGCCGTTGAAGCGTAACTTCTACGACAAGGTCGCTCAGTTCGTGGACGAAGAGATGCGGTTCTTTGCCAAGGAAGTTGCCGAGCGGTTCGGCCGCGTTCTGGCCGTCGTTGGTGCGACCACAGAGGTCGCGTATGTCTTCGGCGGCGGGGCAGGTCCGGTGAAGGCACATCTGTATCCGGCACTTCTGGCTAAGGCCACCGAGATGAACTCGGTGGACGCGTTCCCGACTCTGTACCTGGATTCCTCCTACTCGCGCCACCTGAACCGTGAGGGTCTCTACATTGCCGCCGAGTCCGTGGAAAGCCAAGCCGGCGCCGCACCGGCTGCCAATGGTAAGCGCAGCGCTCGTTCAAGCGAGAAGAAGCTCGTCGAGACTGCTGTGTAGGTAACGGGAGTCGGGGATCAAAACATTCCACGGGGCATGACCCGACTCTCCCAAGGTCCCCTAGCGCTACCTTCCGCGCATTGGTCTTTCTGGCCGGTCTCTAACCAGATGAGTGAATGAGTAAGAGAGCACGAGCTCAGTTACTCATTCACTCATCTGGCGCAGGCAATCGAATCCACCGGCCGGGCGCAATTCAGGACCACCACCTAGATGAGCTGCTGGGCCCGGATGCATCTGCTAGTAGGCGCCGACGACCATGTAGTCGGAAGTGACAAAGACGTGGTGCGGCCAGTTGACGCCGATGTAGTGCACCTCGTACTCACCGTTGCTCAGTTTCACAACACGGTCAACAACGCCGCCAGGGTAGGTGGTCAGCGCGACTTCCGCCGCCTTGTCGGCCGCGGTTCCGCTGACAATGGTGCCCGATCCCTCGGTGTAGTCCGTCGGGATCTTGCCATCCTTGTTTGCCCTGCTCGGCGAGCCCTGCGTGAACGGCACCACCGCTGACGGGGTGTAGGACGGAGATCCTCCGCTGGCGGGTGGTTGAACGATGACCTGCGACGCTGTGATGGTCGTACTGTTCGTCATGCCAAGCACAAGAACGGTCGCGCCTTTCGTAACTACACTCGCGGTCGCCGAGCTCGTTCCCTTTTCGTAGGTGGTGGAAGACGCCTGCTTGACCGTGACCTTCTGGCCCGCGACCGTCGTCATGGTGAAACCGGACGAGGTCACGCTGGTGATCGTACCGGTTGACCCGCCTTCCGCCGGCCCGGATCGGGCATTGGACCCCCCGTTGCTGCCGCCAGCGCCGGGAACCCCGTGCCCCGCCGCGGCTGGGGTGGAGGTCGACGCTGGTGTCGAAGTGGATGTTGCCGACTGGGACGTAGCGGCGCACCCGGTGAGTCCGACGATCAGCGCCCACGACAACACAGCACCCGCGATCCACCCATTTCCCTTGGTTAGCAGCGTTCGGCGCACCTTCGAGCGGGCAGCGTCTCTTAGACTGTTGTTCACGATTTCGTTCCATGTGTTCGGAAATCTCTTTAGGCCGAAGTTACGTGGGGCCGCGGCCCGGGGATCGTTGAGTTTCCGGGCCGTGGCCCTTCTTTGTGTCTCTACTTGTAGCCACTAAATTGTTGGCGCGTCTGCCGCGGTTCCCGCGCGTTTACGTTTAGCGTGGTGGCATGGTGAAGACGCAGCAGGCGGTTCATGTAGCCCGGACGAAATCGCGGAGGGTGAACAAGGCCGGGGAAACGGTCGAGTACGAGTCGGTGCTCCTGCGACCGACGTTCGTAAAGCGTTTCTCCATCGGGAACACAAAAACCGCCAACCGAAGCTGCGATTTTGTCCGCCAATCCTGGCTAACGGGCACAGCTTGAAGAGCGCAGATCAGCGCCCGGCCTGACCGGTGGAGGACCGTCCATCGCGACACGAG
>DIZT01000118.1:8255-10597 GCA_002427975.1 Micrococcaceae bacterium UBA6021 | reverse complement strand
GTTGTCACCGACTACTACGAGAAGTCCGGCCTGACCCCGTACCTGGAGAAGCTTGGCTTCTACATCGTGGGCTACGGCTGCGCTACGTGCATCGGCAACTCCGGCCCGCTGGACGCCGAAATCTCCGAGGCCATCCAGGCCAACGACCTTTCCGTCACCGCGGTCCTTTCCGGTAACCGGAACTTCGAAGGCCGGATCAACCCGGACGTGAAGATGAACTACCTGGCCTCCCCGCCGCTGGTCATCGCCTACGCCCTGGCCGGTTCCATGGACTTCGACTTCGACACCGATTCCCTGGGCAAGGACGAGGCCGGCAACGATGTCTTCCTGAAGGACATCTGGCCCAACCCGGTTGAGGTCCAGCAGGTCATCGATTCCTCGATTGACAAGGACATGTTCGCCCGCGGTTACGAGGGCGTCTTCGACGGCGACGCACGCTGGAAGGCGCTCGACACGCCCGCCGGTGACACCTTCGCCTGGGATCCGAACTCCACGTATGTCCGGAAGCCCCCGTACTTCGAGGGCATGAAGGCGCAGCCGGAACCCGTCCAGGACATCTCCGGCGCACGCGTGCTGCTGAAGCTGGGCGATTCGGTCACCACCGACCACATCTCCCCGGCCGGTTCCTTCAAGTCGGACACCCCCGCCGGCCAGTACCTGCTGGCCAACGGTGTGGAGCGCAAGGACTTCAACTCCTACGGCTCACGCCGTGGCAACCACGAAGTCATGATCCGCGGCACGTTCGCGAACATCCGCATCAAGAACCAGCTGCTGGACGGCATCGAGGGTGGCTTCACCCGCGACTTCAGCCAGGCCGACGGCCCGCAGGCATACGTCTACGACGCCGCGCAGAACTACCAGGCCGCCGGAACCCCGCTGGTGGTCCTGGCCGGCAAGGAATACGGTTCCGGATCCTCGCGTGACTGGGCAGCGAAGGGCACCGCCCTCCTGGGCGTCAAGGCCGTCGTCGCCGAGAGCTACGAACGCATCCACCGCTCCAACCTGATCGGCATGGGCGTCCTGCCCCTGCAGTTCCCGGCCGGAGAATCCGCGGCGACCCTGGGCCTGACCGGCACGGAAACCTTCTCCGTTGAGGGCGTCATTGCCCTGAACGAAGGGACCACGCCCAAGACCCTCAAGGTCACCGCCACCGCAGAAGACGGCTCCGCCAAGTCCTTCGATGCAGTACTCCGCATCGATACTCCGGGCGAAGCCGATTACTACCGCAACGGCGGCATCCTGCAGTACGTCCTGCGCCAGATCTCCGCCAACTAGTCGGTATCTGAACCCACGCAGCACTCTTTCGAAGCCCCGGCCGGTCACCGACCAGCCGGGGCTTCGGCTTTGCAATTTCCGCGAGGCGTTAGAGTTAATAGGCACGTCTACCACCCGAAGGAGGGGTCATTGGGAATCTTGGACACCATCCGGAAACCGCAGGACCTGAACGAGCTGTCCCACGGGCAGCTCGAAGAGCTGGCCGCTGAGGTCAGGAGTTTCCTGATCACCAACGTCTCCCAGACGGGTGGACACCTCGGCCCCAACCTCGGCGTTGTGGAACTGACCCTTGCCGTGCACCGCATCTTTGATTCACCCCGGGACAGCATCGTGTTCGACACGGGCCACCAGTCGTATGTGCACAAGCTCCTCACGGGCCGCCAGGACTTCAGCACCCTGCGCCAGCAGGGCGGCATGTCCGGCTACCCGTCCCGTGCCGAGTCCGAGCACGACATCGTGGAAAGCTCCCACGCTTCCTCCTCCCTTTCCTGGGCGGACGGCATATCCCGCGCCAGGCAGCTCACCGGTGAAGCCGACCGGTACACCGTCGCCGTCGTCGGTGACGGGGCGTTGACCGGCGGCATGGCCTGGGAAGCCATCAACAACATCGCCGCGGACAAACGCCGCCGCGTGGTCATCGTGGTCAATGACAACGGCCGCTCCTATGCCCCCACGGTAGGGGGCTTCGCGGACTACCTTGCCTCCCTGCGCCCCACGATCGACTCGTTCCGAGCCGCCCCTGCCTATGAGGGCACGCTGGACTGGTGGAAGAAGAAGCTCCAGGACGGCGGCCCGGTGGGTCAATTCACCTATAAAAGCCTCCATGCCATGAAGAAGGGCATCAAGGACTGGTGGGCGCCGCAGGGCATGTTCGAAGACCTCGGCATGAAGTACATCGGCCCGGTTGACGGCCACAACCTGCGGGCCATGGAGCACGCCCTGTCCACGGCCAGGAACTACGCCGGACCCGTGATTGTCCACGCCATGACGGAAAAGGGCCACGGCTACGCCCCGGCCCGGGCCCATGAAGCGGACCAGTTCCACGCCGTCGGCATTATCGATCCGGA
>DIZT01000118.1:0-8174 GCA_002427975.1 Micrococcaceae bacterium UBA6021 | reverse complement strand
TGACGAAATCGCGAAGATCGCCGATGAACGCCCCGACATTGTGGGTATCACCGGTGCCATGCTCATTCCCGTTGGCCTGCACAAGTTTGCCGCCAAGCACCCGGACCGGGTGATCGACGTCGGCATCGCCGAGCAGCATGCGCTCACGTCCGCTGCCGGCATGGCTTTCGGTGGGCTCCACCCCGTGGTTGCCGTCTATGCCACCTTCCTGAACCGTGCCTTTGACCAGCTCCTCATGGACGTGGCATTGCACAAAGCCGGCGTCACCATCGTCCTGGACCGTGCCGGTGTCACCGGGCCGGACGGGGCCAGCCATCACGGCATGTGGGACATGGCAATGGTCCAGATCGTTCCAGGACTCCACCTTGCCGCCCCGCGTGACGCTTCCCGGCTGCGGGAAGAGCTGCGCGAGGCCGTGGCCATCAGTGACGCCCCCACCGTGGTGCGCTTCTCCAAGGGCACGGTGGGCGCCGAAGTGGAGGCCATCGAACGGCTGGGCGACGGTGTTGACGTGCTCGCCCGCCGGCCGGCAGGGGCCACCGAAAACGACGTCCTGATCGTCAGCGTCGGAGCCATGTCCGAACTGGCACTTGACGTGTCCAACCGCCTGGGCGCCCAAGGCATCAGCACCACCGTGGTGGACCCCCGCTGGGTGCTGCCCGTGCGGCGTTCCATCATTGCGCTGGCCTCCCACCACCGGCTGGTCATCTGCATCGAGGACGGCGTCAGGGCAGGCGGGGTCGGATCGCGGATCCGCCAGGAAATGCGCGCTGCCGGCGTGGACACGGCCCTGAACGAGGTGGGTCTCCCGGCGGAGTTCCTGGACCACGGCACGCGCAGCCAGGTGCTGGAGCGCGTCGGGCTGACGGCCCAGCAGATCACGCACGACGTCGTCGCCCAGGTTTTGGGAACCAAGGTCCCCTTCGCGCGCCCCCTGCCAGGCCAGGAACACCCCACCACCGGCAGCCTGCCCATCCTGTGAGGGAAGAAGACGCACTGAAGTATCCGGGCGCCGTCGGGGAAACAGGTCCGGCGCGGCATGCCAGCACCACCCGTGTTCCCGCGGGACTGCAGCCAGGTCAACTGGTGGTGGCCCGGAACAGGAAGTGGAACGGAAAAGCCCACTGGGTGGTCCCGGGGCGGTACCTCGGCGAAGACCGGCACGGCTGGTGGATCTTCCAGGGGACCAATGAATTCTGTTCACGCCCGGGCGCAGCCTTTTACACAGCGTCCGACGCCGTGCTGCTGGTGCCGCGGTCCGGAGACTGGGTTGCCACATTCTATGACGACGCCCACCCCAACGGGGTCAGGGTCTATGTTGACCTCGCCGTCGCCCACGAGTGGACGGACATCCGGCCTGCGGTCACCGAGTTCCATGTGATCGACATGGACCTGGACGTGATCCGCATGGCCGGCCGGGGTGTCTTCATCGACGACCAGGACGAGTTTGCCGAGCACCGCATCGCCATGAATTACCCGGCCCGGCTGGTGGATGACATCCAGGCCGCCGCGGATGAGCTTTATCAGGCCGTCAAGGCACAGCACGCACCGTTCGACGGAACAGACGTCGAGTGGTTCACGAAGGGACGGTCATGAGCGGAATTATCAGGGTCTACAAACGGGACGACGAGGGAGTACTGCACTTCCGCGAAAGCTGGTTCGACGAGGACTACAGCCAGTTTGTGATGAACTACGGCGTAGTGGGCCACCAGAGCAAAACGGAAGAGACCGATGTGGCTGATGCCGCTGCGGCGGAGAACCTGATGGATGCCTTCGCCGTGCAGTGCGCAGAGGACGGCTTCGCCGAAATCCCCGACGAGGACCAGTTCTGGGTGGTGGCGCAGTTCGCCCTCAAGACCAAGGAGGGCACCGACCGTGACCGCTACCTTGAGGAAAAAGCGAAAGACGCCCTCATCAGCCACCTGGCCTGGCGTGGTCTGGGAACTGTGGAACGCTCGGAGTTCAGCGACTACAAACTGAACATCTTCTGCCTCTGCCCCGAAGTGAACAAAGCCGTCAGCGCCATCAAAATCTGCAGCCGCGGAGAAGACCTGGACTTCACCAAGCTGAGCATCGGCGCCGCACCGTACAGCGACCCGGACAACTTCAAGCTCAAGCACTCCCCGAAGCCTGCCAACACCTTCAGCCTCTAGAGGAGAAAACCATGCCTGACTACCGACGCCTGGGAAACTCCGGGCTGACCGTCTCCGGGGTGGGGCTCGGCTGCAACAACCTGGGCCGCGCCAACACGGTGACCGAGTCGCAGGCGGGGACTGACGCCGTCGTCCATGCTGCCCTCGACGCCGGCGTGACGTTCTTCGACGTCGCCGACAACTACGGGCGTGAGCCCGGACTCAGCGAAGCGATGCTGGGCAAGGCCCTGGCCGGCAGGCGCGATGACGCGGTGGTAGCCACCAAGTTCGGGATGGATGTCCGGGGTGCCAACGGCAACGACTTTGGCGCCAGGGGGTCCCGGCGCTACATTGTCCGCGCGGTGGAGGCCTCGTTGCGGCGGCTGGGCACGGACTGGATCGACCTTTACCAGTTCCACACTCCCGACCCCTTGACTCCCATCGAGGAGACGCTGGGCGCCCTCGATGATCTGGTGACCAGCGGCAAGGTCCGCTACATCGGGCACTCAAACCGTGCCGGCTGGCAGATTGCCGAGGCGGAATTTGTAGCCAGGGCCGCCGGCGGGACGCGTTTCATCTCCACACAGAACCACTACAACCTCCTGGACCGGCGGGCCGAACTTGAAGTCACCCCCGCAGCAGTTGCCTACGGCCTGGGTGTCCTGCCGTATTTCCCGCTGGCCAATGGCCTGCTGACGGGCAAGTATTCGCCGGGCTCGGCGCCATCCGGATCGAGGCTGAGCCATACGCGGACCAACATGGTGCACGACGCCGACTGGGACCAGCTCCAGCGTTTCAGTTCGTTCGCCGCAGAACGCGACCTGACCGAGATCCAGGTGGCCTTCTCCTGGCTCGCGGCCCAGCCTGCCGTGAGCAGTGTGATCGCCGGAGCCACAAGGCCGGAGCAGATCCGCGAAAATGCGGCCGCCATTGCCTGGGTGCCGTCGCCGGCGGAGCTCGCGGAACTGGATGGGATCTTCCCGAAGGTCCCCAAAGCTGCGCTCTTTTAGGAAATTCCGCCGATGACCAGGCTGCTGCTGGACGTGGATACCGGGATCGACGATGCCCTGGCGCTGGCCTACTTGGCTTCCTTGCCGGCGGTGGAGTTCGTGGCGGTGACGGCATCCCCGGGAAACGTGGATGCCCATCAGGTGGCCATCAACACCCTCGCGCTGCTGGAGCTGTGCGGCCGGCGCAACGTCGAAGTCGCCGTCGGCGCACTGGTTCCGCTGCGGATCCCGCTGGTGACAACGCCGGAAACCCATGGTCCGCAAGGGCTGGGGCATGCTGTCCTGCCCGCGCCGTCGGGCACAGTGTCGGTGCGGCACGCCGCCGACGTCTGGGTGGAGGCTGTCCGCGCCCATCCGGGGGAGCTCACGGCCCTGATCACGGCGCCGTTGACCAATTTCGCCCTGGCCATCCGGCGTGAACCGCGGCTGCCCGAACTCCTGGGCAAGGTGGTGATCATGGGTGGCAGTTTCTACCACCAGGGGAACACCACGCCCACGGCAGAGTGGAATACGCATGTTGATCCGCATGCGGCCAAGGAAGTTTATGCCGCATACCGGCGCCTGCCGGCGGACCGGCTGCCCATTGTCTGCTCCCTGGACACTACAGAGCGGATGGAGATGCGGCCGGAGCATGTGCGGCGGCTGGCCGCAGCGGCAGGCTGCGCGGTGGAGGAACTGGTGCTGCCGGAACAGGCCGAAGGGCTCAGGAGCACCTCGGACAACCCCTTGGTGCGGCACCTGTCCGACGCCTTGCGCTTCTACTTTGAATTCCACCGGCACTATGACCAGGGCTACCTGGCGCACGTCCACGACTTTTTCGCCGCCGGCGTAGCAGCCGGCACCCTGGATTACAGCACCCGGCCGGCCACGGTGGACGTGGAGGTCGATTCGGCCATGCTCATGGGCACCACCGTGGCGGACTACCGTAACCTGTGGGGACACCCACACAACGCCCGGATCGTCTCCGACAACCATCCCGCGGCGGCCTTTGACGAATTAGTGGAGTCCCTCGGAGCCCTGGCCCGTCGGCTCGCACCGGGACGTGTGGGCGAGTCCGGCACCAGCTAAACTGGTGTGCGTCCGGGGAGCGGTAACGCTGGCCCGCCCGCTGCCGAGGTGACATAGGCAGTTTCAAACACAGCCGGCCAAACGTCCGGGCTGCGGAGACTGAACCGTCGAAGGAAGCAACATGTCATCGCCCCTCACCCTGCCTAACGCCGGTCCGGCCGCTGCGCGGAAGCGCAGAATTCTTGAGATCCTCGGGGCCGCGGCCATCGCGGGAACCTACATCTTCCTGGTCCTGACCCAACCCGAGGACATCGCCAACGGCCCAGCGAGCTTTTCCGCCCTCATTGCGCTGGGCGGATTCCTGCTCGGGGCCGTACTTCTGATCGTCGCAGTCCTGCCCGGGCTGCCCACCTCGACCGTGGTCCTGATCCCGGTGGCGCTGGTGTTGAACGTCGTTCTGGGCCAGCTGATGGGCAGCAGCGGCCTGCCGTTTTACATCGACTCCGTCGGTACAGTCCTGATCGCGGTCCTGGCCGGCCCGGCAGCGGGCGCCGCCACCGGTGCGCTCGGAAGCATCGTCTGGTCCTTCTTCAACCCCACGGTCCTGCCGTTCGCCGCCGGTGCCGCGTTGATCGGGTTTCTGGCTGGCCTGGCCGCCCGCAGTGGTATGTTCAGGCGGTTCTACCTGGCCCCGGTGGCAGGCTTTGTCACTGGCATCCTGGCCGGCGTCGTGTCCGCTCCCATCGCTGCCTTCGTCTTCGGCGGGACTGCCGGCATTGGCACCGGCGCCATCGTCAGTGCCTTCCGCGCCATGGGCGATACCCTCCTGGCAGCGATTACCAAACAGGCACTGATCTCGGACCCCATGGACAAGGCGATTGTGTTCGTTATTGCCGCGCTGCTGGTTTACGCACTGCCCCGCCGCGCCACCTACCAGTTCCCCTTCGTGCGTCGCTTCAGGGTCCTGGCCGGCCGGACCCCGGTCCCGGCCGAGGCTGACGCCGCCGGCGCGTAAACCGCTCATGCGACTGCATCCGCTCACGGCCCTGGCGGTGGCTGGTGCGACGGCCGTTGTCACCACGGCTGTGGCCAGTTGGCCGGTGTCCATCGCCGTCGCCCTGGCCGCGGCGGTGGTGGCGATGCGTGCACGGGTGGGGAAGCGGGTGATGCCGGCAGCGGCGCTGATCCTGGTTCCGTTGTGCCTGTCCCTGCTGGTCGTGCACGGACTCTTTTTCCCCGAAGGCCGCATCGTATTGGCTCAGTGGGGTCCGGCCAGGATCACCGCGGAGGGCCTCGAATTCGCACTCGACCTCGCCTCGCGTACCGCTGCCTGTGTCCTGGTGCTTCTCGTCTTTTCCTTCACGGTGAGCGTGCCTGACCTCGTCTCCGCCCTGGCCGCCAGGAAGTTCCCGCCGCAATTCGGTTTTGTGCTTGCCTCCACCTTGACGCTGGCACCGGCCATTGCAGCCCGGCTGGACCGGATCCGGCAGGCCCAGGAAGCCCGGGGCCTGGTCTTACGAGGCGGACCCGTCTCGCGGTTCGCTGCCCTCCGCCTGCAGATGGTCCCGCTGGTGATGGGATTAATCGACGACGCCGGGAGCCGTGCCCAGGCGCTGGACGCCCGCGGGTTCGGTGCCGCGGGACCGCGCACCAGTTACCGGGCGATCGAGGATCCGCCCGGTCAGCGGCTCTTTCGGGCCATCGCGTTGATCCTTGCGGCAGTGGCAGTGGCGGCCCGGCTTTGGGTTTCCTGGCCCGCCGGAGCATCGCTGTGACGGACCACTCGTGATGGGGAGTTGATGACTGCCATAACGCGCCCTGCCCTGCGGGTAAGCATCGACGCCTTCACGTATCATGGTGCGGCAGATCCTGCGCTGGCCGGCGTCGAACTCGAGATCGCCCGCGGAAGCCTGACCGTGGTCCTGGGCGGGTCGGGGAGCGGAAAATCAACGCTGGGTCGGCTGCTGGCAGGCTGGCTGCCGCCCGGCCACGCCGGTACCCTGCGCGGGAGCCTGGAACTGGCCGGCACCCGGCTGGCCTTCCGCGGTACCCGCGACGATCCGCGGATCAACCCCGCAGCATGGTCCCAGCGGGTGGCTTTTGTGCCGCAGGACGCCGCCACCATACTGTCAACCGTGCGCTCCACAGTGGCGGAGGAACTGGCCTTTGGGCTGGAAAACCGGGGGGTGCCGCGGCCGCAGATGGTTCTGGAGGTGGAACGTGTGGCCGCCGCCATGGGCCTCGGCAACTTCCTGGACCGGGACCCCAACTCACTCTCCGGCGGGGAGATGCGGCGGCTCGCCATTGCCTGTGCGGTTATTTCCGGGCCGGATGTCCTGATCCTCGATGAGCCGCTCGGTTCGCTCGATCCGGCCGGATCCGCCGAGGTGGCTGACCTGGTCAGGACCCTCCTCGCCCGGGGGACCGCCGTCGTCCTGTTGGGGCAGGCAGTGGATGGGCTTGCCGGGGAGGCCGGTCGCTGGGTGGTGCTCGACGGCGGCGCGGTGACCGCCGCCGGGTGGCCGGCGCAGGTCCGGAGATCGACCGCGCTTGCCGCCTCCGGTGTCAGGCTTCAGGATGCCGCCGGGCCAGGCAGGTCATCCGCTCCAGCCAGGCCCTCCCCGTCGGCCGGCACGCAGCAGCTTGTCCTCGAGCTCGACGGCGTGGGGTACGGCTATGGATCCGGCGACGGGGCAGCCGCCGGGGCATCCATGCGGCAGTCCACGGCCTTGCAGGAGCATGTGTTGCAGGATGTGGACTTCAGCCTGCGGGCCGGTGAAATTGTCGCCGTGACCGGTCCGAACGGTGCGGGCAAGTCCACCCTGCTGCGGCACTTCAACGGGCTCCTCAGGCCCTCATCGGGGGAGGTCCGGGTGTGTGGAACCACCATTGCCGGCGTACCTGTCGGCCGGGTTGCCGCCTCGGTGGGGCTGCTGTTCCAGCATCCGAGGGACCAGCTGTTTGAACGGACTGCGCTCAGGGAGGTTTCCTTTGGCCTCCGCCCGCTGCATGGCCCGGCGGGAGCCGATGCGCTCGCCCGCGAGGCGCTTGCCGCCGTCGGCCTTTCCGGAGCCGCCGCAGTCCACCCGGCGGACCTGCCTGCCTCTCAGCAGCGGCTGCTGGCCCTGGCGACCGTCCTGGCCCGCCGGCCCGCCGTGCTGGCGCTGGATGAACCCACCGTCGGGCTGGATCGGCACGGCATGGAACGGCTGCAACAGGCGCTTCAGGCCGCCGCCGTGGGGGGAATTGGCGTAGTGTTCGTCACCCACGACGCGGCCTATGCGCGGGCCACCTCGCACCGGATCCTGGAACTGCACGCAGGCCGGCTGCAGCAGATTTGAGCACCTAAGGTCACAATCCGGCAGCTCCCACTGATTTCAAGGGATTCATTCAGGTAGCCATACTACGGTCCACCCATGACCTCAAAAACCCTTGTTATCAACCTGGGCCTGGGCGCCGTCATTTTGGCGCTCGGCGCAGGCACCTACCTTACTGCCACGGCCGCAAGCTCGAACACCCCGGCGGCGGCCGCCCGGTCGGTTTCGGTGGGCAAGGCGACCATCGCCTCGGTAGCAACCGCCTCGGGCAACGTTGCCCCGCAGTCCACCACTGTGGTGAACGCCCAGAACTGCACGGGCGCCATACTTTCCGTGGGTGCAACGCTTGGCCAGCAGGTCACTGCCGGCCAGCTTTTGCTCTCCATCGATCCCACTAACGCCCAAAATGCACTGAATGTCGCTCAGGCGCAGCTGGATGCGGTGACGGCGCAGGCAAACCAGCAACAGGTGTCTGCCGTTGGCCAGGTGTCCTCGGCCAACCAGAGCCTGGTCAACGCCCAGCAGTCCGCAGGCCTGGACGCGTCCCAGCAGGCTTCAGCGGTGGCAGCAGCGCAAAAGGCCGTGGACGCGGACAACGCCGCCGTGGCCGCGGCACAGGCACTGCCCGTGCCCAATCCGAAGCCTGCAAACTGGGCGGACCCGGTGGCGGCAGCCCAGAACCAGTTGGCCAAGGACCAGTCCGCGCT
>DIZT01000294.1 GCA_002427975.1 Micrococcaceae bacterium UBA6021 | reverse complement strand
ATGTTCAGCGGCTGGGGCGTGCGGACCCTGGCCAGCGACATGGGCGCTTACAATCCCGCCAGCTACCACAACGGATCGGTCTGGCCGCACGACAATGCGATTATCACTCTGGCGTTGATGCGCTACGGCTTCGTGGAGCAAGCGCAGCGGATCGCGACCGCCCTGCTGGAAGCGGCCGAGTACTCCGGCGGCCGCTTGCCGGAGCTGTTCTGCGGCTTTGGTCGGGAGCATTTAGCCGCACCGGTGCCCTATCCGACGGCGTGCTCGCCGCAGGCGTGGGCAGCGACCACACCGATTCATCTGGTGACGAGCCTGATGCGCTATGACGCGCACGTATCCCAAGGCGGCCTGTGGATGGATCCAGTCCTCCCGAAAACCTACGGAGGCCTGCATATCAAAAACGCGCCTCTGGCCGGGGGGCGGATCACCATCGACGTTGCCGGTTCCAGGGCTTCCGTCCACGGGCTGCCGGAGGGCATGGTGTTCCACCGCGGGCACCGACCGTGGATGGCCGAACTTGTTGAGCAGGCCAAAGTGCAGCAGAGGACAAAGCAGAGATAAATGGTGGCCGCTGAAACCTTCGACGCGGGAACCGGTCTGAGGAGGATCGCTACGGAATTCACACGACCTCGTCGAGCACCTCGGTCGCCGACTGCGCCAGCACCGTAAGCAGATCGGGTAGCGGTGCTGCGGATCGGGTCGTTCCAGCGCCTGCGCGGTCAACCGGGGCCCTACCGCGGCCAGGAACCGACGCCCCTCGGCGGGCAGCACCGACAAGTCGAGGGTGTCCGCGCCCAAGGGTGGTATCTGGTTCGTATGTCTTGCAACCCAGCCAGGGGTTGCGAGGCACGTGGATGGGCAGATCGTGGTTCACGATCCTGATCGTCCGATTGCGTTGTCCTGCGTGAGGTCGAGGCGGGTGTTCATGTCGAGATGGAATTTGCCGTAGGGGTTGATGTGGGTCCAGAAGAGCGGGGTGAGCCCGCGGCGTTCGTGGGGGCCGATACTGTCGTGGAATTCCGGTGCTTCCAGGACGGTCTGCAGCAGGAGGGTGTTGACGTGCACGAGTGCCGATTGCAGCAGATGCAGGGCGAGCATGGACACTTCTGCGTGTTCGCGGTCAGCTCCGGTGAGGTCACCGTCTTTGCCGTAGAAGATGACGCCGTTGCCGCTGTTCCAGTTCTCCACCACTTGCAGTCCGCCGTGGATTTCGCGCCGCAGATCCGGGTCGGCGAGGTAGTCGCAGGCGAAGATCGTGCGCACCGCTCGGCCGAGTTCCTCCAGCCCTTGGTAGGTGGGGTGTTTCGGGCCTCCGCGGGTGAAGCGGCGCAGGATTGATTCGGACTCGGCGGTTCCGAGTCTGAGGGCGGTGGCGTATTTGACCATCTGGTCGTATTGCTGGGCGATGAGGTCCCACCGGATAGGCCGTGTCAGCACAGACGCCAGCTCGCCATAGACGGAGGCGTCGTCGGGCCGGTAGAGGCGGATGGAGCCGATGTTCTTCAGCCGTGGCAGGAGTTTGAATCCCAGGAGTTCGGTGAATGCGAAGCCGACGATGGATGCTCCGTGCGTATCGACGTAATTCGCTTCGATATCAGCGTCCGTGCAGTGCCGCAGCAGGCCTTCGATCATCGCCGCGACCTCGGAGGAGGAACAGTTTTTCAGCTGGCTGTAGATGCAGGTGGAGCGTCGTTCGACATGCCAGTAGATCATCACCCCTGCCCCGCCGTAACGGTTGTGCCATTCAGTCATGAGGTTCGATTCCCAGGACCCGAACTTCTTCGAGTCCGAGGCGCAGGCAGTACCGGTTCCCCACCAGCCCGGATCGCGGGCTTCGAACGTGGCATTGACGACTTTGGCGATGGCCCGGCGCAGATTGTCTCGGGTGATGAAGTGCCGGCGCACGTGCCGCAGCTCGCGTTCGGTTTCCCCGTGGCCGCCGGTGTCCACGATGGCCTTGATGCCCATGTTTGTCCCCAATGCGAACAGACACAGCAGCAGGCGCCGGCGCAGCGTGTCCTTGTCGAGGACTTCTCTGGAGGCGACGGAAGTGAATTCCGCGGTGAAGTCCGCGAGGAAGTCAGAGTCCTTGAGCACGTCCAGGAGATCGATGGTTCCCCAACGGCGGATGACCTCGTCCTTGAGGGCCTGGAGATTCTGAGGTTCCGGAAGCGGCTCCAGTTTCGGTACTCCGATCCACGGATCACCTCGGCGGGTGGTGATTTTCACCCCTCCCGTCGTGTCATTGACCAGAGCGGAATCCAGACGTTCCAACGCTGCCGCCATGCGCTCGCGCAGGTCATCTATGAATACAGTGGGGTCCAGCGGCTGGCGTAGCGCTGTGTAGTGGACTTCGCGGTTCGCGTCAAAGTCCTGGGGCAGGTCATCTTCCGGGTTCCGCCATTTGTTGGCTCCGTCAACGAAGATTTCCCGGCGCCGGATGCCATCCCGTAACGCCACCAACACGCACAGCTCGTACGGGATGCGTTCGATGCGGCCGCGTTCATCGACCACCGCCGAACGCCAGGCCTTGGGAACGACTCCGTCCCCTGGCACATCATCGTCGGCGGCGTAGTACCGGACTTTCCCAGCCACATCCCCGTAGCGGTTCAGTAGCTCCAGAGCCTGCATCACGGGCCTGTATGCGGTGTTGTTGCAGCGAAACGACAATGCCGCGAGCAATGCAGGGAGCATTCGACGGTAGTGGTTGGAATACGAGCTCCTCAGCACGGTCCGGACCCTGCCCTGAAAAGCTAGTTCGTTGGCCTTGGCCTCACGGACGAGTTCCCTCAGCGTCTTCTCTCCGACCACCGGATACAGCGCGGCCCGAACCGTGTCGTCGGGATGGCCGATAGCGGCCTCGGCGATCCGGAACAGGATGCCTTCCTTGCCCCGCACGCGGCGCAGATCCTCCGTCAGTTCCCGCTGAACTTGCCGGTCAGCCCGGGTATTGATCTTCAGCACCAAAGCGATCAGCAGCTCCACCAGGGCGTCGGTGATCTCCGAAGACCGCTGCCAGCACAAAGCGGCCAACAGCGTGAGCCGGACCGGTGGCGGCATCACCCTCAGGTCCGAGGGGTAGGCCCGCGCCGCGCGGGACCGCCAGGCCTCCACGAGCCTGTCCGGCGTATGCGCAAACAATCCGGCAGGCAACCCCATAGCGCGGATCGCGGAGAGCTTGCCGACCTCCTTCAGCAGGGTTTCCAACCCCACCTGGCCCGGGTCGGACTTCAACTCTGCCAGCAACCCTTTATCGGTTCCTTCTGCAGCCAGAGTCTCAAGCCTGGCAACGCAATCAGCACCCAAACGGGATACGACGGAGTCACAGAAGTCCTTCTCGAACGCTGCCCGGGCGGAGCCAAGGATGCGCTCAATCCGCCCCGGCGGCTCAATCTGTTCAGTCCGGCACCGGAAAAGTACCGCTTCGCGTAGCTGTTCATCCCGCTGCTCAACCGGACACACCTCACGGGCCAGCCAGTCAGTGATCTTCGCCTCGTCGTTGCGGGTGAATTCCCGGAACCCGAACGCTGACCGAATCTGGGCACGATGGCGCTCAATTGCCCGGCCAGACCATTCGTAGGCCTCGAACAGCTCAGGATCCACCCCTACCTGGGCCGCAACATACGTCACGACCTCGGTCGAGAAGTCGACGGGTGTGCGCGGAAAACAGGCATGCAGGTCAAAGAACTTGAGCAAGAGAGCAAAACCAAGCCTCGTCACCCCGGACTTATTGCCAAGCAACGTCCAGTCCTCGCCCACCAACGTCCACGAGCCAACCAGCTCATCAGATACAGGTTCCGGATGTACGCCCATTCCGGAACCCTAGCCTCGCACCAGTCACCCAACAAATTACTGGCCAGTTACATGTCGGGTAGGGACAGCTACAGGAGTACCGGGCCTAGTCAGCCGCGCCGAGTCGGGCTTCCTTATCCACGACTTTCCTTATCCACGACACGACACGTGAGGGTTTCAGGGGCGTCATGCATGCAAGAAAGCCAGAATGC
>DIZT01000151.1 GCA_002427975.1 Micrococcaceae bacterium UBA6021 | reverse complement strand
ACCTCACCGGGGCTCAGGTCGGTGCGGGTGGTCAGGATATGGATCTGCCGCGTCAATGCCTGGGGGTGCTTGTCCTTGCCGGCTTGGTGTTGGGAACTTCGAGGCTGACCTCCACAGCGGGTGAAAGCCATAGCCCTTTTTGTAGGTCGGGGCAGCCTGTTCCTTCTCGGAGTGCGAGCCCACCAGCGTCGCATCCAGATCCACCGGTCCCAAACCCGCTGCGGCGATCGTCTCGGTCAACAGCACCCCACCGGCCTGACCCACCGCCCCAGAGTTCGTCGTGTCGACCTGGATGCGCCGAAAGGTGCCCCTGACCTGCGAAGATATGGATTGTCGAGGTCCAAAATTCGCACGTTCAAGGAGCACCTTCCAGGTGAGCAACAGTACTGGTTTCTATCCGCGCATCCAGGTCGACACGACGAACTCTGGGGCGGTGGGTCAGGCCGGTGGCGTGCTGTTGACCGAGACGATCGCCGCAGCGGGTTTGGGACCGGCACTGTCGGCGGCGCTGTCCGGTTGGCGTAAGCCGCTGGCGGTCCATGACCCGGCCAAGGTCATCCTGGACCTGGCGGTCACGTTGGCGTTGGGTGGGGACTGCCTGGCCGACATCGCGTTGCTGCGAAGCGAACCCGGTCTGTATGGGCGGGTGGCCTCGGATGCGACGGTCTCGCGAACGATCACCGCGCTGGCCGCTGACGCCCGAGCGGCGTTGGCTGCCATTGACACTGCCCGGGCGGTCGCCCGTAAGCAGGCGTGGAAGCTTGCCGGGTCGCACGGCCCGAACCATGGTGCCAGCGCCCGGGCTCCGGTGATCGTGGACCTGGATGCGACGTTGGTGGGCTCGCACTCTGAGAAGGAGCAGGCTGCCCCGACCTACAAAAAGGGCTATGGTTTCCACCCGTTGTGGTCGTTCGTCGACCACGGCCCTGCAGGCACCGGTGAACCGCTGTCGGTGCTACTGCGCCCGGGCAATGCCGGCTCAAACACCGCGACCGACCACATCGCGGTCATCAAGGCCGCTCTGGCCCAGCTGCCCTCACACCGCCCGGGCAAACGCGCCGGTCGCAAGGTCCTGATCCGTACCGACTCAGCCGGGTGCACCCACAAGGTCCTGACCTGGATGACCGGCCAGCGGTTGTCGTACTCAGTCGGATTCCCGTTGCCCCACAACACTTCCGACCTGTTGGACCTGATCCCGGCCGACGTGTGGACCCCGGCCTACGACGCCCACGACCAGATCCGCGACGGCGCGTGGGTCGCCGAGCTGACCGGCCTGCTGGACATGTCCCGGTGGCCGGAAGGGATGCGGGTGATTGTCCGCAAGGAACGGCCCCACCCCGGGGCTCAGCTGCGGATCACCGACGTCGACGGACACCGGGTCACCGCGTTCGCCACCAACACCGCCACTGGTGGCCCCGGCACTCAGCTGCCCGACCTGGAGCTGCGCCACCGCCGCCGGGCCCGGTGCGAGGACCGGATCNNAGGCTCTGGTGCGCCATCGTGGCCCTGGCCGTGGAGATCACCGCTTGGATGCAGATGCTCGCCCTGAACGGGCACCAAGCCAGGCGCTGGGAACCAAAACGGTTACGGCTACGTCTGTTCACTCTCCCGGCGACGATCGCACGCACCGGCCGGCAGGTCCGCCTCCACCTCGCGACCAAAGCCCCCTGGGTCGACCTCGTCAACGAAGGCGTCAGGCGGCTACGAGCCCTGACCGTCCCCGGGTAGGAATCACCTCACCCGTCCCAACAATCACTGCGCGACCCCCGACCACCTGGAACCGGCGCTCACCCGAGACGACACTCGGGCCACCGTCACACCCCGATGACAAAATCACCACCAGCCGGCGACCTGCAGCCGCAACGGCGCTCAATGCCCGAGGCGTGAAAGATCGAGGCTAAGGGCAAGCACCTTTCGAACTCGGATGCACTTGATCAGCTTGACGCGGTGGGCGACTTGATGCCTCTGATCATCAAGATCCCGACCGCGATGGTCCAGACCCAGATAGGGACAACGGGGACGATGCTCAAATCGCCGCCGGGAGCGAAGCCTCCGCTGCGCGTGAACACCGTGAAGAGTTTCACTACATTGAGCGCCACGATGAGGAAACCGACCCAGATGATCCATCGAGGGAAAACTCGGGCGCTCATCGCCGAAACAGAGGCCGCACCGAACAACACCGCGAATGGCACCCCGATCAGGGCGAAGCCGATATTGTTCATGTCGGAGAGCGACTGGGCTATACCCAATGGCGTTAAGTTTAGGTCGGTAGGGGCAGTCTCCAGAATATGATCTTCGTTCTGGGAGTCAGGGGTGGCCTGTCTGCGGGTTTCTTGGTGCGGAAGCGGCCTCCGGGTCGTTTCTGGGCGCGGGCGTAGGAGCGTGGCGGGCGCAGGGGGACGAGGTGGCGGGGGTGGGTGATCTCGGCGATCAGGTCGTCGTGGAGGTCGGCGA
This sequence comes from Micrococcaceae bacterium UBA6021, assembly GCA_002427975.1. Lineage (GTDB taxonomy): Bacteria > Actinomycetota > Actinomycetes > Actinomycetales > Micrococcaceae > Arthrobacter. The sequence goes on along the minus strand of DIZT01000151.1, from coordinate 1,316 downwards.
GGTCAGTGGGGGGAAAACGCCGCGGCGTCGCTGACGCGGGCGGCGATGGCTTCCTTGGCGCGGGTAAAGGATATCCGGTCGGGGTCGAGTCCTTCCGCGGCGGCGGCGTGACAGATCAGGGTGCGGATGGCCTGGTAGGTGCACAGCAGCGCGTAGAGCTCCTGGCGGATCATGTCGGGGCTCTTGGAGCGCAGTACGACGCCGGGACCGCCGCGCACACCGGTCTCCAGCTCGGCGAACGCGGTCTCGATCTGCCAACGCTGCGCGTAGGCATCGGCGGCCTGGTGGCCGCTCAGCTGCTGGGGGTCGAGCAGGTCGGTGACCAGGCAGAACAGCTCAGAGACGTCGGTGCCGGCTTCGGTGGACACGGAGTACTCGATGACCCGGACGGTGATCCCCGGGATGTCCGCGCCGAACTTACCGCGCCGGCGCAGCCGCCGGGACGCATTGGGGTCGGCGACCCGGGAGGTGTAGGTGCCATCGTCGAGCACGGAAACCACGGGTAGGTCGATGTCGGATTTGGCACGCCAGAGGACGTGTGCGCCCGTGGCCAGGGTCTGGGTCAAGGCGGCGTGGGACAGGAAGTTACGGTCGGCGACGACCAGCAGACCCTGACCCAGCAACGGAGTCAGCTCACCGGTGAGCCCCTGCTCCCCGGTGCTGATGCCCGCGCAGCGGGCACCCATCACCGCCCGGGACCCGCACTCGGCCAACGCCACCACCCGCACCTGCGGGAACGCCCCCGCCCCGGCCCCGCCACCCGGGCGCCCGAACGCAGCCGCGTTCGCCGCCGTGTCGGGCACGTCCATCGTCAACCCGTCGAAGGCGACCAGCCGCAGACCCGCCACGTACGCCCAGCCGTCCTCCTGCCCGGCCAACGGCCCAGCGACCCGCTCCAACAGGTCGGCCATCACCTGCCAGCCCAACCGCGAACGGGCCATCGAGATCGCCGCCGGCGACGGCGACATCCCCACCGCCACCCGCATCCGGAAGCTCTTCGCCCAGTCCAGCCCGCCCACCAGCTTGGTCCACACCTGTCCGTAACTGGACTGGAAGAACACGATCATCGCCAAGTTGTAGTACACGACCACCCTGGCCGGCAGCACCCGAATCCGCTGCTCACGCACACCCGCCGCAGCCACCACCTCATCAACCAAGTCCGGCGGGAACACCTTCGTCAACACCCCCACAGCGATCTGACCGGGCAACCGGTCCTCACCCAACCCCGCGATCTGCTGCCCCACACGCGCCATGCCAAGACCCTAGCGCACTGGAGGCTAAATTAACGCCATTGGGGATAGACCAGCCCGTACTTG
>DIZT01000099.1:6108-8315 GCA_002427975.1 Micrococcaceae bacterium UBA6021 | reverse complement strand
CTAGATGGAACCGCCCCACAGCGCCTTGCGCAGCAACGCCTTCATGGTGGCCACCTCGTCCGCCGACAACCCCTGAAGCGCCTGGGTCTCAGCACGGCTGGCCGCCTTCCGCGCCTGGTCGAAGAGTTTCGATCCGGCTGCGGTGGCCGTGACCGTCTTGGCCCGGCGGTCCTGTTTTCCGGGGGCCCTGACAACGAGCCCGCGTTTTTCGAGCTCGTCAACCAACGCCACGATCTGGCTTGGATCCAGGCTCAGGAAATCGGCCAGCTCGCGCTGGGTCGGCTCCAGGCCACTGTTGGCGAGGATCAGCACCGAGTATGAGCGCTCCTTGAGGTTGAACTCCGCCAAGGCCCGGTTATTCAGGACCGACCCGGCAGCGTGAAGTTTGGCCAGCAGGAATCCCACGTCGTTGGTGATCGACGCGGTCACCAACTTCCCCTCGGCGTCGCCTTGCTTCACACCCTGCATATCAATCGTCATGGCCTGCTCCAGATAGTTCCCAAAATAAATCGTTGACATTTACAACAATACAGATTCTCATGGATACAGCACAGCATCCCATGCCGGACGGCAGGATGCACGGATCAGCTAGCAAGGGAGCAGCGATGAGCCTGTCAGGCAAAGTAGCAATCGTCACCGGAAGTGGGCGGGGCCTAGGCCTTGCCTACGCCCGGGAACTCGCCCGCCAGGGAACCGCCGTCGTTATTAATGACGTGGACGCAGCCGTTGCAGCGGAGGCCGTGGCGCTGATCGAGTCCGACGGCGGCCGCGCAGTTGCCGTCGTCGCTCCGGTGGGCACCACCGAGGTGGCCAAGCAGCTCGTCGAGAAGGCAGTGGAGGCCTTCGGCCGCCTCGACATCCTGGTCACCAACGCCGGCATCCTGCGGGACAAGAGCCTGCTCAAGATGACCGACGAGGACTTCGACCTGGTCATCAACGTCCACCTGAAGGGCACGTTCACCTGCGTCCGTGAAGCGTTCGCCTACTTCAAGGAGAACAGCATCGCCGGCCGCATCATCACCATCGGCTCCCCCACGGGCCAGCGCGGAAACTTCGGCCAGACCAACTACGCTGCCGCCAAGGCAGGAATTGTGGGCATGGTCCGCACCTGGGCGCTGGAAATGAAGAAGGCCGGCGTCACCGCCAACGCTGTCATCCCCGTCGCCGCGACCGACATGACCAAAACCGTGCCGTACTTCCAGAAGGCCGTCGAAGCGGACGAGCGCGGCGAAGCTATGCCGGCTTTCTTCCGCCAGGATCTCGGTTTCGGAACGGCCGACGACGTCTCCGGGCTGGTTGCCTTCCTCGCCTCCGACGCCGCGGCCGGCATCACGGGCCAGGCGATCGGTGCCGGCGGGGACCGGCTGCAGGTCTGGACCCACCCGGACGCGGCGGCCACCGAATACCGCGAAGGCGGCTGGCGCTACGCCGACCTGGTGGAGAACTTCGATTCCCTCTTCGGCGACAAGCTGCAGAGTGTCGGCGAGGAGTTCCCGCCTCTGCCGGAGGAACTCAAGCCCGAACCGGCCCAGGCCGCAGCAGCAGCAGCGAGGGTGCGCTGAAATGTCCACCACCCGTTACGAACTGGGCATCGACGCCACCAAGCTCGATGCGATCGACATGCACGTCCACCTGGAGGTGGACGGCCACGGCCACCAATCCCTGCCGCCAACACTTACCGAAGCCTCCGCCAAGTACTTCAAAGCTGAGGACCGCACGCCGTCGCTGGACCGGATCGCAGAAATATACCGCGAACTGAATATAGCGGCCGTGGTGTTCACCGTGGACGCCCGCACGCAGCTCAAGCATGAACCCAACAGCATTGAAGATCTGATCGCCGGAGCGGCCCGGAACAATGACGTGCTGATTCCGTTCGGCAGCGTCGATCCCCGCACAGGGCCCGAAGCAATCCGGGGTGCCACTCGCCAGGCTGAGGACCTCGGCGCGCGGGGATTCAAGTTCCACCCGAGCCTGCAAGGCTTCGACCCGTCCAACGAACAGTTCTATCCCCTCTGGGAAACCCTGCAGGAACTCCGCCTTCCGGCCATTTTCCACACCGGCCAGAACGGCATGGGAGCCGGACTGCCCGGCGGCTACGGCATCAAACTGGCCTACTCCAACCCGCTCCTGCTCGACGCCGTTGCTGCAGACTTTCCTGAACTGCAGATCATCATGGCCCACCCCTCCGTGCCGTGGCAGGATGAAGC
>DIZT01000099.1:473-5945 GCA_002427975.1 Micrococcaceae bacterium UBA6021 | reverse complement strand
CTGCAGGACAAGGTGCTGTTCGGTACTGACTTCCCGCTCATCACGCCGCAGAAATGGCTGGGGGCCTTCGCGGATCTGCCGCTCAAGGACGAGGTCCGCCCCAAGATCCTCAAGCACAACGCCGTCCGCCTGCTCGGACTCGGAGCCTGACATGAGCGCCCACGCAGTTGAGCAGGCCACGGCGGCGGAACAGACCAGGCTCTACGACGTCTGTGACTACTACGACGCCGAGTCCCTCCTGACCGGGGACGAGCGCCGGGTCCTCGGCCGGCTGCGCAGCTTCCTGGACGAGAAAGCCCGTCCCCTTCTGGCGGATCACTGGGAGCGGGGCGAATTCCCCGCCGAACTCGCGCAGCCGCTGATTGACCTGGACCTGATGGAACCGGCCGAACTGACGGCCGAAGGCCCGGCCCGTGGTATCTACCAAGGCTTCCGGATCTTCGAGCTCGCCCGGACGGACGCTTCGCTGGCAACCTGGTACACCTCGCAGGCCGGCCTGTTCCGCACGGCCATCCGGGTGGGCGCCTCGGCAGAACAGCAGCGGGAGTGGATGCCCAAGGTCATCGATTTCTCGCTCAAGGGCGTCTTTTCCCTCACCGAGCCTGAGTCCGGTTCCGATATCGCCGGCGGGCTGGCCACCACGGCGCGGCGTGTACAAGACGGCGAAGGGGATAGCTGGATCCTTGATGGTGCCAAGCGCTGGATCGGTGGGGCTTCCACCGCGGACGTATTGGCCATCTTTGCCCGGGACGTTGCCGACGGGCAGGTGAAGGCCTTCCTCGTGGACCGTGAGGCGGCGGGCGTGACGCTGGAGAAGATCCACGGCAAAACCGCCCTGCGGATGATGCAGAACGCCCACATCACCCTGGAGGGCGTCCGCGTGCCGGAGTCCATGCGGCTGCACAACGTCAACTCCTTCCGGGACGTAGCAGCGATGCTGCGTGCCATGCGCTCGGACGTTGCGTGGATCGCCACCGGGATCCAGGCCGGCGCATTCGAAGCTGCCCTCCATTACGTCACCGAACGCCAACAGTTCGGCCGTCCGTTGGGCTCCTTCCAGCTGGTCCAGGAGAAACTGGCCCGGATGCTGGGCAATGTCACCGCCGCATTGTCGCTGGTGGTGCGGCTGACCGAGCAGCAGGCCAGGGGCATCTACCGTGACCAGGACTCAGCACTGGCGAAGATGCAGACCTGCCTGCTGATGCGCGAAACCGTCGCCTTGGCCCGAGAAGTTGTGGGCGGCAACGGCATCACTCTTGAGACCGACGTGGCCCGGTTCCACGCCGACGCCGAGGCCGTCTATTCCTACGAAGGCACGCACGAGATCAACGCGCTCATCGTAGGCCGCGCCCTCACCGGCGAAAGCGCCTTCACGCGCTGAACCGCCCGCACCTGCCCAACCCGGCGCCCCGCCGTCGTACTTTCCCTAAATATCCATCCCACTACAGGAGGCAAAGATGCCCAACCTCGTCGTCGATTTCGACAAACTGCTCACCCTTTCCGGCACCGATCTTGGCGTCACCGACTACCGCGAGATCACGCAGGAACAGATCAACAAATTCGCGGACGCCACGGGGGACGACCAGTGGATCCACGTGGACCCGGACCGCGCCAAGGACGGCCCGTTCGGCGCTCCGATCGCCCACGGCTTCCTCACCCTCTCGCTCATCATCCCGTTCTGGGGAGAGCTGTTCGACGTCGACGGCGTCACCACCAAGGTCAACTACGGCCTGGACAAGGTCCGGTTCACCTCCCCGGTGAAGGTGGGCTCACGCATCCGGATGCAGGCCACCATCGCCGAAGTGACCGAGGTCAAGGGCGGCGCCCAGATCAAGGTCGCCAGCACCATTGAGATCGAGGGCCAGGAACGTCCCGCGGTCGTGGCCGAGTTCCTGGCCCGCTTCTACAAGTAAAAGCGCCTCCTCAAGGACCCTCCCTCTGTTCAAAGGAACAACTATGTCAGGACTCACCCAGCTTCAAGCCATGGGCACCGCCGAGCGTCGCAAGGAAGCACGCACCGTCATCGCTTCCAGCTACCTGGGCAGCACCATCGAATTCTATGACTTCCTGCTTTACGCCACCGCGTCAGCCGTAGTCTTCCCCAAGGTCTTCTTCTCCGGCATGGACGACTGGGTGGGGGTGGTGGCCGCCTACGGCACGTTCGCCGCTGGCTATGTGGCACGCCCGCTCGGGGGGATCATCTTCGGCCACTTCGGTGACAAGCTGGGCCGCAAGGGCATGCTGATCATCTCCATGCTGGTCATGGGCATCGCCTCCACCCTGATCGGCCTGGTACCGGGAGCCTCGGCCATTGGCCCCTGGGGCGCGGTGCTGCTCGTGATCCTGCGCGTCTTCCAGGGCATCGCCGTGGGCGGAGAGTGGGGCGGCGCCGCGCTGATGGCGCTGGAGCATTCCGAATCCGGGAAACGCGGCTTTTCGGCCTCGTTCGTCAACGCCGGCGCCCCCACCGGCGCCGTCCTGGGCACGCTCATCATGGGCACCTTCGCCGCCCTGCCGAACGACCAGTTCCTCACGTGGGGCTGGCGCGTGCCGTTCCTGCTCTCCCTCGTCCTCCTCGCCGTCGGCATGTTCGTCCGGCTGAAGGTTTCCGAAAGCCCCATCTTCAAGGCGGCTATTGAGCAGGAAAAGGCCGAGCTGGAGCAGTCCAGCACAACCCCGGCGGCCAAGGCGAAGCCGACAATGCCCCTCCTGCAGGTGCTGCGTCGGCCCAAGACCCTCATCTTCACCATGCTCGCCGGCGCCGCGGGCTTCGGGCTCCAGGTGGTCCTGGCCACGTTCGCCGTAACTTACACCGTCTCCAAGGGCGCCGACCGGCAGGGCGTACTGTATGCCTTTGCCGCGGCCTCCCTGGTCTCCATCGTGTTCGTGCTCCTGGGCGGCAAGCTGTCCGACAAGGTGGGCCGGCGGCCGGTGATGATCGGCGGACTGGTGCTCTTCGTCATCTACCTCGTGCCGATGTTCGCGCTGCTCTCCTCCAACAACATCGTGCTGATCTTCGTGGCCTTCGCCATCGGCCTGATGATCCACTCCACCCTCTTCGGTCCGTTGGCGGCGTTCGTGTCCGAGCAGTTCGGCACCACCTCCCGCTACACCGGCGCATCCCTGGGCTACCAGCTGGCAACCCTGCTGGGCGCCGGATTCACCCCTGGCATCGTGGCCCAGATTTTCAAGGACTCCGGCCAGCAGACGTCGTCCGTGGTCTGGTTCCTGGCGATCATGTCGGCCGTGTCCATCGTGTTCATCCTCCTGACCCGGGAACCGAAGGACAACGACCTCCAGACGGTCCAGGCCTGACCCTGGCAGGACTCGGGCCCGGAACCGGCCTCCGGTCCGGGCCCGAACCCAGCACTCCGTACTAACGTCTTTATAGAAAGGATTCGCCGTGGAGAATTTCGGCATCGGCTCATGGCTGCAGCGTCGCCGCCCCAAGTCCGGCAGCAAGACAGCGCTGATCAGCGGAGACCGGGAAATCAGCTACCAGCAGCTCGCTGACCGGAGCGTCCGGCTGGCCAATGCCCTGAGGGACAGCGGAGTGGCCAAGTTTGACCGGGTGGCCTACTTGGGCGACAACCACCCGTCCTTCCTGGAAACACTCTTCGCGTGCGGACAGCTGGGCGCCATCTTCGTTCCTCTCAATGCCCGTCTGGCACCGCCGGAGGTCCAGTTCCAGCTTCAGGACTGTGGAGCAGCAACACTGATCCACGCCGGGAGCCTGGACGTCCTCGCCGCCGCCGGCGCGGCCGGTACCCTGGTGAACCGGCGTATCGCGGTGGATGATTCCTCCGGTGAGCAAGGCACGACGGCGGCGGAAGACTTCGAGGCGGTGCTCGCCTCCGGAGCGGACCAGTACCTCGACGAAGCAGTGGACCTGGACGACGGCGCGATGATCCTCTACACGTCCGGCACCACCGGGCATCCCAAGGGGGCGCTGCTGACCCACGGGAACATCGTGTGGAATTGCATGAACGTCATTGTGGATTTTGACTTTGCTTCCACGGATGTCGCCCTGATGATCTCACCGCTGTTCCACGTGGCATCCCTGAACATGGGCGTCCTGCCCACGCTCCTGAAGGGCGGGACTGTGGTACTGGAACCCAAGTTCGATCCCCGACGGACCCTCGAACTCATCGAGAATCACCGCGCCACCACCATCAGCGGCGTACCCACCACCTACCAGATGCTCTGCGAGCACCGGGCGTGGGACACCACGGACCTCAGTTCGCTGAACAAACTCACGTGTGGCGGGTCGGCGGTTCCCCTGCGGGTCCTGGAGGCCTACGAACAACGCGGCCTGCGGTTCTCGAACGGTTATGGCATGACGGAGACTGCGCCGGGGGCCACCACCCTGCCCGCAGCCCGGTCACGCGAAAAGGCGGGTTCGTCCGGCCTTCCGCACTTCTTTACGGATGTGCGGATCGCCGATTTCGACGGCGCCGTAGCCGCCCCGGGGTCTGTGGGTGAAATCCAGATCAAGGGGCCCAACGTGATCCACGAATACTGGAACCGGCCTGGGGCAACCGCCGAATCGTACGACGCCGGCGGATGGTTCAAGTCCGGCGATATGGGCTACAAGGACAACGACGGCTTTGTGTTCGTGTCCGACCGGCTCAAGGACATGATCATCTCCGGCGGCGAAAATATCTATCCGGCCGAAGTGGAGCAGGCCATCACCGAGCTGGATGCGGTGGGCAGCGTGGCCGTGATCGGCGTGCCTGACGAGAAGTGGGGCGAAGTTCCCCGGGCCGTCATACTGCTGCGGGAGGGCGCCCAACTCACTGAGGCCGAGCTACGCGCACATCTTGAAGGCAGGCTGGCGCGCTACAAGATTCCCAAGACAGTGATGTTCGTGGATGAGATGCCACGCACTGCCAGCGGAAAAATCCGGAAGGCGGACCTCCGCAAGCTCACCGCCGGCCAGGCTTAGGGGCGCCCCGGCTTGACCGGCCGCCAGGGACCGCTCCACACCCACGGTTCCCGCGGAAGGTTGGCTGGCTGGAACGCTGCGAGTGCTTCCTCCAGCGGGCCGGCCGGCAGCTTGAGGGACTGCAGGATGAGGTTCCGGACCGCGGCTGCCGAAACTCCAGCGTTCGAAAGGTCGGCCAGCGTCACTGCACCGTCGCGCTTGGCCAGGCGGACGCCGTCGGAATTTACCACCAGCGGAACGTGGGCATATGCCGGAACAGGAATATTCAGGAGCGACGCAAGAAATGCCTGCCTGGGGGTGGACGGCAGCAGGTCATCACCGCGCACCACCTGATCAATGCTTTGGGCGGCATCGTCCACCACCACGGCCAGGTTGTACGCCGTAACGCCATCATTGCGGCGGAGAACAAGATCGTCCACGACGCCGGTGAACTCACCGTGCAGCACGTCCTGCACGGTGAACTCCGTTACCCCGGCGCGGAGCCGGATAGCGGCAGGCCTGATGGAGCGCTTGAACTCCAGTTCAGC
>DIZT01000099.1:0-364 GCA_002427975.1 Micrococcaceae bacterium UBA6021 | reverse complement strand
GCGGACGGCGCCTCCTGGATCTCGCGGCGGGTGCAGAAGCATTCGTAGGTGAGGCCTGCGGCGGCCAGCGTGTTGATCGCGTCGCTGTACAGCCCGCCACGGTCGGTCTGGCGTACGACGGCGCCGTCCCACGTCACGCCCATGGCCTCCAGATCGCGGAGCTGCTCCGCTTCCGCGCCTGCCCGGGCCCGGTCCAGGTCCTCCACGCGCAGCAGGAAGTCGCGGCCCGTGGACCGGGCGAACAGCCAGGCGAGGATCGCGGTGCGGAGGTTGCCCACATGCAGTTCGCCGGAAGGGCTGGGGGCAAAGCGGCCGGCTGGACTCATGGAACCAGCCTACGCAAATGCAACGCGGGGTCACTTAC
>DIZT01000092.1:7879-8252 GCA_002427975.1 Micrococcaceae bacterium UBA6021 | reverse complement strand
CGCTGGCGATGAGGTTGGTTACCGGGGTTCCGCAGATTCCGATGACGATCGCGTAGGCCTGGTACTTGCCGCGGACTGCCGCCGGGAAGATCTCGTTGACGTAAATCACGGCTACGACGGTCATGGCCGCGAGGCCCGCCGAGGTCAGGATGCGGAAAACGCCGAGCGAGACGATGTCCCAGGAGAAGACGGCGGCGAACGAGAAGACCGAGAACCACAGCGTGGTGATGACCAGAGCTTTCTTGCGGCCCCACCGGTCGGCAAGCCAGCTGGCGATCAGCGACCCGAAGAACATGCCGACGAACGACAGGGACGTGACATAGGCGATCTCGTTGATCGAGACGCCCCAGAGCTTGATCAGCTTAGGGACGGT
>DIZT01000092.1:0-7742 GCA_002427975.1 Micrococcaceae bacterium UBA6021 | reverse complement strand
AGCCGGTCGAGCCGGTTTGCCGCATTGGAGTGCATCATTGGAGTCCTTTGGAGAAGCGGAGATGAGTTGGGGCTAGGCTTCTTCGCCTGGCCAGTAGAGGCGCATCGGGTTGGCCACGAGGAGCTTGTGCTGCTGTTCGGGGGTCACGGCCACCTGCGGTATGTAGTCGACCAGGAGTCCGTCGTCGGGCATGTGTCCGGTGAGGTTGGGGTGCGGCCAGTCGGTGCCCCACAGCACGCGGTCCGGAAACTCCTCGATGACCCGGCGGCCGAAGGGCACGGCGTCCGTATAAGCGTGCTGCTCGCCGTCGAGCGCAGAGGGCCCGGTGACGCTGAGCCGTTCCGGGCAACTGACCTTGACCCACACGTCGTTGCTGTTGACGAACCGCAGGAAGCGGCCGAATTCGGGGCCATCGACGGGCTTGGCCACGTCGGGGCGGCCCATGTGGTCCACCACCAGCGGAGTGGGAAGAGCGCCGAAGAATGATTCCAGGTCTTCCAAGTCCGCGCCCTCAAAGTAGATGACGACGTGCCAGCCTAGGGGAGCGATCTTCTTTGCAATGGCGGCAAGGTCATCCTGCGGGGCTGCACTGACCAGGCGTTTGAGGAAGTTGAACCGCACGCCACGCACACCTGCCTCATCCAGCCGGCGAAGCTCGGCGTCTGTGACGTCCGGACGGACGGTGGCCACGCCGCGGGCCCTGCCGCCGGAAGCCTGGACCGCGTCCACCATCGCACTGTTGTCAGCGCCGTGGCATGTTGCCTGCACGATGACGTTGCGGCTGACCCCGAGGTGGTCCCGGAGCGCGAAGAGCTCCGCCTTGCCCGCGTCACCAGGGGTGTACTTGCGCTCCGGAGCGAAGGGGAACTCCGCCCCGGGACCGAAGACGTGGCAGTGGGCGTCCACCGTCCCGTGCGGGAGGGTGAAGCGGGGTGTGGAGGGGTTGCGGTACCAGTCCAGCCATCCGGGGGATTTAGTAAATGGGGTACTCATGGGGTCTCCTTTGACCAGACTATTCATCAGTCGAGGTACCGCAAGCCGGCGGCCTCCAGCGGCTGCCGCATGGAGTACATGTCGAGGCCGAGCTCGCCGGCAGCGAACCGCTGGCGCTTGCCCTCTTCGTTGGCTTCGCGCTGCCGGGCAGCTTCGACCACTTCTGCTGCACGGCTGGCGGGGACCACAACGACGCCGTCGATGTCCCCGATCACGACGTCGCCGGGGTTGACCAGGGCATTGGCGCAAACGACCGGGACGTTGACCGATCCGACAGTGGCTTTGATGGTGCCCTTGGAGTTGATCGCCCGGCTGAAAACGGGGAAGTCCATCTCCTGCAGGGTGTCAACGTCGCGGCAGCCGCCGTCGATCACGAGGCCCACTCCGCCCTGTGCCCGGACGGAGGTGGCGAGAAGATCGCCGAAGAACCCGTCCTCGCACTCGGTGGTGCAGGCCGCGACGAGGACGTCGCCGGGTTCCAGTTGTTCGGCTGCCACGTGCAGCATCCAGTTGTCGCCGGGCTGAAGCAGTACCGTCACCGCGGTACCGCAAAGCCTGGCAGTGGGGTAGACCGGGCGGATATACGGGCGCATCAGGCCAAGGCGGCCCATGGCTTCATGGATGGTGCTGACACCGAACGCTGCCAGCGCGTCGACGTCCGCGCGGGATGCGCGGTTGATGTTTCGGTGTACTACTCCGAGTTCCTGCATGGATCTGTGCTCCTAGTGAGTGCTAGCGGCCCTGCTGCTTGAGCAGAGCGTTCAATCGCGGGTAGACGGTGCGGGCGTTGTGCTCCTGGACGGCGGCCAGGTCAGCCTCGGATAAGCCGGATTCTTCGAGGTAGCGGCGAGTGTCGTCGAAGTGGTGACCGGTGCACGGATCGATGTCCCGGACCGCTCCGATCATTTCGGACGCGAAGAGGATGTTGCGGGTGGGAACGACGTCCAGCAGCAGGTCAATGCCGGGCTGGTGGTAGACGCAGGTGTCGAAGTAGACGTTGCGCATCACGTGTTCTTCCAGCGGCGGCTTGTTCAGGGCCATGGCCAGGCCGCGGAACCGTCCCCAGTGGTATGGAACGGCGCCGCCGCCGTGCGGAATGATCAGCTTCAGGGCGGGGAAGTCGGTGAACAGGTCGCCCTGGATCAGCTGCATGAAGGCGGTGGTGTCGGCGTTCAGGTAGTGCGCGCCGGTGGTGTGGAAGGCCGGGTTGATGCTGGTGCTGACGTGGACCATGGCCGGGATGTCGTACTCGACCATTTTTTCGTAAATGGGGTACCAGGACCGGTCGGTGAGCGGCGGGGACGTCCAGTGGCCGCCGGACGGGTCGGGGTTCAGGTTCAACGCGACGGCCCCGTATTCCTCCACGCAGCGGGTGAGCTCGGGGATGCAGGTTGCGGGGTCGACGCCGGGGGACTGGGGGAGCATCGCGGCGGGCACGAAACGCTCCGGGTACAGCTGGCTGACGCGGAAGCAAAGTTCGTTGCAGATGGCCGCCCACTCGGCGGAGGTCTCGAAGCCGCCCACATGGTGGGCCATGAACGAGGCGCGGGGGGAGAAGATTGTCAGGTCGATGCCGCGCTCGTCCATGAGGCGCAGTTGGTTCCCTTCGATGCTCTCCCGCAGTTGGGCATCCGTAATGCGCAGGTCCGCCGGGACAGGGGCTGCATCCGGGTTTTCGAGGCCGGCGATCTGTTGGTTCCGCCAGCCCTCCAATTCGGCAGGTGCCGTGGTGAAGTGCCCATGGCAATCGATGATCATTAGTGCTTCTCCTCAAGAGGGGCCGCGCCCGGGCTCCAGATGCGGCGGGGGACAAAGACATGACCGGCCATGATGAGCCGGGCCGTGCGCAGCAGCGCAGACTTGATGACACGCTGGGGGTTGACCGGGTCGAGGCTCAGTTCAATGCTGAACTCGCCGGCGGGATGCTCCACGGACACCTGGGTTAGGGCGCCGGGGTCCACCTCCGCGAGGTCATGGGCGACAGTTCCCTCGATCACGCAGGCGGTTGCCGCCGTGACCGCGGCCAGGACACCGATGGAGTCGTGGCAGACGTGCGGGATGAAGCTGCGGGTGTTGATCGCGCCGCCTTGGGCCGGCGGCGAAACGAGCGTCATTTTGGGATAGTTCCTGCCCGTCACGTCACCGAGGCCCATGAGCTCGCCGCAGGCAAGGCGCAGGATTTCCAGGCGGGACTTGAGATCCTGGTCCTCGTTCAGCGCCGCCGTCGACTCGTAACCGGTGCGGCCGAGTGCGGCAGCGGAGACGATCACCAGCGGCTGGCCGTTATCGATGCACGTCACTTCCACCTGTCCGACGCCGGGCACGTCCACGCGATCACGGACGTTGCCCGTGGGCAGCAGCGAAGAACAGACCGAGCCGGCCGTGTCGAGGAAATTGATGTGGATCGGGGCGGCGGCTCCGGGTACGCCGTCAATGCGGGCATCGCCGGCGTACTCCACGTACCGGCCGGATTCACCGGCCGGGGTGGGCACCGTGATCTCCGCAACCAGGCCTGTGTTGAGCGTGAGGACCCGTGCCGTTGTGGTTTCGCCCTGGGCTGCGATCAGGCCGGCCTCCAGCGCAAAGGGCAGCACGGCGGCGAGCATGTTCCCGCAATTGGAGGTCAGATCGACGACGTCGCTGTCCGGCTGGAGCTGGGCAAACCGGAATTCAAGATCCGCATCGTCACGATCACTGACGGCCACGATGCCGGCCTTGCTGGTCAGCGGAGTGGCGCCCCCCACGCCGTCGATCTGGCGGGGGTCCGGGGATCCCATCGCTGCCAGCAATACGGCGTTGCGGGACGTCTGGTCCTCCGGAAGGTCTTCGGACCGGAAGAACGGCCCTCTCGAGGTGCCGCCCCGCATGAACCAGCACGGAATCGCGGTCTGGCCTCCCTGAACATGGGTATGGGCCTTCCCCGTCTCCTGGATGGTTGCTTGAACCACGGTGTTCGCTCCCTCGGTAGTGATGCAATACACACCACGATAGACGTTGACGAAATTGTTAGCAATATCGTCAGCAAACTTTTTTGGGATTGCCCGGCGTCCTGACCGGATGTATGCGGGGTTCCCGGATCGCTCTGACAAAATTGTTTACAATGCTTAGGACAAGCGTCGCCTAGAGGAGTTCCGAAAGGGGCAGCATGACAGCCGTTGACGAGAACGTCGGAGGGGCCCTTTCGGCCCCGGAGCTGGTTGATATTTTGCGCAGCGCGATCATCAGGGGCGAGCTCGTGCCGAAGCAGCGGCTCGTGGAAGCCGACCTGGCGGCCGAATATGGGGCTAGTCGGGGCAACATTCGCGTCGCCTTGTCCGAGCTGAGCGTCGACGGCCTTGTTGAACGTGTCCAGAACCGCGGGGCGCGGGTGAGGGCCGTCTCCGTCGATGAGGCGTTGGAGATTACCGAAGTGCGTGCCGCACTCGAAGCGCTGTGCGCCCGGAAGGCAGCTGAGAGAATATCCGACGCTGAATCTGATGAACTCCGGGGGCTCGCCAGGGAGATGGAGGAGGCGGTCGAACGCGGCGATAGGGAGTCATACTCGGCGTGCAATCAACGTCTCCACGCCAAGATCATTGCGGTGAGTGCACAGAAAACTGCCGCAGCGACAATTCAACGGCTGCGCGGCCAAGCCGTGCGCTTTCAGTTCCAGCTAGCGCGCCAGCCCGGTCGCCCCAGTGTTTCCCTTCCGCAGCACCTGGCGATCATCGATGCGGTCTGCAGGCACGACTCTGATGGGGCAGCCGAGGCCATGAGGCTGCACCTGGAAAGCGTCGCGGACGCTATCCGCGCAACCAATAGTTAATTCCGGCCGGACCGTACGGCCGCTGGATAGGACACGAGTGACTACTGAACGCACAGAAAGCGGAGCCGGAGACAATGACGCGGCGGCGTACTTCCGCGCCAAACTCAGGTTCGAGATCGACGTTATGGACGTCGCCGAAAACCTCACGGCCGGAGGATTCGTGCTCGTCGACACCAGGAGGCGCGCGTCCTGGGAGCACGGCCATATCCCCGGCGCCGTGCACCTGCCCACCGCCGACATCCCGTCCCGCGCACCGGGGCTGATCCCCGCCGGCGCCAACGTGGTGGTCTATTCCTGGGGTCCGGGCTGCAACGGCAGCACGTTCGCGGCCCTGGCGTTCGCCGCCCTCGGCTACCCCGTGAAGGAAATGATCGGCGGCATCGAATACTGGGCCCGCAACGGACTTCCAGTGGAGACGACTTCCGGAGTGAACGCGGGGAAGCCCGACCGGCTGGTGACCGCGCACACGGGCTAGCGACGCGCAAATTCCCCAAAGACACAAATACGGGGTGAGGACACCTGCATCCGCGTGTCCCAGCCGCCCACAAACGCCCGACGGCGGCACTCACCGGAGTGCCGCCGTCGAACCTTAACGCCGGGGACTAGGCCGTGACCGCCAGGGCGTCGATCTCCACGAGCATGACCTCGTGCGGGAGGTCAACAAACACGGTGGTGCGGCTGGGCAGGGCGCCGCTGGGGACGTTTTCCTTGATGAACTCGCCGTAGACCTCGTTCATGGCCGCGAAGTCGTCGCGGGTGGTGAGGTAGACGCGGAACATCAGCACGTCCTCCACGGATGAACCGCCGGCTTCCAGGATGGCCTTGACGTTCTCCAGCGTGCGGCGGGTCTGGACGCGCACGTCGCCCTCGCCGATGTACTGGTTGGTGGACGGGTCCATCGGGCCCTGGCCCGAGACCTGGAAGAAGCCGCCCTTCTGGATGCCCTGGGAGAATACGTGTGCCGGGGCGGGCGCGTTTTCGGTCAGTACTACGGTCTTTTCACTCATGCTGAGTTCCTTTCGTGGCTGATCCAGCCGAGGTCATTCGAGATGGCCTCGGTGCTGGCTTTGAGGTCGGGCAGCAGCTCAAGCAATCCTTCATAGCTGAGCATCACCACCGGTACCGAACAGGAGGCTGCGGCAACAACGGCGCCGCTGGCGTCGCGGATGGGGGCCGCGATGCAGTGCACGAACGCTTCGTGCTCGGCGTTGTCGTGGGCCCAGCCCTGGATCCTGACCTGCTCCAGTTCGGCCAGCAGGGCCTCCGGTGAGGTCAGGGTGTTCTCGGTAACTTTGATGTAGTCCAGCCCCGCCGCGATCTTTTCCTGCCGGTTGCGCGGCATATCGGCGAGGAGGACTTTCGACACAGCAGCCGAGTGCAGCGATGCAGTCAGGCCGATGCGCGAATACATGCGGACGGGATGGCGCGATTCGAACTTGTCGATGTACACCACTTCGTTGCCCTCGAATTCCGCGAGGTGCACGGTGTGCCCGGTGCGGCCGTTCAGTTCGGCCAGGTGCGGGTGGGCCACCTTGCGGATGTCGCGCTGCTCCAGTGCGAGCGACGACAGTTCAAACAGCTTGGACCCGAGCATGAACCGCTGGTCATCGTCCCGGACCACGAACCGCTTTTCCTCCATGGCGTGCAGCAGGCGCATCACGGTGGTCTTGTGCACGGAGGCCTTGGCGGCAAGCTCGTCCAGGGTGGCGGGTTTGGCGGCGAGTTCGGCGAGCAGGTCGATGGCCCGCATCAGGCTCTGGCTCACGGTGTCACGCTCCGGTTCTGGTGTTGAAGTGTCCGTCAGCAACGCGAATGGCGGCCCAAGCGGCGTCGGTCGAATCAAGGATGGCGGACAGCCGGGCGGCTTCGGGGAGAGGGCCGCGGTCACCGTGGACCGTGAGCGTGCAGGCAGCGGCCACGTGGCCCCGGCGCAGGCTGGCTTTCTGGCCCAGCCCGAAGAGCATGCCGCTGAGGTAGCCGGCAGCGAAGGAATCCCCTGCGCCCACGGGTTCAACAACGTCCACGGACAGTGCCGGAACCTCCTCGCGGCTGCCGTCCCGGTTCAGCGCAATCGCGCTGATGGCCTCGTTCTTGATCACCAGCACGGCAGGGTCCGGGAGGAGCCGGCGGAGTTCGGCCTCGTCAGTGGTGCCGAAGGCGTGCTCCGCTTCGTCCTTGCCAACAAGCACGACGTCGGCCAGATTGGCCAGCCGCTGTAGCGCCGAACGGTCCCGGCCGGCCCACAGGGCTGCCCGCCAGTTGACGTCAAAGCTGATGGTGCGGCCGTGCCGGGGGCCGGTCAGAACGGTTTCCAGCAGCTGGAGGCACTCGGGGGAGAGGGCGGCCGTGATGCCGCTCAGGTGGATGAGGGCTGCGTTTTCGAGCAGGCCGGCCACCGCGGGATTGGCCAGCGTGGCGGGTCCCATCGCCGAGGCCGCACTTCCTTGCCGGTAGTACAGGACTGAACTGCCGCCGTCGGGGTCTGACGACTGGGCGGGAACCTTCACGTAGAGGCCGGTAGGCAGTGCGGGATCAACTTCGACACCGGTCACTCCCACGCCGTGCCCGCTGAGCTCGTTGAGGATCCGTGTGCCGAAGCCGTCCCGGCCGACGCGTCCCACCCAGTGCGAGTCCAGGCCCATGGCCGCGAGCCCCATGGCGACGTTCGACTCGGCACCGCCGATTCCGCAGTGGAGCTCGGTTGCCTGGTGCAGCGGCACGGCGTGTACCGGGGTGAGCATGGCCATCGTCTCGCCAACACATACAGTTGAAAGCATCTAACTCCCGCACTCCCTCTTGCGCTTTTCAGCGGCACTCGGACGCCGCGGTACGGAGGGTTCCGCGGCGGATAAACCGGCTCTGCGGGCATGCCGCGGCCTTGACTCTGAATCCTGCACCATGTTAGACATATCACCAGCAGCTTTGCAACTAGCGTTGCAAAATA
>DIZT01000291.1:5383-5855 GCA_002427975.1 Micrococcaceae bacterium UBA6021 | reverse complement strand
AATGATTCTCCTGATCCTTCTTCTGCCCTTCACCGGGGCTTGGCTGGGTGGCTGGGCGATGGCGAGCGTCCAGTACGAGTTCGCCCTTGGCGCTATCCAGGGCCTTGGCGGAGGATCTCCGGAGGCGCAGGAACATTCGGCGTACTTGCTGACCGTGGGGCCGGTAATTCTCGCCGGACTCATGGCTTACTTTGGCTCCGCCAACTTTTTCGGCACGTTGGTTTCGTATGACAGGGTGGACTGGCTCTTCGCCTGGGCCGAGAAGACCGTATTTCGGAAAGGGGGCCAGGCATGAGCATGATTCCGTGGCTGCACATCAAGGACGAGCGCGGGAAGAACATGATGATTCCCGTCGACAAGATCTCCTACATCACGCCCGAATCGGACGGCAAGACGCTGGTGGTCGGGCTTGTCGGGGGAGTGAGCAAGCGTGCCGTCCTTCCGGATCTGGGCGGGGCGCCGGCTCCTTGGC
>DIZT01000291.1:820-5375 GCA_002427975.1 Micrococcaceae bacterium UBA6021 | reverse complement strand
GGGTGGGCCGGAGGCCTATTGTCAGGGGAGTGAGCCAGCGTGCCCTCCTTCCGGATCTCGGCTTGCCCCTGGCTCCCTTGCAGCAGGAGAGCCGCGAGGAAATTGTGAAGCGGCTGCCCGAGGCGATCATGCGTGCCGGCGCCGCCCATAGCGCCGTGGCGGTCATCTCCCTCAATGCTTTCGAACTCACAACCGGCAACCCCAACACACGAATCTTTACGTGGGAAGTGGAGATCGGCGAACCGTACCCGACTAGGGTCTACTGACCGGCAGGGAAGGCAACGCCGGCGGCTGGTGCGCTGGTAGCGTTGATTCCGAAAAGGCCTCCATGTTCCCCAAGGTGGAGGCCTTTTCGTCTGCCTGGATTCGGTCGGTGCCGACTCATCCGGGTTCGCGTTCGAGCCGGTTTACATGGGTGAGCGTATGTCACACACCGTTCGGGATCCCCGGAGCGAACAGTGCGGTAGCGGGCACCAAACAGGTTGGTACCCACCGACTGAGGGAGCACCTGACATGGCTGGACGTCCAAGGCTCGATAAGCACACAGCAACGGGGAACCTCGTCGATGATCCGGTAACACGCGAGGTAAACGGATCGAAGCTCGTCACTTTCCGTCTGGCGGACACACCCCGGGTCTTTGACCGTGAGGCCAACGAATGGAAGGACGGCGAAGCGGTCTTCTACGACGTCGCCGTGAAGAGCGTCCGGTTGGGGGAGAACGTCGTGGGCTCCCTCGCGAAAGGTAACCGGGCAACGGTCACGGGCAACTATGAGGCCGTCCCGTATGTGAACAAGGAAGGCAGCCCTGGCCTGAACCACAGGGTCTGGGCTGATGAAGTGTCTGCTTCGCTGGAGTTCGCCACGGTGGAGATCGCCCAGAACCCGAAACCGGGTCTCTGGGCCAAGGCGATGGACGCCCAAGTCGCTCCGGTCGATGTTGAACAGGCCACGGTTGACCGCGAATGGGGCCTCGTCTAACCGGCAACTCCCCTCCGATTTTCCTGGCCCGTCGCAACGTTCTGGTTGCGGCGGGCCAGAGGACGTTCAGCGAGGGGGTCGAAGACTTCCCAGCATTTGACATCCCGTTGGATGTACCCACGTTATGTAAACCTGAAAGGCCGAAGATGGCTCGAAAGAAAGCGGATCCGAACCAGCCAAGCCTGTTCGATGATCTTGATATTTTCAACCAGCAGGAGGAACTCAATGAACCCGGTGGAGCAGATGCAATTGCGCGAAGTGATGTCGGAGCGGGCGCCGGACGAGCGGACGGACGTTCTGACGGCGGCCTGGGAGAACGATCCCGAGGCGTGGCAGGACCCTCACTACTCGGCGCCGTACATGAGAACGCTGGTGGAGAACTTCGAGGAACTCTACGACGGGAAGTCGATCCTGGATCGGCTGAAGTCACCGGTGACGGACGCGGACCCGGAATTCTTCGATCTGGTGAAGGCGTACTGGGCGCAGCTGAAGAGGGACCGGAGCTCGCTGCTCCCAGTGACGGCGGACGAGGAGGAGTTCAAGGCACTGCCGATGAGGGACGCCGCGGTCACGATCGCGCGGCTGGATCTGATCCTGAACACGGTCTTCGACTGGATGATCAGCCAGGGCAAGACCCCGATCCCGGGCTGGAGCCAGTGGACCTCCATCGTGTCCCCGCAAGCGGAGCAGCACCTGAAGAGCTGAGGGGGGTCCCGGTCGATTTCAGGCCGGGAACCCAGGTCCTGCCACCATCCGGGGCGAAGTCCCGTGCCGTGGTGAACATGGAGGCGCTGCGGCTGTTGCACCAGTTGCAGAACGATCAGCGGCATGCGACAGCAGCAGAGCAGGACATTCTCGCCCGATGGTCGTCCTGGGGCGCGGTCCCGCAAATCTTTGAAGAGCACCGCGACGAATGGACCAGCGAACGCACGGAACTGAAATCCCTTCTCAGCGCCGAGGCTTACGCACAGGCATCGGCAACGACGATCAATGCCCACTACACCGACCCGGCAGTAGCGAAGGCCGTATGGGACGCGCTGGAGTCCGCCGGCTTTGATGGGGGAGCGGTTCTGGAGCCGGGCTGCGGGGCCGGTAACTTCATTGGGCTCGCTCCCAATACAGCCACAATGGCCGGAGTTGAGCTGGACTCCACCACAGCCGCTATCGCTTCATACCTCTACCCGTCGGCACAGGTAAGGGCCGAAGGCTTCGAAGACACCGCGATCCCTGAAGGGGCGGTGTCCGCCGTCGTTGGCAACGTCCCATTCGGTGACTTCGTGGTCCACGACGCCCGCTACAACACTTCCAGGCTGAGCATCCACAACTACTTCATCGCGAAGTCCCTGCGCCTGACCGCGCCCGGCGGATACGTCGCAGTGCTGACCTCCACGTTCACGATGGACGCACAGGGGATGAAGGCCCGTCGTGAGATTGCCAAGTACGGGGACCTCGTCGGTGCGGTCAGGCTGCCCAACAATGCGTTCAAGGCTGTGGCCGGCACCGAGGTCGCCACCGACCTGTTGGTGTTCCGCCGCCGAAAGCCGGAGGAACGGCCGGACGAAGACCGCATCAACGCCTGGGTGCGGACCGGAACCACCTGGGCAACCCACCGGCAAAGCGGGGAACCGACACAGGTAGCGGTCGGCGGCTGGTTCGCAACCAATGACGACGCGGTACTCGGGATACTCTCCGTAGGCCAGGGGATGTACAACGATTCGACCCTCGATATAGCCGGCCCCTCCGGCGATCCGTTGGCTGATGAAATCCGAGACCGACTCAGGTCACAGCTCTCGGAAGCCGCCGCGACAGGCTACGGGTATTCCCCTGAACCAGTAGCGGTCCCCGCGACGCTTTTCGCTTCCGGGCTTGTGCGGGAGACTGCCGTCGCTGAGGCCGTCACCGGGCATGTCCGGTACGCCAGGGGAACGTTCGAACGGTTCAACGCCGCCCGAGTGTGGGAACCGGTCAGCGTGGCCAAGGCCCGGCACTCCGAAGCAGCCAGCCTGCTGGAGGTCAGGGACGCGGCCCGGGAAGTCATTGACGCTCAACGGGCAGGGGCTCCCAAGCCGGAACGCGGAGCCCGGCGGGATCGGCTGAACAGCGTCTACGACGCGTACCGCGCCGCACACGGTCCGGTAAACAGGTTCACCACCGTTCCCGGTAAGGCACCCCGGCCAAAGCAAATAGCTATCCTCATGGCCGAAAGCGAACGGATCTGGCGGCTGTCCCTTCCCGCCGACGGGGAGGTGGATCCTGCCAAGGTGCCCGTCCCCGAGGAGCTAAGGGCAGCGTGGGAGGAATCTGCCTCTGAACCGGGAGAGCCGTCCAAGAGGCAGGATCATCTTGCCGTGGTCGCCGGTGATCCCAACCGGGGTCTGCTGCTCGCCATGGAGCATTTTGACGACGAGACCTTGACGGCAAGGAAAGCCGCCGTGTTTGACCGTGACGTTCTGGCATTCCGAGAACGCCCGATATCCGCTGAATCTCCGGCCGATGCGCTAGCCATTTCCCTAGACGAGTCACGAAATGTCGATCTGGGACGCATTGCCAGTCTTCTTGACGTTGAAGAAGCCCAGGCAAGGGAAATGCTTGGGACGTTGGTCTTTGAAGAACCAAAGACCGGTGACCTGCTGCCGGCCGTACAGTATCTATCCGGCGATGTGCGGAGCAAGCTCGAAACCGCACAGGCGGCCGCCAAGGACGAAAGCCGGTTCGAGACCAATGTGCGGGCCCTGGAAGAGGCGATGCCGGAGCAGGTCACGGCGATGGATATCATTGCCAAGCCCGGCGTCCGTTACGTGGAACCGGCCGACTACGAGGCATTCATTGCCGAGAGGTTCGGGGTCGCTGCAGCGGTTGCCACGAACGAGGTAGACGCATCCTGGGAGCTGCGGTCAGCAAACGGTTCCCCCAGGTTCTCCCCAGAAGTGCGGTTCTCCTACGCCACCTCGGACCGGACACCTCTGACTCTGCTCCAGTCGCTGATGAACAACCGCACAATCGTCATCCGGCGCACAATCACGGACGAACACGGATCTGAGCGCCAGGTCAAGGACGTAAAGGCCACCCTGGAAGCCAGGGACAAGGCAGCGAAGATCACCGAGGACTTCGGTAGCTGGCTGTTCCAGGACGCCGCACGGGCGGAACGGATCACAGCCACCTACAACAGAATGTTCAATTCCCAGGCTTCCCCCGACTACGCCGCCGCCGGGGAGGCACTGAGCTTCCCCGGGCTGAACGGCGACTACACCCCGCACCATTATCAGCGGGCAGCTGTGGCGAGGATCCTCAACGAACCCGCCGTCCTGCTCGATCATGTTGTTGGCGCAGGGAAGACCGGCACGATGGTCATGGCAGCCCTGGAGCTGCGACGGACAGGCATCGCGAATAAGCCTGCCATTGTCGTCCCGAACCACCTGGTAGACCAGGTGAGCCGGGAGTTTGTGGACTGGTACCCGACGGCCAACGTGTTGTCGGTACCAACGGGCATCAAATCCGAGGACCGAGCCTTCTGGGTCGCGGCTGCAGCAACCGGTGACTGGGACGCCGTGGTGATCCCCCAAACAGTCTTTTCAAG
>DIZT01000291.1:0-807 GCA_002427975.1 Micrococcaceae bacterium UBA6021 | reverse complement strand
AGTGGACCCTGCGAAAACGCAGGACTGGCTCGACGAGCAAATCAGCGAGCTGAGGCAAGCCAGGGCAGAAATGGGCGGTGACGAGAAGGCGCGGATCAAGGCCGTTGAACGGGCCATTAAACGCCTCGAAGAACGCCATGCGAGGATCACCACGGGCAAGGACGTCGGCGTTACCTTCGAGGAGACGGGCATCGACTACCTTTTTGTGGACGAAGCGCACCACTACAAGAACCTCTTCCGCCAGTCTGATTCCTATGAGTTGGCCTGCACCGGTTCCGACCGGGCCTCTGATCTTGACTTCAAGCTCCGGTCGTTGCGGGAGACAAAGATGCAGGACGCGGTACAAGGCGGGTACTTCCGTGAGGGGTATTTGCCAGCCGTGGCCACCTTCGCTACCGGCACCCCGGTGGCAAACTCGATGTCCGAGATGTGGGTCATGCAGCACTACCTGCGTCCGGAGCTGCTGGACCTCGCCGGGCTCCAGGAGGTCAATGCCTGGGCCAACCAGTTCACGGAGCGTTCCACCGTGCTGCGGATCTCCCCGGCAGGTGGCGGATATGACCAAGTTGAGCGGATCAACAAGTACATCAATCTGCCCGAACTGCTGAAGATCACCAATCAGTTCTCCGACGTCGTGACCGTTTCGGACATCACAGAGAAGCTCCCGGTACTGGAGGGCAAAGACCGCCAGCTCGCCAAACGTCAGCCTTCCGAGGCCGTCACCGAGTACGTCAAAGAGCTGGGGGAGCGGGCAAAGAATCTTTCCGGGGTTGACCCGAAAGAGGACAACATGCCCAAGATCACCAA
>DIZT01000336.1:1506-7123 GCA_002427975.1 Micrococcaceae bacterium UBA6021 | reverse complement strand
ACCGGCCTGATCAAGGCCAACGTGCCGTCCCGCATGGCCTTCGCCACGTCCTCGGTCACCGACTCCCGCGTGGTCCTGGACCAGCCCGGTGCGGAGAAGCTCATCGGACAGGGTGATGCCCTGTTCCTGCCGATGGGTGCCTCCAAGGCCATGCGCGTACAAGGCGCGTGGGTGACGGAATCCGAAATCCACAAGGTGGTGGAACACGTCAAGGGCCAGCTTAAGGTCGACTACCGCCACGACGTCGCTCCCGAGACGCAGAAGAAGCAGATCGACGACGACATCGGGGACGATTTGGACGTGCTGCTGCAGGCCACGGAGCTGGTGGTCACCACCCAGTTCGGCTCGACGTCGATGCTGCAGCGCAAGTTGCGTGTCGGTTTCGCGAAGGCCGGCCGCCTGATGGACCTGCTTGAGTCCAGGGGAGTGGTTGGTCCCTCCGAGGGTTCCAAGGCGCGCGATGTCCTGGTCAAGCCGGACGACCTCGGCGCGGTGCTGGCAGCCATGAAGGGCCAGGAAGCGCCGGCGGCTGCCGACTCGAAGACCGCGGCGCTCAGCGACAACGCCAACGCGAACATTGCCCAGGGCGGGTACGCGGAGGACCTCGTGCAGGCGGATCTGGACCAGCGCAGCCAGAAAGTCGAATATTTCGACGGCGCCGACGGCACCTCCGGCGACGACGAGGACGGTTCCGAAGACGCGTGGTCACTCACCGGACGGTAGCCTAGGAGGGTGACTAGCACCGAAGCGACCGCTGCCGGCTCCAGCAGCCCAGGAATCTGGAACCTTCCCAATATCCTGACCATGCTGCGGATCGCCCTGGTGCCGTTCTTCGTCTGGTTCCTCCTCGCCGATGCTCCCGGGCTGACCAGTGAGTCAGGGCTGTGGCGCTGGGCCGCCGTGGTGGCGTTCGCCGTCGCCATCTACACTGACAAGCTCGACGGCGACATCGCCAGGAGCCGCGGCCTCGTCACCAATTTCGGCAAGATCGCCGACCCCATTGCCGACAAGCTCCTCATCGGCTCAGCACTGGTGATGCTCTCCATCCTCAATGAATTGCCGTGGTGGGTTACCATCGTCATCCTCGTCAGGGAATGGGGCATCACCGCCCTTCGCTTTTTTGTCATCCGGTACGGCGTCATCCCGGCCTCGCGCGGGGGCAAGCTCAAGACCGTCGTTCAGACGGCCGCGATCTTCCTGTATCTCCTGCCGCTCGGCGCGCTGGCACCGTGGCTGGTGTGGGTGGCTTTCGCCGTCCTGATGGTGGCTGTGCTGATCACCGTATGGACCGGCGTCGAATACGTCATTGAAGCCCTGCGGATCCGGTCACAGGGCAAACAGTCCGGAAAAACTACAGCTGGCAACTAGGGAGCCGACGTGACCAACCTTCACCACCTGGCGGAACAGACAGTCAAGAAGGCCCTGGATATGGGCCGCACGGTAGCCACCGCGGAGTCGCTCACCGCGGGAATGGTGAGTGCCGTTCTCGCCGATACAGCCGGAGCCTCAGGCATGCTCCAAGGCGGTGTGGTGGCCTACCAGAACTCCGTCAAAGTGGACGTCCTGGGTGTTCCGGCAGAGCTGCTGGCCGCCGCCGGATCGGTTGACGGCGCCGTGGCAGCGGCTATGGCGGCCGGGGCAAGGACTGCCCTGCGTGCTGACATCGGCGTGGCCACAACAGGGGTAGCCGGCCCGGAGGAACATGCGGGCAAAGCGGTGGGGACGGTGTTCATCGGGGTTGCCACAGCGGACGGTGCGTCTTACGTCGAGTACGGTTTTGCGGGCAACCGCGCAGAGATCCGAGGACAGGCCTGTGGTGCTGCGCTGGAAGGTCTGATCGCGGCCCTATCTTCCTGAAGCTACCGGGCGTAAAGTTGCCGGGAACAAATCCCGGTATCCATTAGTTATTACATTGTGTCGCTTCCGGAGAGCGGAGGCGCCTAGGATGAATAAACCACCACGGTTCGCCACGGCGGACCGAACTTATGAGGGAGCAAGGCGATACAGATGGTAAAGCAGCCCGTATCCATAAACGGCGTTGTCCGCTGGAAGGATGTGGGCCTCGCCGATCAGGCCAAAAGCGAACAGAAGGAGCGCAAGATGGTTGTACTTCGTCACGAAATCGGTGATGTCCTGCGCGATGTACGCCAGCGCCAGGGACGTACGCTCCGCGAAGTTTCGCACAGTGCCCGTGTTTCCTTGGGCTACCTCAGTGAGGTGGAGCGTGGCCAGAAGGAAGCTTCGTCAGAGCTCCTCTCGTCAATCTGCTCAGCCTTGGACGTGCCGCTGTCCAGCATGCTCAGGGAAGTCAGCGACCGCGTCGCCGTCGCCGAGGGCGTTGCCGTTCCGGACACCGTTCCCCAGGAATTCTCACAGCGCTATGGCCGCGACCTTGATCGCGACCTGAGCGCCGAACTGAACAACGAACTCTCCAAGGGTCTGCTTTCCGGCGCACGCTAAGCCGCCCGCAGGAGCCAGACGGGAAATACAGTAAAGCCTCCAGCCATGGGCCGGAGGCTTTACTGTGTTCCGTGGCTATTTTGTGGGCTCGCCCTGCCCGGACGAGTCCTTCGGCAAGCCGTCGAGTTCAAAGATGGAGTTGAGCTTTGCCATGTATTCGGCCAGGGTCTGCAGCTCTTCCACCGGCCATTCGCCCAGCCGCTCACGGAAATCCTGGCGGCGCGCATCCTGGACCTGATGCATCTTTTCCTCGCCCTTTTCCGTGAGTCGGATCGACTGGGCCCTTCCGTCCAAGGGATCAGCTTCTTTGAAAACGAGCCCGATGCTTTCCAGGAAGGCGATCTGGCGGCTGACGGAAGGCTTTCCCACCCCGATGTTCATGGCAAGGTCCGTCAACCGGATGGGTCCTTCACGCCGGATCACCGCAAGCAGGCCGTAGGCCGCCGGCTCCATATCCGGGTGGACCTGCCGCGAGAGCTGATAGGACACCGAACGGGCGCGACGCCAAAAGAGACTGATCTGGTGTTCCACGGTATTCAAGGCCTGATCGACGGTGTCCTTATCGGTACCCGTCCCATCAGGGACTGTCACAGGAAGGCCTGTCTCAGGAAGGCCGTCGGCCGGGTTGCTCATGGCAACAATTCTAGGGTCCGGGACCGTGAGAGACTCTATTGGTGCGGATCAGTGACTATTGGCGGCTTATGGACGACGAATTCGGGGCCGGCTACTCCCGGGTCCTGAGCAGCACCCTGGTCCTGGCCGGAGCGGGCGGACGCACCGCCGACCAGGCCCTCGCAGCCGGATTGAGCCCCCGGCACGTGTGGCTGGCCGTCTGCGACGTCCAGGACGTGCCCCCGGAGCGGCGCCTGGGCCGCGACGTCAAACCCCTGCGCGACTGAAACTCTGATACAGGCGTGTCCCCGTTTGCCCCCTTGGCACCCCTTTTCACCCTGACACGCCGCCGGAACTGTTCGAATATCTGTTCGGGTAAAGCTATGCTTTTCGTAGTGGGTTATCCACATAGGCGATGTCATCCGATCAGAATGTCAGCGGGTGCCATTAGCGTCAGAGATGACCAAGAAATGGCCGCTAAGGCCACTCCAAAGCGAGAAAGCATTAGAGGTGTGAACCATGGCGGCAGCCCCGGATCGTCAAAAGGCGCTCGACGCAGCGCTGGCACAGATTGACAAGCAGTTCGGCAAGGGCTCGGTCATGCGGCTGGGCGATGAAGTCCGTGCCCCCATCGAGGTCATTCCTACCGGATCCATCGCGTTGGACGTGGCTTTGGGAATTGGCGGCCTTCCCCGCGGCCGCGTGGTGGAGATCTACGGTCCGGAATCCTCCGGTAAGACCACAGTGGCCCTCCACGCCGTTGCCAACGCGCAGCGACTGGGCGGCATTGCTGCCTTCATCGATGCCGAGCACGCCCTGGACCCGGAATACGCCGCCAGACTGGGTGTGGATACGGACGCCCTCCTGGTCTCACAGCCGGATACCGGCGAGCAGGCCCTCGAAATCATGGACATGCTGATCGGCTCCGGTTCGCTGGACGTCATCGTCATCGACTCCGTGGCCGCCCTTGTTCCGCGTGCTGAAATCGAAGGCGACATGGGCGACAGCCACGTCGGTCTGCAGGCCCGCCTCATGAGCCAGGCGCTGCGAAAGATCACCGGCCGCCTGAGCCAGACCAAAACCACGGCCATCTTCATCAACCAGCTCCGTGAAAAGATCGGCGTGTTCTTCGGCTCCCCGGAGACCACCACCGGTGGTAAGGCCCTGAAGTTCTACGCGTCCATCCGCATCGACGTCCGTCGGATCCAGACGCTCAAGGAAGGTGCCGACTCCGTCGGTAACCGCACCAAGGCGAAGATCGTCAAGAACAAGATGGCCCCGCCCTTCAAAATCGCCGAATTCGACATTATTTATGGCCAGGGCATCTCCCGTGAGGGCGGCATCATCGACATGGGCGTTGAGCACGGCATCATCAAGAAGTCCGGTTCGTGGTTCACCTACGACGGTGACCAGCTGGGCCAGGGCATGGAGAACTCCCGCCGGTTCCTGCGCGACAACCCCGAGCTGGCAGCCGAACTGGAGCGCCTGATCAAGGAAAAGCTTGGTGTCGGGGTAGTCAAGCCCGCTGAAGCCGATGCCAAAGACACTCCGAAGCTGAAGGCTGTTGACGGCTTCTAGGGATGCCGCGGATCTGACGGCCGGGCAGAACGCCGGCTGGCGTGTGGCTGACCGGGATGCCCCGGACCTGACGGCTGAGCGGGACTCCGGATCGGGGCGAGGCCAGCGGAGCCGGGGCGGCGGACGCCGTGGTTTCGGGCCGGACGGACCTGATCCGGATCCAGCCATCGCCGCAGACGCCGAACCGGATCCCGCGTCAGTGGCGAGGGCCATCGTGCTCCGGCAGCTGACCAGTTCGGCCAAGAGCCGGTTGCAGCTGGCCCGCAAGCTGGCTGAACGGAATATTCCCCAGGACGTGGCGGAGGCCGTCCTGGACCGGTTCCAGGAGGTCCGCCTCATCGACGACGCGGAATTCGCGGACATGTGGGTGCGCAGCCGCTCGCAGTCGCGGAAGCTCGCCAAGGGTGCCCTTCGCCGCGAGCTGGCGGATAAAGGGATTGACCCGGACACGGCAGCCGCCGCGCTGGAACAGCTGTCCGACGCGGACGAGGAAGCGTCCGCCCGGCTCCTGGTCGAGCGGAAGCTCCGGGCAGGCACGGACCTTTCCGACCGCGCCGAGCGGGACAAAACCACCCGGCGGCTGGCGTCAATGCTGGCCCGCAAGGGCTACCAGCCGTCGCAGGCGTTCCGGATCGTGGGCGAGGTACTCGACGCCCGTGTGGACAGCAAGGCAGAGAACCATGCCGACAACCGCGGGGACTACCAGGTGGAACCGTAGTGGTGCCGGAGCGGCGTCTTCGCTGACCCGGTACCCTTAACAGGTGAGTTTGACCATTCCTTCCCCCGCATCCGGTACCACCCCGTCAGCCGACTCTGCCCTCCAGCAGCCCCGTACCTATCAGGTGCGCACCTTCGGCTGCCAGATGAACGTGCATGATTCGGAGCGGATGGCAGGCATGCTTGAGGACGCGGGATACGTGCCGGCCAGCGGTGAGCAGGCCGACGTCGTGGTGTTCAACACCTGCGC
>DIZT01000336.1:0-1451 GCA_002427975.1 Micrococcaceae bacterium UBA6021 | reverse complement strand
GACAACAAGCTCTACGGCAACCTGGGCATGCTGGCCCCCGTGAAGGCCGCCAACCCCGGGATGCAGATCGCCGTGGGCGGCTGCCTGGCCCAGAAGGACCGCGAGACCATCCTCAAGAGGGCCCCGTGGGTGGACGCAGTCTTCGGCACCCACAATGTTGGAGCGCTCCCGGCCCTCCTCGACAGGGCGCGGCACAACAACGAAGCCCAGCTGGAGATCCTCGAGTCCCTGGACGTCTTCCCCTCCACGCTGCCCACCAAGCGTGATTCGGTCTATTCCGGCTGGGTGTCCATCTCGGTAGGCTGCAACAACACCTGCACGTTCTGCATCGTCCCGGCCCTGCGAGGGAAGGAAAAGGACCGCCGCCCGGGGGACATTCTGGCTGAAATCCAGGCCCTGGTGGACGACGGCGCCATCGAAGTCACCCTGCTCGGCCAGAACGTGAACTCCTACGGAGTCGAGTTCGGTGACCGGCAGGCGTTCTCCAAACTCCTGCGTGCGTGCGGGGAGATCAAGGGCCTGGAAAGGGTACGCTTCACCAGTCCCCACCCCGCCGCCTTCACCGACGACGTCATCGATGCCATGGCCGAGACCCCCAACGTCATGCCGCAGCTGCACATGCCGCTGCAGTCCGGGTCCGACAAAGTCCTGAAGGACATGAAACGGTCCTACCGGTCCACCAAGTTCCTGGGCATCCTGGACAAAGTCCGGGAGAAGATCCCGTACGCCTCCATCTCCACGGACATCATTGTGGGCTTCCCCGGCGAAACCGAGGAGGACTTCCAGGCCACACTCGATGTTGTGGAGAAGTCCCGCTTCGCCACCGCTTTCACCTTCCAGTATTCGAAGCGTCCGGGGACACCCGCCGCGGACCTACCTGACCAGCTGCCCAAGGCCGTGGTCCAGGAGCGCTTCGAACGACTGACCGCCCTGCAGGACAGGATTGCCGCCGAGGAAAACGCCAAGCAGCTTGGCCGCCGGGTAGAGGTGATGGTCACCGCCAATTCCGGCCGCAAGTCCGAGGAAACCCACCGGCTGTCCGGCCGGTCCCAGGACCAGCGCCTGGTGCATTTCTCAGTTCCCGACGGGGCGGAGGCGCCACGGCCCGGTGATCTGGTCACTGTGACCATCACCGAAGCCGCAGCCTTCCACCTCGTCGCCGACCCCTCGGCGGAGGACTACAGCCTGCGCCGGTCCCGCGCGGGGGATGCCTGGGACAGGTCACAGGCTGACTCCTGCGGGGCACCCGTGCCAGGAGCCGCAGGCACTGGCGCCGGCCGGACCGGAGTCTCCCTGGGCATGCCCACGCTGCCGGTCCGGAGCCGCTGACCGGTGGCCCAGCCTCCGGTTATTGCTGTTGTTGGTCCCACCGGATCGGGTAAGTCCGATCTTGCCGTGAACCTTGCGCTGGAGCTGGACGGTGAGGTCATCAATGCCGATGCCATGCAGTT
>DIZT01000304.1:2303-4983 GCA_002427975.1 Micrococcaceae bacterium UBA6021 | reverse complement strand
ATGGCCAAGTCCATCGCAGATAACACCGACCTCCGACTCAAGACCGTGCTCCATGTCCTGACCGAAGGCGTGTGGTCCGGCGATTCACTCAACGCCGGCGAGGTGCTCGCGGAAGCCACCGCCCGCGTGCCGTTCAGTGATCACGAGGCGGCGCTGCTCAGCGGCGGCATTCCGCGTGGACACAAGACCCTCACGTCCGCCACGGCCAAGCTGGTCAAGGCCAGCTGGCTGGTCAAGGGCCGTTCCGGCTGGTCCATCACCGACGACGGCATGCGTGCCACGGTCGCCTTCCCCGATGCGGACTCCTTCGCTGCAGCGCTCGACGCCGGCACTCCGGTTCCTGCCGACGTCGCCGTTCCAGCGGCGCCGGCCGTCAAGCCCGCCAAGGTGGCCGCAGCACGGACAACCGCGGCCAGGACGTCGGCGGCTGCCGACGGGACGCCCGTGAAGAAGGCGCCGGCGAAGCGGACTCCCGCGAAGAAGGCCGCCGACGCCGTCGGGAAGGCAGCCAAGGCCATCGAGGAAGCCGTGGAGCCCGTCGTCAAAGCTGTGCGCTCGCGCAAGGCAGCGCCCAAGGAAACGGCAGAAGCGCCCTCTGTGGAGTCCTTCCCGCAGCCTGAGGCCGTCGCGGTTGCCGGCGACTTCAACACGATTCTGGGCGCGCCAGAGAACTGGGCCCCGCAGTATGACGAGGCCCAGCTGACGCTCGACGCCCTGGACCAGCTCTGGAAGATCAGCGCTGACCTGCCAGCCGGGTTCTACACCTTCAAGATCGCCCTGAACCGTTCCTGGGACGAGAACTACGGCGCGTTCGGCACGTTTGATGGCCCCAACCACGAGCTGCACCACGACGGCGGCACCGTCACCATCCGCTACGACCACCGCACGCGGGACATCACCATCAACTGACCGCGCCGAGCCACCCAGCTCAGCCCCACAGACCCACCACCCCGCCCGACCCCTGGAGTTTTTGTCCAGATAATGGGCTCTGGGAGTGGATTTGGGTGCATTATCTGGACAAAAACTCCGGAGTGAAGGAGTGTGGGAACCGGTCGCCCTGACCGGTTCCCACACCACTAAGGAGATGCAAAAGTGACCCTACCAACAGGCCTTACCTCAGGCGTTTGGCTCCTGGACATGTCGCACAGTGAGATCGGCTTCACTGTCCGGCACGCAGGCATCAGCAAGGTCCGCGGTCGTTTCACGGACGCCTCGGCCGAAGCCCGCGTCCGTGAATCGCTGGCCGACGCTTCGCTGCACGCCACGGTGAAAACGGCCAGCTTCGATTCCGGTGATGCGAACCGGGACGGGCACGTGAAGGGGGCGGACTTCTTCGATGTGGAGGAGTACCCCGAGATGACCTTCCGCGCCACGTCGGCGGAGGGCGACGGCGAGGATTACACGCTCACGGGCGATCTCACCATC
This sequence comes from Micrococcaceae bacterium UBA6021, assembly GCA_002427975.1. GTDB lineage: Bacteria > Actinomycetota > Actinomycetes > Actinomycetales > Micrococcaceae > Arthrobacter. Next base: position 3,558 of record DIZT01000304.1, on the reverse strand, counting down.
CGCGGAATCACCAAGCCGGTGGAGCTGGAAGTCGAGTTCACGGGCGTTGCCGTGGACCCGTTCGGTGCCACGCGGGCGGGCTTCTCCGCCGAGGCTGAGATCAGCCGCAAGGAGTTCGGCCTGACCTGGAATGCGGCACTGGAGGCCGGCGGACTGCTGGTCAGCGACAAGGTCAAGATCAACATCGAAGCGGCATTGGTTAAGCAGGCCTGATTGCCATGAGTTCCGTACGTCGGAATAACTCCGGCACGGATAGCGGCAATGTCCGGCTCTCTGCCCGCGTATTTGGCGTGGTGCAGGGAGTCGGCTTCCGTTTCTGGACCATGGGCAAGGCTGACGAGCTGGCCCTCACGGGTGTGGTGAAAAACCTCGACGACGGCTCAGTGTCCATCGTTGCCGAAGGGCCAGAGCACCAGGTCCAAAAGCTCCTGGACTGGTTGAGGTCGGAAAACGCTCCCGGACGCGTGGAACGGGTTGAGGATTCCTTTTCCGCCGCCGACGGCTCGTTCCGGGATTTCAGGGCCCGCTGACCGGCTCCCGGGCCGGCCGTGCTGGAGGCTAGCTGGACGTGCCTTTGGCCCCGGCGGGTAGGCGCTCAGGAAGTGCCAGACCGGGTAAAACGATCCCGACCAGCGGAAGCAAGAGCATGGACACCACAACACCGGCGATGGCCAGGCCCAGGCTGTTGCCGCTGAACACAATGGCCAGCGCCTTGCCGCCCACCACCCGTGAACCCATGGCGGAGCCGAAATCGGAGACGATGGCCACCAGCGCGTTGCTGGCCGCGAAGGTCAGGATCAGCGCGACGAGCAGGAAGTGCCGCGGGATCCGGGACAGCAGCTTCGACAAAGGGATGACTGTGACCAGGGTCATGGCGGCGTAGCCCGCTGTCAGATACCCGGCCGTCGCCTCGGACACACGGAAATCGGCGCTGATCTGGGCCAGCAGGCCCGAAGGCAGGAGTCGGTGGTGATGGCCGTAAAGCCGATGGCGGCAAGGACGATCAGGGCGCCGACAGGCAGTCTGTTGCGCTGGGATGTCACCCCCTGAATTTACCCTGCTTCGGCGGGAGAACACGGTTACCGCTGAGGCCGATGAAGGCGCCGAGTTCCTCCAGCGCCGCCGGTTTGGCCGGCATGTAGTTGGTGAGTTCGGGTGAGCGGATGATCACGGCACGCCACTGGCCACGTGACACGGCCACGTTGATCCGGTTCCGGTTCAGCAGGAATTCGGCGCCGCGTGGAGCCTCCGCAAC
>DIZT01000304.1:0-2222 GCA_002427975.1 Micrococcaceae bacterium UBA6021 | reverse complement strand
GCCCGCGTGCTGCAGAGCCTGCCGGATCAACTGGACCTGGGCGTTGTAGGCGGCCACCACCAGGATGTCCTCCGGGGTCAGTGCCCTGGCTGGTTTGTCCCCTCCCGGGATCCATTTCAGCCCGATGTGACGCTGCGCCTGATGGACCACTTCTGCCGCTTCCTCAGAGGATGACGTGGTGTTCCGGCTGTGGTCCACGAACACGGTTTCCACGCCGGGCGGCAGCTCTGCGAGGCTGCGCAGGGACGCTGCCGGTGCCGCTTCGAGCTTGCCCTCGTAGCTGAGGACGGACACGGCCCGGCACAGGTCCGGGTGCATACGCCAACTGTCCGCCAGGAAATAGCCCAGTTCACTGGGGAGGGTGGCGTGCCCGGCGGCGAGCCACCCCAGGGCCGACTCGTCCACCGGCTCCGGGTGCGACCCCTGAGTGACCTGCGGAAGCTGTTGCGGGTCACCGAGCAGGAGGAGGCGTTTGGCGGCGCGGGCGACGGCCAGGGTATTGGCCAGCGAGAACTGGCCGGCCTCGTCAATCACCAGCAGATCCAGGGACCCGGCCGGAACGGACTTGCCGGTCATGGTCCAGGCCGTGCCGCCCACCAGGCAGCCGCCGGGGGACCCCAGCAGGGCCGCAACGTCGTCGTCGGACGTGCGGTGCCACAGCACGGGGTGCGGGGCGGCCAGCTTCTTGGCCACCCGCCCCGGATCCACTCCCGCGGTTTCGATCGCGGTGCTCAGCATGTTCTCCACCACCGCGTGGGACTGCCCGACGACGCCGATCTTCCAGCCGTCGTCCACCAGCCGGGCAATGACGTGGGATCCGACGTACGTCTTCCCCGTGCCGGGAGGTCCCTGCACGGCAAGGTAGGACCGGTCCAGGTCCAACAGCGAAGCAGTGATCGCCGTGACGTAGTCCGCCGCACCTGCCCTGTCTTCTTCAACAGCTGCCGGGGCCGACAATGAGAGAAAACGCGGTGGAACCTTGCGCAGGATGTCGACGCCGGGATGTTCCGGAAGCGCGGGCACCGAGGCACCCACGCTGTAGGCCAGCTCGGCCAGGGCGGCCTCGATGCTGGCGGTGCGGACCGGCTGGTCCTCGGTGAGGGCCACAGGAATATGCGGGTAGGCGGGGACCTTGCCTGTTTCCCGCTCCTCGATGGTGATCATGCTTTGGCCGGCAACCCGCGGGTGGTCCTCCACGGCGGTCACCAGGGTGCCGAACGTGAAGCCGAGGCCTGTCGGGCTGCCCAGAGGATCTTCCAGTCCGTCAGGGACCGGCGAGTCGTAGAGCCGGCACCAGGTGCTTCCGGGCTTGAAGTCCGAGCCTTCGCTCATGGTTCCGGTCAGCCTCAGCGTGCGGGTGCGCATCCTGGCCGAGGGTTTGGCCAGCACCCAATCCGTCACCACCTCGGCGGTATCAACCACAAACACGTTGCGGTGGTCAGACCAGTGGTCGATCTCGGACTCGGTGCGGTCAAAATGCTCCCACCAGAACTGCTTGCGCTCGCGGCGGTGGTACCCCGTGGCCGCGGCCACCATGGCGATGGCACGTTCGTCGTTGGTCCAGGGCCGGTTGTCCGGGAGCCCGGCCAGGTATTCCTGCAGGCGGAGCTCCTCCGGGGTTGGCTCTGGTTCCGGAAGCGGCGGCGGGGCCGCAACAGCGGACGACGACGGTGCAGGCCGCCCGCCGTCGTCGGACGTTCCGCCCGACTTTAACGGCCGCAGACCCAGCAGCCAGTCGCGGAGCCGGAGCGTGGAGAGGCAGTCGTACTCGTTGTAGTCGGAGATGGAGGCCAGGATTTGCGCGGCCGCGGCGGCGTTGCCGTCGTCCCGGGCAGCGCAATAGCCTGCGTAGGCCACCACGGAGGCGCCGGCGTCCTTCACGTCCCCGGAGCGGAGGTTGTCGCCCATGTACAGGGGCTCAAGCTTCTTGATGGAGTAGGACGGCTCGGAGATCCGCAGCGAATGGCGGGCGGTGGCGTAGAGGTCCACGAGGAGGCCGTCGCGCAGCCAGCCGTCCACGATGTCCTCGCCGGCGAGGTGGGTGACGGACAGGTTCCGGAGAGCCGATTTCTCGTAGGCGGCGTAGTGGTAGACGTGCATCTCGGGATCGGCGGCGCGGCGCTCGCGGATCAGGTCGATCACGCCCTCGACGGCGCGGCGCTCCTGCGCGCGGTCGTGCGCCCAGAGCGGGCGGAACGTCCCGGCGGTGTCGACGATCCCCC
>DIZT01000277.1:5562-5703 GCA_002427975.1 Micrococcaceae bacterium UBA6021 | reverse complement strand
TACCTGGCCATCGCCTACACCGTGCGCACCACGTACCCCGACGGCCAGATACGCGATTACAACTTCTCGGGCCCGGTGCCGGTCACGGTGGCCTACTCTGCGAACTCGGGTTAGACAGAAGAGGCGCCCCGGAGGGCGCCT
>DIZT01000277.1:2370-5312 GCA_002427975.1 Micrococcaceae bacterium UBA6021 | reverse complement strand
AAAGCCCCTAGAGTGAACGGCTCACAAGATGTAGAGACACCTGGGAGGTAGCCAGGTGTAGGGGGACGGACCCAGACTTTGGGTGTTCAAAGCTCAAAGGGAGGATCCGTCCATGAGCAATGATGACCTGCTGTTCAGGCATCGTCAGCGGCTTTTCGCACGGGCCGGAGAAGTCGGGGTCAGCCAAGCCTGTCGGGAGCTTGGGTTCCACCGCTCCACGTACTACCGCTGGAAAGGGCGGGTAGAGCGAGAAGGGCTTGAGATCCTGCGTCCGCGAGAACGGCGTCGACCGCGGATGCCCAACCAGCTGCCGCCCTGGCTGGAGGAGCGGGTGGTGGCGTTCTGCCTGGGGCAACCGGGCCTGGGCCCACGGCGAGTGGCATCGCAGCTGAGGTTGCCGGAGTGGGGCGGCCAGCCGATCTCTGCCAGTGGCGTCTTCAAGGTGCTGCGCCGGCACGGCCTCAGCAGCCGCCGCAAGCGGCTTTCCTTGGTCGCTGGCTACGCTGCGCCACCCGAGCCCGAGCGTGCTGCAGTGCCGGAGCCGCTTCACCTGGACGTCGGGAAGCCAGGAGATCTGGTTCAGTTCGACTGCTTCCACATCGGCCGCCTCTCGGGGACCAAGGGCAGGGTCTGGCAGTACACCGCCATCGACGTCTCCAGCTCCTACCTCTGGGCCGAGGTCCACACGACTGAGCTCAACCCAAGCGCCACCTTCACCTCGGCCCTGGCCCGGAGGGTGGCCGACGAGCTGGCCGCGGCAGGCTGGAAGCTCAAAGCGGTTCTCACCGACAACGGCTCAGAGTTCCGCTCCCAGCAGTTCGGCAGCGCGGTGCGTGCTCGAGGCGCCACGCAGCGGTTCATACGTGCCGGGCGGCCCCAGACCAATGGCTGCGTGGAGCGGGTCCAGCGCACCATCCTCGAGGAATGCTGGCGTCCGACCTTCGCTCGCTCTCTGGTGCCCAAGTCCACGGCTCTACGCCGCGACCTCGAGCAGTACCTCGACTACTACAACTGGGACCGTGGCCACACCGGACGAAGAAGCAACGGGAATCCGCCCGGCGTGGCAGTCTACGGTTCTAGAAAGATGCGCCCACGGTGATGGTCAACTGTCGCCATATCTCGGGAGCCGTACAGTCTAGCCTCCCCGACGGATAGCCCGCAAGAGTTCCGGCAGGCGTTCGAGGTCCTTGGGCCGTCCAGCCGCTTCCTTTGATCTGGCGATATCCGCAAGCGCTGCCACCGGTATCGCAATGCCCTCTACCTCGCGTGTCTCGGCAGCTCGAATCAGGTCCCTATAACCATCGGTCCCGTCCGGGCGCAGGTTGACGTCCAGCGGCCCAGCCGCAGTGGTGAATGTCATGCTCGGGGTGAATTTCCAAGTCGTGTCGTCGAGCTTGATCTTCATCCCAGCAGGCCCGAGACCGGCGGCCCGGAGGCGAGCATCCAGATCGATAAGGGCTTTGGCCAGCCGCCGGAGGTTGTCGGTCGAGCTGGCGGGACAAATATCGATGTCGTCCGTCTGCCACGGCATCCCGTGAGCTACCGCCGCCATGCCGCCAATAACCACATATCTCACCTCCCGAGCCTCGAGAGCTTTGGCGACCCGGCCAATGTCGAGCGGACGGAAATCCTTCCAGGCCCCGGAACTCACGTTACGGTTTTGTGCAGGCGATTCGCCATGGTCCGTCTCCGCTCAGGCAACGCCTCTCGAGTTTCGGCAGGCAGCCTTTGGATCCATTGGTCCAGCACCTCGTCGTGGTCGTCGTGTGGCGAAAGTCGGAGGCGAAGATCAAAGTCGGCGGCTCGAAGGATCCTCAGTAACGTCGGCATTGTGGGTTCACGGCGGCCGGTCTCATATGACGCGATAGCTGCCGGGGAAGTCCCCGCCCTGGTCGCGAGGTGACGCTGGGAGATGTTGCCCTTGATTCGAGCGAGCTGGATGAGGGAGCCGGCGACAGTCACATGCATATGCTATCGCATCAGGTAGCGTGTGTACATTTGACTCCGGTTTATTGGCGGCTGCTTGGAGCCTGTACAGCCAACGGGCGTCGGCGCCTGAACTTGATATCCTCGGACTCCTGCCCGCATAGCTCAGTTGGTAGAGCAGTTGACTCTTAATCCGGAGCCCTGCTTCTGAGATCAAGTCCGGCCCGAAAGGGGCCGATGTTCATTTGATATTTCGCGCTGTCCGGTTGACCATCTGGTCTCACAGACCTGGCGCGCCGACCGTTCCGGTCGACTAATTCGACGTTAGCACTTGGCTGACTCGTCTCGTCCGCCGGGTCTGGCGACATCACGCTCGTCTGCCATGGGTTAGCTCGTCGTCGGCCAGCCGAAGATTTTGCACCCCACCGTCCGACGAATTCGCAACCCTCGCTCTTGCACCCCTCCCAAGTAGGTCGCTCGAGGTCTCGGTCGCAGCTCTTTATCCCAGAATGGCGTGCAGCCCGGCGTAGAGCGGGCCTTTTTCTTCCGCTCGGCTGACGGCGCCGGCGGCTTCCTCCTAGCGGGCCGCGACCCCGCTCTTCAGCGTCGCCTCCAGGGTGATCTCGGTGCTCGCCAGCGCCGTTGACACCGGGCAGTTCTTCTTGCTGTCCTCGGCAATCTTCTTGAGCGTTGCTTCGTCGATGCCGGGCACCGTGCCCTCGGTCTTCAGCTCGATCTGGGAGATGCTGAACCCTCCCCCGGTCTGATCGAAGTGCACGGTGGCCGAGGTGCGGATGTCCTGTGGGGGATGGCCGGCCTCACTGAGGTCGTTTGCGAACGGCATGCTGAAGCAGCCGGCCTCGGCGGCGCCGATCAGCTCCTCCGGGTTGGTGCCCGGACCGTTCTCCATTCGGCTGGTGAACGAGTACTCGCCTTCGAAGGCGCCACTTCCGAGTCGCATCGTTCCTTTGCCGTCTCGAAGATTTCCCTGCCAGTGGGCTTCTGCGGTTCGTTTA
>DIZT01000277.1:0-2238 GCA_002427975.1 Micrococcaceae bacterium UBA6021 | reverse complement strand
GATCCATTTCAACGTCACCGCCAGTCCGACGGCGGCATGGATCTGGCAACAACTTCTGGAAGCGACTCCGACCGTCGGTGCTGCACTGAGCAGCGCCCGCCCCGACCGGCGGGAAAGACCTAGGCTGCCGAGGGCGCGGTTTGCGCTGGGGCGGCGGCGCGCCTGGTGCCCAGGCCCGCGAGCACCGCCAGCACGGTCAGCACGGTGAGGGCCACGGCCGCCGATCGGGGAATGGCGGTGTGCAGCACGGCGTCCAGCGAGTAGCGGCCCGGGCCGGTGAAGGCCACCGCCACCGCGCCCCCGAGCAGTGTCAGCGGGAACTCGTATCCGCCCTTGCCGGCGAAGAAGCCCTTGCTCCAGTGCACCAGCAACGACGCAACCGCCATGGCGGCCGCGATGCCTAGCGGACCGAGCGGGTTGAACAAACCAAATGCCAGCAGCAGACCGCCCCCAAACTCACCCGCGATCACCATCGCCGCCCAAAAACGCGAGGGTCGCATGCGGAGCTTCTGGGCCATCGCGGTCGTGCCCGTGATCCCCCCGCCGCCGAACCAGCCGAACAGCTTCTGGCTGCCGTGTGCGGTGAGCACCAGGCCCACCACGACTCTCAATATCAGAATTCCCAGATCGATGACTTCTCCTCACCCGGAGTCTTCCGGGTCTTTGCAATAGGTACGCTGCCCCGTTTATTCCGTCAGGAGCAGAGCCATTGAGGGCGATTCTCTTCTCTAGTAGCGGAGGTCCTGGAGTGTGCCGACGCGGTGCGGGCGAGCACCGGCGGTGGTTGAAGGCCCTGTCGCAGGATGAAGTCGAAGCCACCAATCGGTAGCGGCCATGCTCTGGCCGGGTAGGCTGGATCCGTGGACGGCGCGCTGAAAGTCGAGATCTGGTCAGACGTGGTGTGCCCCTGGTGCTACATCGGCAAGCGCCGGTTCGAGCGCGCGCTCGAACTGTTCGACCGACGGGACCAGGTGGAGGTGGCCTACCGCAGCTTCGAGCTCAATCCCCAGGCACCGCATGAGGAGGGCACCGACCTGGCGACCCGCCTGGCGAATAAGTACGGCGTCAGCCTCGAGGAGGCGCGCGCCATGAACCAGCGCGTGGTGGAGGCCGCGGCGGGTGAGGGGCTGGACTATCGCCTCGACATCGCCCGGCCCGGGAACACCTTTGATGCCCACCGGCTGCTTCATCTCGCGGCCGGGGAGGGAGGGCAGGTCGCGCTCAAGGAGCGACTGATGCGGGCCTACTTCACGGAGGGCCGGCCGATCGGCGTCCCCGACGTGCTCGGCGAGCTGGCGGTGGATGTCGGCATGGACGGGGCGCGGTCGCGCCAGGTCCTTGGCGGCGATGAGTTCGGTGACGCCGTGCGGCGTGATGAGCGCGAGGCAGCCGAGCTCGGCATCAGCGGAGTGCCATTCTTCGTCATCGACCGCCGCTTTGGAGTCTCGGGAGCGCAACCACCGGAATTACTGGCCCAGGCGCTGGAGCACGCGTGGCGGGAGAGGCAGACCGCCGGCGCCGCCACTTGATCGGCCCCCGGGTAAAAGGCTGGCGGTCCACACCACTTGGGCGTCCACGAGTCCGACAAACGAAGCACGGCGCAAGAGCAAAGAGGGTACGGTGTCGGTGACGACCTTCACGATCGCCCTCGGTGGTGCCGTCCGCGGCCAACCCCGCCTCCGACGAGTTCTTCTACAAGCCGCTGCCGCGCATCGTCAAGGAGGTCCAGGACGATCCCGGCGATCGCGTCACCTTCAACGCCATCCGCCACCTGACGTGCACTGTGCCGGGTGGGTCGGCCCTTTCCATGCTGACTCGCATAGCGGAGAGGCCATTCCTCCCCCGACCCGTCCCGCGGGAACTAAACACCCTGGCACCCCACAATCAGAGAACCGCCGGAGGGATACTGGCCGAAGCGGCGCTGCCCACCGCTCAACGGTTGTTCCGATGGCCATCTATCGCGGGCTGCAGAGGCCACCTTGAAATCACGAGGTTACATGTGAACCACGATCCCTATGCAGGTCTCCCCGAGGTCCCCTTGTTCGAGGTCACAAGCGACGACGTCCAAGACGGGCAGAAACTGTCGCAGCCGCAGGTCAGCGGCATGCTGGAGGCCGGCGGCGAGGACATCTCGCCGCAGCTGTCCTGGCGCGGTTTCCCCAACGGCACGAAGAGCTTCGCCGTGACGATGTACGATCCCGATGCGCCGACCGCAAGCGGCTTCTGGCACTGGGCCGT
>DIZT01000288.1:438-5355 GCA_002427975.1 Micrococcaceae bacterium UBA6021 | reverse complement strand
AGGGCCGTTACGGAGCAATCGACGGCGCGTTCAGTGCCGTGCCTGGGCGGTAAGCGCCCGGAGAAGGTGGCTCCGCTGTTCCACAATGATCCGGCGCAACGCCCGGGGAGCGTCGATGTTGGCCTCCAGCCAGGTATCCGTGCGTACAACCACCGGGTGTTGTTCGGGTATGGTCCCCGCTGCAAGATCCTGCGCCAGCGGAAACAGCCCCCGCACGATCCGGCTGGCGATTTCGATGCTCCGGTTGTCCCAGACACTCCGGAGGCACTCGAAGTACGGCTCCACATAGGGTGCCAGGAGAGCAGCCGGAGCGGTGGTAAAGCCCACGATGGTGGCGCTCAGGAGCTGGTTGGAGAGCGCCGCCCCCTCCACAGCGTCCTGCCAGGCGGCCGCCTTCACGGCAGGCTCCGGACGGGCGGCGAGCGCCGTGGCGTGACCCGCGCGGCCCGAGGCGGTGGTGTCGCGTTCAAGTTCCGCGTCCAGCTCTTCGGCAGTGGCCTGCCCGTTGGCTGCCAGGGCGTGCCAGAGGTTCCAGCGCAGCTCGGCATCCACGGCAAGTCCGCCCACCACCACCGTGCCGTCCAGAAGGCCCCTGAGTCGGGGGAGGAGGGCAGCGTCGTGGCGGCTGGCGGCGGCGAGCGTCCGCGCCCAGGCCAGCTGGTGGTCCGAGCCCGGCGCCGCGATACCCAGCTGGGCGTCAGCCGCTGCCAGGAAGGCGCCACGTACCGCTTCGCGTCGGGACTGGGGGGTGTAGCGTTCGACTGCGGTGGATGCGTTCTCGAGGATGTTCAGCAGCACGCCGACTCCCGTTTCGGATGGTCCGAACGACGTCACCGCCTCCACATAGCGGGAGGCCGCGCTTTCCGCGTCGCGGGCGGAGTTCCACAGCGCGGTCCAGCAGAGGGCGCGGGCCATGGGATCAGTGATCCGGTCCAGGGATTCCAAAACTGTCGCCTCGGACACCGGGTCCAGCCGCACTTTGGCGTAGGTGAGGTCGGCATCATTGACCAGGAGGAGGGCGGGCTGCGGCTGGCCGGCAAGCTCCGGCACATCCGTCGCCGCTCCGGCCACGTCAGTTTCGATGCTCCCGGTCCGGACCAGGGCGCCATCGGCGTCGAAGTTGTAGGAGCCCACGCGCAACCGGTGCGGACGCAGTTCCTCCCGTCCGGTGATGGGGTCCACCGCATTCTGCACGATCGTCACGGTGCCGAGGACGCCGTCGTGCGCTTCCGACTCCACCGACAGGCTGGAGATGCCAGAGGTCTGCAGCCAGGCGGCAGCCCAGCCGGCAAGGTCGCGGCCGGAGGCAGCGCTGAGAGCCTTCAGGAGGTCCGCCAACGTGGTGTTGCCGTAGGCGTGGTCGCGGAAGTACTGCCGGGAGCCGGCGATGAACGCGTCAAACCCCACATAGGCCACCAGCTGCTTGAGCACGGATGCGCCCTTGGCATAGGTGATGCCGTCGAAGTTCTGTTTGGCGGCTTCCAGATCCGGGATGTCGGCAACGATCGGGTGGGTGGTGGGCAGCTGGTCCTGGACGTAGGCCCAGGCCTTGCGCTTGTTCGCGAAGTTGACCCAGGCGGTTTCCCAGTCCGTGGCGCGGTCCACGCCGAGGGTGCCCATGTAGTCCGCAAAGGACTCTTTCAGCCAGAGGTCGTCCCACCACTGCATCGTGACGAGGTCGCCGAACCACATGTGCGCCATCTCGTGCATCAGCGTGTTCGCGCGGGCCTGGTACTGCGCGTCCGTGGCGCGGGACGTGAACACATAGCTCTCGGTGAACGTCACCAGGCCCGGGTTTTCCATCGCGCCCAGGTTGTATTCGGGTACGAAGGCTTGGTCGTATTTGCCCCACGGGTAGGGGAAGTCGAAGAGTCTGTTGAAGAAGTCCAGGCCGTTCCTGGTGAGCCGGAACAGTTCCGCGGCATCGAAGGATTCCGCCATGGACGCGCGGCAGTACATGGCCAGCGGCACCTCAAGGTGCGTGCCGTCCTCGAGCGTCGCACTCCAGTGGTCCTCTGCCTTGAAATAGGGCCCGGCGAGCACTGTGGTGATGTACGTGGACATCGGACGTGTAGCGGCAAAGTCCCAGCGGCTGGTGGCCGGATCGCTGGTCAGTTGCGTGCGGGCCGCCTCAACGCCGTTGGAGGCGACCTCCCAGCCAGACGGTGCCATCACGTGGAACGTGTACTCGGCCTTGAGGTCAGGCTGTTCAAAGTTGGCGAACACGCGCCGGGCATCAGCGGGCTCGTACTGCGTGTAGAGGTAGCACTGGCCGTCGGCCGGATCCACAAAGCGGTGCATGCCCTCGCCGGACCGGCTGTACAGGGCGGTGCCGGTGACGGTGACCTGGTTCTCTGCCTGCAGGTTATCCAGCCGGATCCGTGAGCCGTCCACAACATCGGCCACGGGCAGCCCTTTGCCGTTGAGGAACACACTGTGGACCTCGCCGGCGATGAAATCGAGGAACGTGGACTGGCCAGACTCGGCGGCCGAAAAGGTGATGACGCTGCGGCTGGTGTAGCCCGCCACGTCCGGGTCCGCGGCCTGCCGCACGTCCAGGGAGACGTCGTAGCTGTGGGTGGTGATCAGGACTGACCGTTGAGCGGCTTCGTTGCGCTGCAGATTCTCATGTGACACTCAGCTATCTAATCACGGGACCCGCGCCCGCGGTTCACCATCCGGCCGCAGGCCTAGGCAGTCATCAGCAGGGCGGCCGCCAGGCCCAGCAGCGCGATCAGCAGCCAGGCCGCAAGCGCCGCGAGCAGTGCCCTCGCTCCGGTGTGGAGCAGGGTGCGTATCCGCACGGCCGACCCAAGCCCGAACAGCGCCGCCCCCAGGAGAATGTCCTGCAGGCCCGCGCCGGCGTCGAGCCAACCGGCGGAGAGCCAGCCCGTGGACCGAAGCGCCACCATGGCCACGAACCCCACCACGAACAGGGGCACCAGCGGCGGCAGCGCGTGATGGCCCGGGGTGCTGATGCGGTGGTGCACTCCCGCCACGGCAACCACAGGTGCCAGCAGCAGCACGCGGGTGAGCTTGACGACGACGGCGATGCCCAGCGCCGCCGTGCCGGCCGTCTGCGCCGTGGCCACCACCTGGCCGACGTCGTGCACCGACGCACCTGTCCAGGCGCCGAACGCAAGGGGGCTCAACTGCAGGGGATGCATCAGCAGCGGCAGGAGGCCGATCGCCAGCGTGCCGCACAGTGTCACCAGTGCCACCGGCAGGACGGTATCCGCATGCCGGATACGACGCACGGCCGCCATGGCACCGATGGCGGACGCCCCGCAGATCGAAAAGCCTGTTGCCACCAGCAGCGCGGTCTCCCGCGGCAGCCGGAACAGCCGTACCAGGAGGTACGTGCCACCGAAACTCAGCAGCACCACGCCGGCGATCAGGACCATGGCCAGCCAGCCCAGGCCCAGGATGTCCATGATGCTCACCTTGAGGCCCAGCAGGACGATGCCGCCCCGCATCAGGTGTTTGCCAGCGAAGTCCAGGCCCGGACGTGCCCGGCCGGCGATCCAGACGGCCGTGCCTGGCAGGTTCGCGGCGAGCAGGCCCAGGGCGACGGCGATGGTCATGGCAGGGAGGGCCGGCACCAGGGCGTGAACGGCGAAGGCGGCGGCCAGGGCGGGGGTGGCGGTCAGGAGGCCAGGCAGGAGCCTGCGGGAACGCATCGTCACTCCACGAAGCCGGGCCCGCAGGCCGCCCCGGCGGTTCCAACGGTCTCCGGAGCTCCCGGGGCTAGTCATCTCTGGCACTCACCTACCTTGCCGGATAGGACACGGATTCGGCGAACCGGCGTTGCCTCCGGCAACACGCCACAATGGATGGCGGTAATGATTTCGAAACAAAAAGATGGTTGGCTAAAGGGCATGTCAGACCTATTCCAGGATTACTCCGAGGCCGCCGGGCGCACGGGCGCCTACGACGAGATGTTCGCCCCCGGCCAGGAGGCCCGCGATTCGTACGCGGAGGTGGCGGATGCGCTCCGAAAGCTCTCCCTCGCAGACGTCAGTGCACGGGCGGACTCGATGGCACGGACCTTCCTGGACCGCGGTGTGACCTTTGACTTCGCGGGGGAGGAGCGGCCGTTTCCGCTCGACATAGTGCCCCGCGTTATTCCAGCTGATGAATGGACCGTGCTGGAAAAGGGCGTGGCGCAGCGCGTCCGGGCCCTGGAAGCCTTCCTCAACGATGTATACGACAAGATGAATGTGGTGGCCGACGGCGTCATCCCGCGCCAGCTCGTCACCACCAGCGCCCACTTCCACCGCCAGGTGCATGGCTTCGAGCCGGCCGGCGGAGTCCGCGTCCACATCTCCGGCATCGATGTGGTGCGCGACGCCGCCGGCACCTTCCGTGTCCTGGAGGACAATGTCCGGGTGCCGTCCGGCGTCAGCTACGTCCTGGAAAACCGGCGGGCCATGGCCAAGGGCCTGCCCGAAGCCTTTGGCCAGCAGCTCATCCGGCCGGTCGAAGAGTACCNNCTCGAAGAGTCCCCGCGCCGGCTCCTGTCCGCATTGCGCAAAACAGCGCCCGCCGGCGTCGACGATCCCACCGTGGTGGTGCTGACCCCCGGTGTCTATAACAGCGCCTACTTTGAACACACACTGCTGGCCGGTCTGATGGGCGTGGAGCTCGTTGAAGGCCGTGACCTCATCTGCCGCGGCAACCGCGTCTACATGCGCACCACGGCCGGTGAGCAGCGGGTGGACGTGATCTACAAACGCATCGACGACGAGTTCCTGGACCCCCTGCAGTTCCGTTCGGATTCCATGCTCGGCTGCCCCGGGCTGGTCAACGCCGCCCGGGCCGGCGGCGTGACCATCGCCAACGCCGTGGGCAACGGCGTGGCCGACGACAAACTTGTCTACAGCTATGTTCCGGACCTCATCCGCTACTACCTCAGCG
>DIZT01000288.1:0-275 GCA_002427975.1 Micrococcaceae bacterium UBA6021 | reverse complement strand
CGGCAAGGGCCTGGTGATCGGCCCGGACGCCTCCAACGATGAACTCGAGGCCCTGCGCAAGCGGGTGGTCGCTGACCCGCGTGGCTGGATCGCCCAGCCGGTCCTGCAGCTTTCCACGGTGCCCACCCTGGGCGGGGACAAGTTCGGCCCCCGGCACGTGGACCTGCGCCCCTTTGCTGTCAACGACGGCGACGACGTCTGGGTGCTGCCCGGCGGACTCACCAGGGTGGCGCTCAAGGAAGGTTCCCTCATTGTGAATTCGAGCCAGGGCGGCG
>DIZT01000301.1:4821-7239 GCA_002427975.1 Micrococcaceae bacterium UBA6021 | reverse complement strand
AGGCGCTGGAGTTCATGTCCGACGTGCTGGACGGGCCACTGGCCATCATTTCCCACGAACCGCTCCGGCTCACGGCCGAGGCGTACCGGGAGAAGCTCACCTCAGCGATCGAGGTCAGCCACCTGCCCGTGGACCAGCAGGCCCTGTTCCTGGAAGTGATCGTGGACGATTCCTCCGACTTCGAAACGGAACTCGAAGTCCGGGGCGTGGTCCGGCACGGATACCGGATCCTGGAAGTCCACGGGCCGGTCGTCCCGAACACCATCGCCTNNTCCTGGGCGAAGGCGAAATCGCCCCCGTCACCCGCGAAGTGCTCCGCGAAGCCGAACCCGACGTCACCCGGCGCCCCTGGGTCCACGTCGGCTGAACGCGTATGCTATTCGTCCGGAAACGGCGGGGAGACTCTGTCTCCCCGCCTCAAACACATCCGCACCAGTTTCGTGCCCCCCATGGCCGGGGCGCCGGGCTCAGTCCCCGCAATCTTTAGACCTACCCCTTCCGGGCAGGGATGCCCGCAGCGACTCCGGCGGCATCTTCAAAGGAGGACGGTGCCCCTTCCCGGAACGCGGCGTCTGCATCGTGCTGAAGGACATCCGCGGCCAGCACCAGAATCCGAACCGCCTCGCCATGCGAGGCGCTGCACGCCAGGACATCCCCGTGAACCCGGGCACGGGAAGAGACATCGTCCGCGGAGCGTTGGAAGATAATCCACCAGCCATCGCCAGAGTTGTCCCTGAAAAGGTAGCCGCCAGGCGAACCGTATGCCGCGCCCTCCACCCCGCGATCGCCATACCCCGCCACGGCACCGGGCAGTGCCATGTACTGGACTCCACTGGGGCCGTCAGACCCCAGCTGGCTCATCCAGCGCTCCGCCGGCAGAAGGGAATTCCCCGTCGGAGCCGCTTTCCGTGCCGCCTCCCGAGGCCAGGAATTCGCCTCTCTAAGCACTTCAACACACCGGTGCTCCCACATCTCCTCAGCCGAACGAACAAAGCTAATCACCGGCAGAAAGCCGCTACATCCAGCCAAAAGGAAAACCAGCGCCGCCCCAGACTCCTCGGCGATGCTCCCCTTGTCTTTTCGCATGCAGGGGAATCCGGTCCCCTGCATGCTCTCGCTTACATCAAACATCGTTTAGTGCTCCAGAAACGGTTCCGGCTACTTTCTTGACGGATTCTTAACGGGCTAAAANNCTTAACGGGCATAAACCGAACGATCGCCGTCTGACGTGCACAGAGTCAATCTTTTCGCGCCTTGCCGGGAGCGACCTGGTCGGCATGCACCCAGGGATGAAGGGGCGCTGATAACGGTGCTGTCACCAGCGCCCTGCTTCGTCCTCTTACTTGCCGTCGCCGGGATTGGTTGTCGGTTTGTCGGGTGTGGTGGTTGTTCGGATACTGAGGCGGGCCGTCATATCGAGTTTCACTTCGCCGTAGGGCAGCACGTGCTGCCAGAACAGGGGCGTGAGGCCGCGGCGGTCTTCGGGGGTGAGCGTGCCTGCCCATTTGCTTTCGGCGAGGACGTCTTGAAGCATGAGCGTGTTCACGTAGACCAATGCGGCCTGCAGGATCCGCAGGCCCAGCACGGACATTTCCTGCTCTTCCTTGTGGTTGGACGCTATTTCCCCGCCCTTGCCGTAGTAGATCACCGAGTTGGCGCCGTTGAACGCTTCCACAACATTCAATCCTTCGGTGATCTCGCGCTGGAGTTCACGCCGGCGCAGATATTTGGTGACGAAGATCGTGCGCTGCGCGCGTCCGACTTCAAGCATCGCCTGATAAGTGGGGTGGGACGCCGATCGAGTGAACCGGCGCAGGATCGCCTCAGTCGAGGCAGTGCCGTGCTTGATCGCCGTCGCGTACTTGATCATCTGGTCATAGTTCTGTTCGACCAGATCCCAGCGGATCGGCCGGGTGAGAGCCGGTGTCAGCAACGGGTAGGCGTCGGGTTGGCCGGTTGCCGGTCGGTAGAGCTTGATCCTGTTGACTTGCTTGATTCTCGGTTTCGGCTGCCGCGCTTCAGGCTGCGAGCGGGCTGAACCCGGCGGTGGCCCGGTGCGGCGGCAGGATGCTCAGCGTGCAGGGAGTCTGCTGCGGGTCGATCCGGGTGGGCAGGTGATGGGTCTCGGAGCAGGCGTGCAGCTGCCGCATTGCTTCGGGATCAACGCGGGCATTCCGCACGTCCAATTCCAGATCCAGGTTGTGCTTCAAGGCGTTGGCGCGTTTCACCACGACGTAGAGGGCTTGGATGCTGTGTACGGTGACGTGGCCTTTGGCGAGAACCTGGGCCCTTGCGTGGTCGAGGTCTACACGGACAAGAATGCTGAGCTTATCGGACAAGATGATCATGCCTTCCTTGCGTGGCTGCGACGCTGCAGCCAGGGCGGCCGCTACGTCCCGGCCAAGGGCCGCGCCTCTA
>DIZT01000301.1:470-4783 GCA_002427975.1 Micrococcaceae bacterium UBA6021 | reverse complement strand
TGGGATAGCCGCATTCTCCGACGGGCACTCCGGCGCCTCTGCAGCCTCATTCAGACTAGGCAACGAATGTGACATGCGCAACATCCGGTTCCGTTTATGTCGCTCCAGCCGCCAATCCAGCATCCGGTAACTGAAGTCACTCATCCCACCCCAACTGAGTAGCAGTAACTGTCGTTCTGAGCTCTCAAAACGACACCTACTGCTACTCAGTTCGCTGGGGCACCCCCATCCTGGCGTCCATTCCATTGCTGGTTTCGCTGGCCATTGTGGTTGCCGCCCGCGGCCACGCCTACCCGGTCATCCCGCGCTAGCTCCCGCACGCCGACAAAGACTAGACAATACCGGCGGGGTGGCGCGGACAGTAGGGACGGTCAACGTATGTGGGCACCGCAGTTGAACTTTTGGGGCCGGTCCGGACGTAGGATCTGGAGCATGGATATGGCCGTTGCAGGAGGTACCGGGGCCGTTGGCCGCTATGTTGTTTCCATTGCCAGGGACCGCGGACATCGCGTCACGAGCCTGTCCCGATCAGAGGGCGTGGACCTGGTGACTGGCCGCGGTCTGCGCGAAGCTCTCCAGGGCGTGGACACTGTTATT
Organism: Micrococcaceae bacterium UBA6021; assembly: GCA_002427975.1. Classification (GTDB taxonomy): domain Bacteria; phylum Actinomycetota; class Actinomycetes; order Actinomycetales; family Micrococcaceae; genus Arthrobacter. The sequence goes on along the minus strand of DIZT01000301.1, from coordinate 4,186 downwards.
GATGTTTCCGGAGTCCGGACCCTGTCCACGAGGAAGGCCGTAGACTTCTTCACCACCACCACGCGGAACCTGCTTACGGCTGAGAAAGCCGTTCAGTCAAGGCACCATATTGCGCTCTCGATTGTAGGCATCGATAAGTCCGTTTCGGGGTTGTACGCCGGGAAGCTCGCGCAGGAGGATGCAGTTCGGCACGGAGACGTGCCATGGACCATCCTGCGGTCCACTCAGTTCCACGAGTTTGTTCCGATGACCATCAGCGCCACATCAATTGGCCCTATGGTCCTGGTTCCGAAGATGATCACGCAACCGGTCGCGGCGCGGGAAGTGGCGGAGGCGTTGGTGGAGGCAGCGGAGCAGGGACCCCGCGGACGAGTCGCTGATCTTGGTGGACCCCGGCGTGAGCAGCTCGCAGAGCTCGTCCGCGAGTACCTGCGAAAATCCGAAAACCGGAAGCTGGTCGTGAATGTCCCGGTGCCCGGCGCCATGGGGCAGGCTATGCGTCGCGGTGACCTTATCCCCGCGGCTGGATCCGCCGTCGGACGCCAGACGTTCCAAAGGTGGCTGGAAACACAGACGTAGCTGGAGCGGCAGCGCCGCCAGGCAGCGGCAGTGGACCGGGACTTCTAGGAGGTCAGTGGCGCTGCCGGTGCCGCATGACCGCGGCGGAGAGCCCCATAATGCCCACGAGGGATCCGAGAATGATTGCCAGGCCCGAGATGTATTCAAGAATGGTCATCGTTGACGCACCTTTCATATGGCTGATGCGCTGACGCTAGTGGTCGATGCTCAGGATCAGCCAAAGAAGGCAAGGTGCGTTCACTCAAGATTCGAACGTACCCGCCCAGGTGACTCGCACTTAACGTCGTGAAAATCGCGAATGACGACGTTAAATGCCAGCCAGTTGGGGAAGGGAAGGGGGAACGAAAGCGCTACCGGTACCCGTCCACGATCGACGCCGCGATTTCCTTGTACGCCCGCCGTGTCTCCGGCTTCAGCACGTCCAGGGTGACCAGGTCGCCGTCGGCCACTCCGCGGTCGTGCGGGACGGCGATGAGCTGGCGGCAGATCCCGGCGAGGTGTTCCTCGATGGCGTCCTTGTCCACGCGGGAGGAGACCTCGTCCTTGTCCGTGATGACCACCACGGCGTTCCGGGCCAGGTCCTCGTATCCGTGGCTCGCCAGCCAGTGCAGGGTGCTGCGGGCGCGTTTGGCCCCGCTCACCGCATACCCGGCGGCGATGATCAGGTTGTCGGCCGACTGCAGGATCCCGCTCATCGCACGGTGGGTCACGCCGGTGCCGCAGTCGGTCAGGGCCACGGAGTAGTAGTTGGAGATGAGCTTGCGGATCCGCAGGTACTCGGCGGCCGTGAGCGAGTCGGAGACCTCCGGGTCCTGCTCCCCCGCGATCAGGTGCAGCCGGCCGGCGTGGTGCATGTACCGGGCCAGCGCGGTGAGGGAGTCCACGGATTCGATGTTCGTCAGCAGGTCCGTGATGGTGCGCGGGCTTGCCTGCTGGTAGATGCCCTCACCGAGGGCGCGCTCCACGAGGTCCCCTGAGTCCGGGTTGGCATCGATGGCGCACGGCGGGTCGCCGCGGAATTCGGCCAGCGTCAGGCCCACGCCCACCGTGGTGGAGGTCTTGCCGATGCCGCCTTTGAGGCTCAGCACCGCGGTGTTGTAGCTGCCCTGCAGCTGGCGCGAGATGCGGCGGGCCAGTTCGTCTTCGTCGCGCTGCTTGGCGCTGGGCCCCAGGTTCCAGGCCCCGCCCGTGAGCGCGAACAGGGCGCCGCGGACGCCGCCCACCGGCCGGGGCTTCTGCTCGCGCACGAACAGCGCCGGGGAGCTGATGAAGTCAGGCATGGGGCTCTCGGCAATGACGTCCGCCGCCGTGGGCCGGATGCGCCGGAACGCGGGCGCTGGGTCCGGCGCTTCCTCCGGAACGTACGACGACGGCGGCGCGGCCTGGTCGCCGTCGTCCGCCAATGCGGGGGTGCCGGAGTCCGGCGCGGCCGGCTGCCCGGCCTGCGGGGTCACCTGCGGCTGCGGGGTGACCGGCGGCCTGGCGGGCCGGCGGGTGGGCGCCGGAACGTGCGTGATGGGGTTGGCGCCGTCCGCGGCGGCCGCCGCCTCCGCCCAGGAACTGCGGCGCGGTACCGGAGTGCCGGCGTCGGGGGTGCTGGAAAGATCGGGAGTTACTGCTGGCATGGTTCCTGTCCGGGCATCCGGCAGCGCGCCGTCGGCACGACGGAGGTCGCGGCGTCGTCGGGGCGGTTGCGGTTGCCCTGCATCATCTGCAACGGGGCGTGCGTTCTGATCCGCCGGATCGGGCATGTCTATCTCCCCAGGACTTTCGGCACAAGGTTCTGCGGCACTTTGCGGACTGATTCAATCAGTAAGTCTAGGCGCTGGGGCAGAAAGGCGGGCTCAGCCCACGTCCAGGGCGGCAAGGACCACGCCGGCGGTAAGGATCAGAAGGACCGCGAGCACGGCGTAGGCCTGCCACTTGGGGCGGCCCTTATGCGGGTTGATATCGATGTACGCCATGGTTAGCTGCGGTTGCTCCTCGTGGCGGCCACTCGCACTGCGCGTCGCTTACGGCGCAACACCTCGTACATCGCACAAAACGGAATCAGCAGGGTGCCCAGCAGCGCGCCCAATGCCAGGACATAATCAGTGAGAGCCAATGCGGCCTCCGTCGGTTAGCAGTGATCCCCCATGCGATCAGGCTTCACGCTATCGGTGGGTCACATCGATAGACAAATCTGGTCACCTCACCGCGTGTCCCCTCGGCGTGGATGGGCCCGGCCCGCCCCATGGGGTTGACTGTCCGGATGGACGTGAACGGGTTTGCGGAATTCGACTTCGGGGACGCACGGCGGAACGATCCGGCCGCCGTCGTGGACGTTAGTCCGGCGAGCCTCGGGGACGTCGCCGCCATCATCTCGATCGAACAGCAAAGCCGCCCGAGCCAGCCCGGCCCCGCCGCCCTGGACGCCGCAGTCAGGGATCCGGAAAGGTACGTTGCGGTGGCCAGCGTCAATGGGGAAGTTGTCGGGTGGGGCAAGACGCACTTCTGGGATTACGACGACGGGCCCGCACCTTCGGGGCACTACCTGGGCGGGGTGACGGTCCTGTCCGCGTGGCGAAGGCGCGGGGTGGGTGCCGCGCTGACGACGGCCCGGCTGCAGTGGATCTGGGCCCGGGCCGCGGATGCCTGGTATGTGGTCAACGCCCGGAACCTGGTATCGATCGAGCTGCACCGGCGATGGAATTTCACCGAGGTGGCCCGCGGGCCTACGTTCCACACCACCACGTTTACGGGCGGCGTGGGCCTGCTGATGCGGGCTGCGCCTGCCGATTCGGGCGCCGCGTACGGGCAGGTGCCTCGCCAGGAGCCGCCGACGGCCGGCGGGTGACGGCAAGGATCATCCCGATGCCGGCGAGGGAAGAGACCATTGCCGAGCCGCCGTAGGAAATAAACGGCAGCGGAACGCCGATGACCGGCAGCAGGCCGCTGACCATGGCGATGTTGATGATGGCCTGTCCGAGAATCCAGGTAATGACGCTGCAGGCCACGATCCGGGAAAACACGTCCTGTGTCCGGGCAATGGTCTTGAACACGGCGATGGCCAGGACGGCGAAGAGCCCCAGGACCAGGAGTGTGCCCGCGAGGCCGAGCTCCTCTCCGAGGATGGTGAAAATGAAGTCGTTATGGGC
>DIZT01000301.1:0-405 GCA_002427975.1 Micrococcaceae bacterium UBA6021 | reverse complement strand
GCCGTTCAAGGCCTGATAGCCGAGGCCCTGCGAGTCCTCGGCGGACCCCATGCCAAGCCACGACGATATCCGCCCCATGCGGTTTCCGCTGGTTGCTGCGAGCACCAGCGCAGCCACGGTGCAGGCTGCCGCGGCCGCCGTGAAGACCTTCATCCGGACGCCGCCGAAGAACATGGTCGCCGCGAGGATCATCATGATGATCAAGGTGGTGCCCAGGTCATGCCCCAGCGCGACGACAGCCATGATGGCCCCTCCCACAGGCAGCAACGGGATGACGGCATGTTGCCAGCGCCCGAGGAGGGGCTGTTTCCGGGCCAGGATGGCGGCAGCCCAGATGATCAGTGCGAGCTTGGCGAATTCCGAGGGCTGGGCGGTCAAGCCGCCCACATTGAGCCAGTTCCTGTT
>DIZT01000039.1:1493-2840 GCA_002427975.1 Micrococcaceae bacterium UBA6021 | reverse complement strand
ACACCGTCACCGGGGCCGAAGCACTGATCCTGCCCACGATGGGACGCACTGAAATCGACGTTCAGGCGACGGGCCCGCAGTTCGTTTCGGTCGAGGACACGGTGTGCGCGGTGCATGCCTCCTGGGGAAAGGTGGAACCGGTTTCGACGAACCTGCTCTCCGAAATCGCGATCATCAGCCGTCTCGCGGGCGTGGTCCTGGAAGATAAAATCAGCGCGGACTGGGCCGGTTTCGAACGTAACTATGATCTGATCCGGGACCACATCTCCCGTGTGGTGGAAGGGTGTGAGGATTACAACGCCAAGGTTCGCCGGAAGGAAGGCTTCGTCCTCCCCAACGGACCGCGGGACTCACGGACGTTCCATACGCCGACGGGTAAGGCCGTGCTGACCGTAAACGAACTCGAGCACGTGGAACGGCAGACAGGTACCCTGCTGCTGCAAACCCTTCGCTCCCACGACCAGTTCAACACGACCATTTACGGGCACAACGACCGCTACCGGGGAATCAAGAAAGGCCGGCATGTTGTCTTTGTGAATCCCGAGGACCTGGCCGAGCTCGGTCTGACGGACGGTCAGCTCGTGGACGTCCGGGGAGAATATCGGGACGGCATGGATCGGGTGCTGCGGAAATTCCGGATCGTTTCCTACCCCACCTCGCGTGGTTGCGCCGCGGCCTACTATCCGGAAGCCAACGTGCTCGTGCCCTTGAGCCATGTGGCCGAGGGCAGCAACACTCCCGTTTCAAAAGCAGTGCTGGTGCGGCTGGAACCCGCCCGGGACTGAGCCAGTCGCTTTGGGGCCGCCCCGTTGTGCGGTGCGCCGGCCCCCAGGCCTGCGGCATGCCGGGCTGAGGGACTACTGCCCCGAATTGGTCCAGCCTTGCGCATCGGGGCCGCCCTCTGCCCCGTCCCGGCACAGCTGGAGAGCCACTTCCGCGGCCGATCGCACAGCTGCGGAAGATTCGGTCTTCCCGACCTTGGCGGCCAGGCCCGCCGCGTAACCGACAATCAGGGCACTGACCGCACCTGCAGAGGGGCTCACGGACCGGGACTGTTCGGTCAGTTCCAGGACAAGCTTCTGGTCCACTTCGAAATCCAGGATCTGAAGCGCCTGCGTCAGCCGGCGGCTCCACTGATCCAAAACAAGTCCTTCGTCGGTGTGTTCAGTCATGACTCTCCTTGGGTGTCCTTCGAAGACGCGGATTGCTGATTGCCCTGCGGGGTGTTCGACTCTCAAGACTTAGCATCCGCACCCGGTTTCCACAATGCTGCCGCGTTCCAGACTGGCCGGGCGCGGTGCGAAGCCCACGGGGATCCCGCCTCCGGGCAATCCCGCGGACTGGGCC
>DIZT01000039.1:0-1468 GCA_002427975.1 Micrococcaceae bacterium UBA6021 | reverse complement strand
GGCCTGCTTCGACTATCAGTAGCAAACCGTGGGACACGCGCCGGAACGCTTTAAGTTCCACGCGGTCCGGGCGGGGTCGCCGGCAGACGACGCCGCATCATTGGTGACAGACCCTTACTGGGCCGGCATCTTGGGGGAACCGGACCCGGACAGGAGCCCTGCGCGATGGCACCGATAAGGCAGCAAGCCGGAGCTCGCTGATGGAGCGCCGGATGACCATGGAAATGACCAGGTGCGGGTTTTAATCTCGGGGTCCGATCTTTGGTTCGCGGACGAGAATGGCTACCGCCATTCCAATGGAAGCTCCGACGAGTGTTTCGATTGCCCGGTCGGTCACGAGGACGTGCCGGCTGATCGGATAGGCGAGTTGGCTCATGAGCAGGATGGCGGGGGTGAAGAACATCATCGCGAGTCCGTAGTGGCGCATCATGAAAAGTTCGGTGGGGAAGAGCAGGACCATGAGCAGCACTGTCAGTGTCGTCCGGTCAAACTCGGGTAAGAGGATGACGGCTGTGAGGAGGATTCCCGCCAGGGTTCCAATCACCCGGTGGATGCCGCGGAGGATACGACTCTTCATGTTCGTTGCAGCCAGGGGCACAGCAGCCGCGGCCATCGTCCAGTTGGCGTGTCCGGCGCCGCCGAGAACACCCAGCGTTCCGGCAATGACGACAGCGATAAGGTATCGGGCCGCGTGCACCCGCACGGCCCGGGACCGGGCACTATCCGCTGTCATCGCCTCCGGTGCCGGGGCCGGGGACCAGGTCCGGTTCCGGACCCACCCTGAAACGCCGACCACGATGGAAAAAGCTGCGGAGGCGGCGCAGATGCCTACTGCCAGCCAGAAGGGGATCGTTGTCGGCACCGATGCGCAGGCGCCGAGGGCGAAGATCGCGTAGAAGGGCCCGGATGGTCTGAGACCCATCCTGTCCGCGGCCAGTGATCCTGCCACGGCAAACAACGACTCGACGATGACGAGCATCCAGGGCTGGGCCCTGGCTACGGAGAGCAAGACACCGACGGCAAGGCCGGACGTGAGAAGCAGCGCGGCGCGCCCCTGGTGGGTAAGCCGCGGGCGGTAAGTGTCATTCCGACCGTACATGGCGGTGAAACCGCCGAAGACGGCATAGATGCTCAGCTCCGGCCGTCCGAGGGCGAGCAGAACCAGTAGCGGGACGCTGACGCTAAGGCCAACACGCAGGGCGGGGAGGTGATCACTCTGTGCAGGTCCTATCCGGGCGACTTCCTTCGCGTGTTTAAAGACCTGTCGCACATCGCTGATTTTAGCGGCTAAACCCACCCCGCGTTCGCCGGAACTTCCAGACGCCGTGATTCGCCCCGAGGCTCTCCGCAAGTGCAAAGGAGCGGTTGCCGTTAGTAGTGCCCATTAGCGTGGTGTAACAGCCCGGGTTCGGTACCGACGGTGTCATCCACCTAGTCTGGACGCCCAAAGCTAGAATCGAAGTAGTCG
>DIZT01000176.1 GCA_002427975.1 Micrococcaceae bacterium UBA6021 | reverse complement strand
GCCCAGATGTTCCGGTGCCGGGGGGTGGTGGGTGGCTTGGGGGCAGCGGGTCGAGTCGCACATTCCGAGCAGAGGTTCCTCAGCGTCAGGGGTGCCGGCGAGTGTCAGGCAGAGCGCCTTTCGCGGGTCGGAGAACCAGCAGTAGTTGCCGACGCCTAGGTGCAGGGTCTTTGCCTTGGTCTTCAGGATCCGCTCGACACGGCGGTCGTCGATGACGGTGACCGGGCCGGCTTGGTGCTGTTCCAGGATTTGGTCGACGGTTTTGAAGGTAGTGATGAGGTCGCGGGCGCCAGCGCCGGAGGGCAGGACGCCGCGCTGGTAGTCCTCGTAGGCCGCTATGGTCAGCCGGAGGTGTTCGGCCTCTTCCTCTGCGGCGACTTCTGCGGCGAAGGCCGCTTGGTGTCCGCCGGGGCGTGCGGTGTAGCCCTCAGTGGTGGCGACGCTGACGTGTTTGAGGTGCAGTTTCGCGGCCATGAGACCATGTGGGCGGTGGGCGATCGCCATCGCGAGCGTCCGTCGCAGTGCTCTTGGGTTGACCGGGCCGTCGGGCAGCGGCTCCAGTCCGAGCCGTTGGCCGTTCTCGCTGTTCACGAATGAACGCAGGGCCGTGTAGCGGGATCCGCTGTTGTTGGATGCCTTGGCGAATAGCGGCTCCCCCGGNNTCGCCCGGAGGGGTTCCGGTGAGGGTTTCGGCGGCGGCGATGGCGCAGTGGACGTCTTCGATGACGACCCACGAGTCCTCTTTTCCTCCGAAGGTTTCGCCCTTGTGGCGCCGGGAGAGGACGCGGTACCGAGTTCGGCCGCCGGCTCGTTCTTCTTGCCGTCGGCATCCGCTGGTCAGTTCGGCCAGCTCCGAGGCGCGCATGCCGGACAATGCTGAGGTGAGGATGTAGGCGGCCGAGGTTACTGCGTAAATCGTGGCGTCGAGTTGGTGCCGGGCCATCGGAGTCGCCCAGGGGACCGGCTCGCCGTCACTGTGCCGGGGAACGTGGACTGCATCGCGGCACCAGGGATGTTGGAGGCCACACTGCCTGACCCAGCGTTCCAGTTCGGGGCGGAGGGACTCCAGGTCCCGGCGGTGGCCCATCGCTCCTGCGTTCCCGACGACGTACGGGTGCCAGCCCAGGTGCAGGAGNNGATCGTCCGGTTCCCATCCGTGCTTGAGCCTCCGGGTGACGGCGGCCGTCGTGGTCCGCGGGGCGGGGATCCCGGCCTCGCCGTGCTGCTCGATGGCTTCGCGCAGGCGGCTGATCTCCCCGGTGGGCAGGCCTCGTCGCGAGGCGGCGTCCCGCTGGTCGGCCGCCTTGGCCCTCGCCGCTTCGCTGGCCAGCGGCGGAGCGATCGTCTCCACCAGGTAGAGGCAGTCGGCCAGCAGGGGCCGCAGCTGCGTGTCCGGGACAGGCGGTACGCGGTTCTCGCCGGCGCGAACATATCCGGCGACCTCGTCCGCGCTGTGACCGGACCATGGGGTGAAGTCGGGCCGGTAGCTGTCGGTGAGGATCTCCGTATAAAGGGCGAGGAACTGCGGGGCGCGCACCATCGCTGCCGTAGTGGCAGGTGAGAGGGGCCGGTCAGGATCGGTGATGCTCCGCGATGCCGTGGCCAGGTAGGCATCGCAGTGGTGCTGGCGGACCTGTTCCAGCGCCGTGACACCGGCTGCGTTGAGGTGATTGAACCACAGGGCCAAGTGCTTGAGCTCCTTCCAGAGCGAGTTCGGGTTCAGCGGGACACGGAACGCCCGCGGGAGGGTGGCCACGTCCGGATGCAGCGGAGCCAGCCGGGCCATCAGGTACTCGCGGGCTACCTGCCGCCATCGCGGGTTGATGATGGCGGTGAAGTCCAGAATCTTGCGGTGCGTGCCCATGACAACCGGGGCGTCGGCGAGACCGGTGAGATCCCAGACGTCCTGGTCGAAGACGGGTCGCGGGCTTCCGGGCTCACGCCGCAGGCCCGCGGTCTCGATCACCGGCATCGCGTGGAACGGGTGGCGCCGTGCAGGGCCCGGGACGGCAGAAGGACTGGTTGTCACTTGGATTGTTCCTCCGGGTGCAGGGGCAGGAAAGGAGCGGGTTCGGCGGCTTGCCGGGCGGCGGCGTCGATGGCGGCGTTGCCGAAGCGGGGCAGGATGTCCTCGTCCAGCCGGATCGAATAGGGGCCGAAGACCTGCAGGAACTGGGCGCTGGTCATGTGCCGGGACTGCCGGGCGAAGTACTCCTTGAGCCGGAACAGGTTGGGCAGGTGGCGTGGAGCGAACGCAGCGAGTGGACACAGCAGGCAGACCCACGGGCGGGCCGGACAAAGGGTGCCTGCGGGTGCGTGCGGGCTGTCGAGAGGGCTCACGCACGCGGCAACGAACACGTCCTGCTCGCCGGAAAGGAGCGCTTGGATGCCCTCTGTGTTCAGGCCTGCGTCTCCGACCAGACCAGGGAATGCCGCGGCGAACGCCGCAGCATCCTCATCACGGGTGATGACCGGCGGACCGGCCTTGCGGCGGATGTCGCCCTGCGCCTGTTCAATGATCCCGTCCAAGGCGTCCAGCTGGGCGGGAGTGTGGGAGCTGAGGTAGTGATCGCCCTCGACCCTGGCACTGTGGTTCGGATCGATCGTCGCGCGCCCCGTCCACATTTTGCGGTCGCGCCGCTGGTGGTAGGTAGCCGGGATCCGCCCGCCGTGGAGCGGGAACGGCTCTCCGCCATCGTCCAGCAGGCCGGATGACTCAATCCATTTGCGGCGCCGGGCCTGGGCGCGCGGGTCGGAGAAGACCTTCGGCGGACGGATCCCCAAGCCGCCACGCCCGGGGCCGAGGTGGAGCCACAGCTTTTCCGATAGCTCCCCGGCGTGCTCGCGCAAAGGAACCGAGTGCTCCAGCCAGCGGTCCAGCAGCCGCACTGCGTCCCGGGGCAGGTTGAGCGCCTCATTCCCGGTGCGTCCTTTGCGGTAGGAGAGCAGGACCGTGCTCCTCGACGTCCGGGTGATGTCCGCGAGTTTCAGGCCGTCAATGCCGTCAGGCACGATCCCGGTGCGCATCGCGAAGAGGGTGAGATAGGCCAACGCCGTATCCGTGGCCGGGAAGAGCGCGGCTTCCAGCTGTGCGATCTGTGCGGGATCGACAGTGCTTTGCCCGGCATCGAGCCGCTCGGCGGTTGCCCGGGCCGCGATAGGACCGGCGTGAAGCCAGAGCCACGACAGGTTGTCCCCGGTGGCGCCGCGCATCGACGGGTCGGTTCCCCGTGTGGCCGCGACCAAGGCTTGCCGGTGTGCCCGGTGGGCTTCTGCGATCCGCTCGATGCACTCAGCCTCCAATCGTCGCCATTCGCCATCGCTGTAAGGCACGTTCGGTTGGCTCTTCGTCGCTTGGTTGATCCGCCGTCCTGCCAGGTGGACACGGATCCCGTGCTCCAACCCTCCGCAGGCTTCCTGGAAGGCCCTCAGCACTGCCCGGATCCGCCGCTCTCGGTGGTAGTCACAGGTCAGCCAGTACCGAACCAAGGTCGCCGTGGACAGATCCGCAAGACTGCCGGCGACGCCCAGCTTGTCAAGGTCACGGGCCATCCGGCGCATTGTCGTCATGTACTGCTGGGCCACCGAGCGGGTCCGGATCGGTCCGTGCGGGTGTGTGGCCGCCGCCAGCCCGGCAGCCAGATCCGCAGCCAGGCTCGGGTCGGGGAGGTCGTGGAGGGCGCCGAGGTGGACGACGCCGCCAGGGAGAGTGAACCGGACAGCCAACGGTTGCAGGATCTCGGCCGGCATCAGATCTCTCCTTCGAACTCAGCGACGACTTCCGGTCCGGCGAGCAGCGCCCCCGCGGTTTCATACGCGTCCTTGTAGATCCGTTGGGTGTCGAGCAAATGCAGATACGCCTGGGTCGTGGCCGCGCTGGCGTGGCCCAGCAGGTCTCGCAGGATCAGCAGCGGATCGGCCTTGGTGAGGTAAAGAGCCAAGGCGTCGTTGCCGTCGGCATCGATCGCCAGTTGCGCGGCCTGCTGGTAATAGCCGCGGACCAGCCGCTCCATGGTCGCCATCGCGAAAGAGTGCCGGGTGACATGCGGATGGACGTGCGGAAAGGAAGGCTCGAAGCGGTCCCGGACTCGCTTCGCGGTCCGGCGCAGCACCGTCGCCCAGTCCACGAAGGGCCTCCCGTCGGTCTGCACCGCCAGCAGCGCGCTACCACCGCCCGGTGCCACCAGGCGCAGCCGCTCGCCCGGCGTAAGAGCATGCCAGCGGCGGCGGGTTCCGTTGATGAGCGCACCGTCGTGCGTAGGTTCCTCGACGATCAGCGGATCAGGGGGCCGCCAGCGCGATCCGGGCGTCGCTGCCGCGCGTTCCCAGCCGATATAGTCATGGACCCGAGCCAAATCGTCGTAGTCGATCCAGGTCGAGCGGCCCCTCCTGCCTTTGGTCGTCGGAGGAGCAAGGACCATCGGAACCGGCACCACCGTTCGGCGGCGCGGCAACGGCGGCACCTCATATACCGTCAGATGCCTGAACTCCTGCAGACGCAGCCCGCTGGAGAGCGCAAGACCGATCATGGCGGCATTGCGGCCTGTCTCGCGCCCCCGGAACCCATCGTCCCGTTCTCCCGCCGGATCGTTGCCAGCCAGGGCGTGCATCAGTAGCCCGGCGAACGGCCTCTCCAAGTACTTCCGGCTGGCGTGGGCATTGCCGGTGCGAACGGAAGCGAGATTCCTGTCCACCTCGATCCGGGCCCCGTCCGGGCGAGTTACCGCCTGCTGAACATATGAGAACGGGACCGCTGCAGCGTGCCCGTTCTCCACCGCCCACCGGTAGAACGCCGAAAGCGTCCTCACCGCCAGGTTCCAACTCGACGGGCTTAGCCGTACCTCCAGCGGACCCGAGAGCCTGTACTCGGCGTACATGGACAACGCCGCACGAAGCCGGTCCCGGTCGGCGAACACCGGAACACCTCGGTCATCAAGGAACTCCGCCCAGGCCTTGAGCGCCTGCGCATAGGTAAGCCACGACTTCGGCGATGGCGCCCCGCTGACGGGGAGTTCTCGAAGCCAGCGGTTCATCGCCACCGTCGGCCGCGGGCCATCAGCATCTTCCAAGCAGAGATCATCATCGACGAGGACCGGCATGGCATCCCGGATCAGCGGTCTGCCGGACAGCCCCCACCCTTCCCATCCAACCGAGCTGAAGGAATGCAGGATCACGGGACAAATCTGACATGAGACACAAGCCGGAGCAAGAAATAAAAGCCGTACAATAGGCAAACAAACGCCCCTGCGAGACACGGCCAAACCGCAAAGCTAATGCCCGGGTCTCGACGAACGA
>DIZT01000206.1:5644-9383 GCA_002427975.1 Micrococcaceae bacterium UBA6021 | reverse complement strand
CCGAACAGGTCGGTCTCGGTCTCCTCGGTGAAGGTCGTCTTGATGACGCCGGCGCGGGTGCCGCCGATGGCCTTGGCGTAGGACTTGGCCAGGTCCCAGGCTGCGCCGGTGGCGTCCTGTTCAACGGCGATGATGTCCGGGATGCCACGGCCGGCTTCGAATTCGCGCCGTACGGTGTGGCCCGGAGCCTTCGGGGCGATCAGGATGACGTCAACGCCCTCCGGTGCCTCGATGTAGCCGAAGCGGATGTTGAAGCCGTGGGCGAAGGCCAGTGCCTTGCCGGGGGTCAGCTTGCCCTTGATGGAGTCGTTGTAGATCGAGCGCTGGTACTGGTCCGGAGCGAGGATCATGATGACGTCGGCCCATTCGGCGGCGTCTGCAACGCTGAGGGCCTTGAAGCCGGCTTCTTCGGCCTTGGCGATCGACTTCGAGCCTTCCTTGAGGGCGATGACAACTTCGACGCCGGAGTCGCGCAGGTTCAGCGCGTGGGCGTGGCCCTGGGAGCCATAGCCGACAATGGCAACCTTGCGACCCTGGATGATCGACAGGTCGGCGTCGTCGTCGTAGAACATTTCAGTCACTTGGGTAACTCCTCTTGAGTGGATTCACTGGGTACTTCGTCTGTGGTGTTGCTGTACTGCACGGGCATTGCGCCGCGGTGGGGCCGCGCCCCGCCTTACTAAGCGCTGCGCAAAGCCCTGTCACTCATGGAGCGGGATCCCCGTCCAACGGCCAGGGTGCCGGACTGCACAATTTCGCGGATGCCGAAGGGCTCCAGCACTGAGAGCAGCGCCGTGAGCTTTTCGGGATGGCCTGTTGCTTCAATGACCACGGAGTCTGTGGAGACGTCAACCACTGAAGCGCGGAACAGGTCTGCAGCCTGGGTCACCTGCAGACGTGTTGCGGCATCCGCACGTACCTTGACCAGGATGTGGTCTCGCTGTACGGAAGATTCGGGGGTGAGCTCAACAATCTTGATCACGTTGACCAGTTTGTTGAGCTGTTTGGTGACCTGTTCAATAAGGTCACCGTCGGCGTCGACGACGACGGTCATCCGGGACATGCCCGGAACTTCCGTCGGGCCCACGGCCAGGGAGTTGATGTTAAAGGCGCGTCGGGCGAACAGGCTCGCGACGCGGGTCAGTACTCCGGGCTTGTCTTCGACCAGAACGGACAGTGTGTGGCGGGTCATTTTCAGTCCTCCTCTTCCCATTCCGGGGTCATGTTGCGGGCAACCTGGATCTGGTCGTTGCTCACGCCGGCGGGCACCATCGGCCACACCATGGAGTCGGGGCTCACCACGAAATCGATGACCACCGGGCGGTCATTGATTTCGAGGGCCTTCTGGATGGTGGCATCAATATCCTCGTCCCGCTCGCAGCGGAAGGAAGCACAGCCGTACGCATCGGCCAGCTTGACGAAGTCGGGGATCCGGACGGTCTCGTGGCCGGTGTTCAGGTCAGTGTTGGAGTAGCGGCCCTCGTAGAAAAGGGTCTGCCACTGGCGCACCATTCCCAGCGATGAGTTGTTGATGATGGCAACCTTGATGGGAATCTTGTTGATGGCGCAGGTGGCCAGTTCCTGGTTGGTCATCTGGAAGCAGCCGTCGCCGTCGATGGCCCAGACCACGCGGTCCGGTGCCCCCACCTTGGCGCCCATGGCAGCCGGTACGGCATAGCCCATGGTGCCGGCGCCGCCTGAGTTCAGCCAGGCGTGCGGGCGCTCGTATTTGATGAACTGCGCCGCCCACATCTGGTGCTGGCCAACGCCGGCAACATAGATGGCTTCAGGGCCCGTCAAAGCGCCGATGCGTTCGATGACGCGCTGCGGGGCGCTGAGCCCGTCCTCCGGCTCGGTCCAGCCCAGCGGGTAGGTTTCCTTGAGGTTGTTAAGGAATGCCCACCACGTGGTGAGGTCCGGAGTGCCGGCGGATTCGAACTGTGAGCGGACCGCCTCGGTCAGTTCGGGGATGATTTCCTTGACGGATCCCACGATGGGCACGTCCGCCGCGCGGTTCTTGGAGATTTCGGCGGGATCAATATCCGCGTGGATCACCTTGGCGTGCGGCGCGAAGGACTTCAGGATGCCTGTCACCCGGTCATCGAAGCGGGCTCCGAGCGTGATGAGCAGATCGGACTGCTGCAGCGCCGTCACGGCAGAAACGGTGCCGTGCATGCCCGGCATGCCCACGTGCTGCGGGTGGGAATCGGGGAAGACACCGCGTGCCATCAGGGTGGTGACCACGGGGGCGCCGGTCAGTTCAGCCAGCTCGCGGAGTTCCGCGGCGGCATGAGCCTTCACCACGCCGCCGCCTACGTAGAGCACAGGTTTGGTGGCCGCAGCGATCAGCCTGGCTGCTTCGCGGACTTGCTTGTTGTGGCCCCGCGTCACCGGGCGGTAGCCGGGGAGGTCGATCTTCGGCGGCCAGGAGAAGGTCATCTGACCCTGCTGGGCGTCCTTGGCGATGTCCACGAGCACGGGACCGGGGCGTCCGGTGGAGGCCAGGTGGAAGGCCTCCGCCATGACATGCGGGATGTCGTTGGGGTCGGTCACCAGGAACGAGTGCTTGGTGATCGGCATGGTGATGCCAACAATGTCGGCTTCCTGGAATGCATCGGTACCGATTACACCGCTGGATACCTGGCCGGTGATGGCCACCAGGGGCACGGAGTCCATGTGGGCATCCATGATGGCGGTAACGAGGTTGGTGGCACCGGGGCCCGAGGTGGCGATACACACGCCCACCCGGCCGGTAACCATGGCATAGCCTTGCGCGGCGTGGCCGGCTCCCTGTTCGTGACGGACCAGGATGTGATTCATCCTGGAGGCCATCAAGGGGTCATAGGTAGGCAGGATCGCGCCACCAGGCAAACCAAAAATATCGTCGACGCCGAGTTCTTCGAGCGAGCGGACAATAGCTTCTGAGCCGGTCATCACCGTTGGGGGTACAACGTTGTTCGGCCCAAGGACAGGAGAGACAGCGGCAAGATCAGCGACGACGGCGGCGTGGTCAGCCGTTCGGTCGGCGCGTTCCGGAGCCTTGGGGGCTCCAGCGGACTTTGTAGCCATCAGCGCGGGGCTGATCGGCGATCCTTTGCTCATCGGACTCTTCCTTTGTGGATCATCTGTGTCTTGGAAATGCGGGAAATAAAAAAACCCCTCAGCCTGGCGGCTTTTCGAGGGGTTGCGCGTGACGGTTCGTTACCAGTCGGGCTAAGTAGCCACGCGCTTGGTAAGGACGACGACGGCGCCGACGGTAACGAATGCGATCATGCGTTCAGTTTTCCCTCTGCGTGAGATGCCTGTCAACGAGGACTGTGCGCATCTCACAGTGTGGACACCATTGTCCACCAATTGGCAGCCTCCCCAACTGACTCGCAGTTAACGCACCCAAAAGGGCTTTTGACGACGTTATCTGCGAGTCAGTTGGGTCCAGCCACCGGCCGCGGGGTACTACCCGCAGTATGCGCCGGTGGAGGCGCTGTGGACCAGCTTGGCGTACTTGGCGAGCACACCCTTGGTGAACTTGACCGGGAGGGGCTCCCAGCCGATCTTGCGGGATTCGAGCTCGGCCTCATCCACCAGGAGGTCGAAGCTGCGCGCCGCGATGTCCACGCGGATCTTGTCGCCGTCCTTGACGAAGGCGATGGGGCCGCCGTCGACGGCTTCCGGCGCAACGTGGCCGATGCACAGGCCCGTGGTGCCGCCGGAGAATCGGCCATCGGTGAGCAGCAGGACG
>DIZT01000206.1:0-5587 GCA_002427975.1 Micrococcaceae bacterium UBA6021 | reverse complement strand
CGCGCATGCCGGGACCGCCCTTGGGGCCCTCGTAGCGGATGACCACAACGTCGCCCGCCTTGATCCCGCCCTTGTCCAGGGCATCCAGGGCGCCCTGTTCGCGTTCGAACACGCGCGCGGTGCCTTCAAAGACGTCGGCGTCGAAGCCGGCGCTCTTGACAACAGCGCCTTCCGGAGCCATTGAACCGTGCAGGATGGTGATGCCGCCGGTCTTGTGGATCGGGTTGTCCAGGGCCCGCAGGATCTTGCCATCGAGGTCCGGCGGGTTGATGGCCGCGAGGTTTTCCGCAACGGTCTTGCCGGTGACGGTGAGGCAGTCGCCGTGCAGCAGGCCGGCGTCGAGGAGTGCGCGCATGATGACCGGCACGCCGCCGATCTTATCGACGTCCGTCATCACGTAGCGGCCGAAGGGCTTCAGGTCGCCCAGGTGCGGGATCTTGTCGCCGATCCGGTTGAAGTCCTCGAGGTTGAGCTCGACCTCGGCCTCGCGGGCGATGGCCAGCAGGTGCAGGACGGCGTTGGTGGAACCACCGAAGGCCATGGTGACGGCGATGGCGTTCTCGAACGCCTTCTTGGTCATGATGTCCCGGGCGGTGATGCCGAGGCGGAGCAGGTTAACCACTGCTTCGCCGGACTTGCGGGCAAATTCATCACGACGGCGGTCTGCCGAGGGCGGAGCTGCGGAGCCGGGCAGTGACATACCCAACGCCTCGCCGATGCAGGCCATGGTGTTGGCCGTGTACATACCGCCGCAGGCGCCTTCACCCGGGCAGATGGCCCTTTCGATGCGATCCAGGTCTCCGAGGCTCATCTTGCCGGCCGCACAGGCACCGACGGCTTCGAAGGCGTCAATGAGGGTGACTTCCTTTTCGGAGCCGTCCTCGAGCTTGACCCAGCCCGGCATGATGGAGCCGGCATAGAGGAAGACGCTGGCAAGGTCCAGGCGGGCGGCGGCCATGAGCATGCCCGGGAGGGACTTGTCACAGCCGGCCAGGAGGACCGAGCCGTCGATCCGCTCGGCCTGCATGACGGTTTCGACGGAGTCGGCGATGACTTCGCGGGATACCAGCGAGAAGTGCATGCCTTCGTGGCCCATGGAGATGCCGTCGGAGACGGAGATGGTGCCGAACTGCATGGGGAACCCGCCGCCTGCGTGGACGCCTTCCTTGGCGCCCTGGGCCAGCCGGTTCAGGGAGAGGTTGCAGGGAGTGATTTCATTCCAGGAACTCGCGACGCCGATCTGGGGCTTCGCGAAGTCGTCATCGCCCATACCGACTGCGCGGAACATGCCGCGCGCGGGGGCGGCGTGGATCCCGTCGGTGACAACCCGGCTGCGGGGCTTGATGTCAGGCTTGTTCTCGGTTGCTGTTTGGGTGTCCTCACTCATGGGTCAAAGTCTATGACTCCGATCGGGACGCCAACGACTCGAACGGCCCGTTTGGCCCGTTTTCAGGAATATTTCGATCAAATAGTGGACTCTCGTCTCAAATTCTGAGACCGTCCGGGTGTTGGACCGCCCCGCGGGCCCCACGAAACCTAGACAGTCACATCAGCCCCGACGTACGGTCAGGGAACGGCAACCATGCCATCCGGACTGAAGGGCCCTGTTATGGATTTTGTCTTCTGGATTATCCTCATTGTGCTGATCGTGGGCGTTGTGTGGTGGCTGCTGAACCGCAGCAACTCCTCAAGCGCAGGTGACTCCACACCGGTCCGGAGGGACGGCGGCCTCGCCGGCGGAAGTGCAGCAGCTTCTGCGGAAGCCGCCGGCACGGCAGGCATCCCCGGCGCGGCCGGCTTCGGCGCTGCTGAGCCGGCACCCCCGACGACGGCGGACGAGGCACCCGAGCGGTCCAACACGGCTGAACCCGAGGCAGCCGGAGTTTCGAAGGACACCGATATTGCACCGGAATCCCACGCCGGGCAGGAAGAGGGTTCACGGGTTGCCGGTTCACCCGGCAGTGCGTCTCCGGGAATTGCGGCCCCGAGCGCTGATGCCGCGGCGGACTCCGCTGGTGAACCGGATGCCGTGGTTGTTGCCGCAGACGAACCCCTCTCTGCCGAGGAAGCGCCAGCCCCCGCCGAACCGCCGGCTGCCGCGCCGTCGGCCGCCGAACCGCCTGCCGCGGCACCGCTTTCCCGCGAGGAGGCGCCGGCGCCCGCTCCGGTGCAGGAACCGGGCGGCAGCGCTGAGTCCCTAAGCCGCCAGGCTGACGAAGACGAGTGGGAGACCCAGTGGTCAGAGGCAGGTGCGTTACCTCAAGCCACCGCCAGCCACCGGCCCGCAGACGAGGGGTCCACCGCGACGCCGGCCACCCCGCGGCCCGAAGAGCCGCCGGCCCAAAACACCGAATACATCCATCACGCGGAATACACCGCCCCTCACTCCCCCACGATGCCCGGTGCCGAAACAGCCGCTGCCGAGGCCGCCGAAACCGAAGCGGACGCGGACGCGGAATTCGCCGATGCAGCCAGGGACGGGACACCCCCTGGCTCCGCGCCGGTTGCGGAACCCGCACAGGGGTGGGAGCCCGCAATCTCAACGGACTTCGAGGCAGCGCCGGAACCGGCGGGGCACCTGGCGGCAGACCAGCCGTACGGCGCCGGTTCGGCATCCGCCGGCCGGGACGGCGGTGGCCCTACGGACTTCGCAGTTAAGGGCGACGCCGCAACGATGGTCTACTACGAGGAGGGACACGCTGACTATGAGCAGGCGAAAGCCGACGTCTGGTTCGAGTCGGCGGCCCATGCGGAAGCGGCCGGTTTCCGGGCCCCCCGGCGCACACGTTCCTGACCCGGCCCGGGCGCCCTTCCGGGCCGTCGCATTGTGCCTGGCGCTGATGCTGGCGGGCTGCACAGGGGACGGCAGCAACGCTCCCACCGGCAGCGTCACCGGCACCGGCACCGGCACCGGGCCCGAAAGAGCCGCGCCGCCGCACGTCGTCAAACGGCTCGATCTGCAGCTCCACATTCCCTGGGCCGCAGTTTTCCTGCCGGACGGGACGGCGATCATTTCCGAACGTGACACTGCCCTGCTGAAGGCTGTCCGCGATGGCCAGGCGACCACCCTCGGCCAGGTCCCCGGCGTCGCTCCAGACGGCGAAGGAGGCCTGCTGGGACTTGCCCTCTCCCCTGGCTTCCCGGCCGACAAGTACCTCTACGTGTATTTCACGTCCGCTCAGGACAACCGCATTGCCCGGCTGGAGCTGACAGAAAAGCCTGATGGATCCCTGGCCTTCGGCGACCCCGAGGTGGTCTTTACCGGAATACCGAAGGCATCGACGCATAACGGCGGCCGGATCCGGTTCGGCCCGGACGGGTTCCTGTATGTGGGCACGGGCGACTCCCAGCGCCGGGAACAGCCGCAGGACCCCAACGCCCTGGGCGGGAAGATCCTGAGGCTGACCCCGGAGGGTGACCCCGCACCTGGCAACCCGTTTGGCAACGCCGTATACAGCCTGGGGCACAGAAACGTCCAGGGACTTGCTTGGGACAGCGCCGGCCGGCTCTGGGCCAGCGAATTCGGCCCGGACGTCAACGACGAGCTCAACCTGATCCAGCCCGGGGCCAACTACGGGTGGCCCGCGGTGACAGGCGCGCCGCACCGGGAGGGGTATCGGGACGCAAAAGTGGTCTGGCCGTCGACGGCAGATTCCTCACCCAGCGGCCTGGAGATTGTGGGGTCCACAGCCTTTCTCGGCGCCCTGCGCGGCGAACGCCTCTGGACGGTGCCCCTCTCCGGCGAGGAGGCAGGCGCGCCTGTGGCCTATTTCACACGCGAATACGGCAGAATCCGGGACGTCGTACGCACTCCCGACGGCGGCTTCTGGCTGCTCAGCAACAACGAAAACCCTGATTTTGTGCTGGTTCTGGGCGCTCCTGAGTAACCCAAGGAGCACTGGCCGCTTCGATTTCACATGGGCCAAAAGTTCGTGTAGAGTTTCATGTCGTTGCGGAGATCAACCGGGAAAGAAAAAGCCCGGAAGATCACCACAGAAGAGATGCACCTCTAGCTCAATTGGCAGAGCAATTGACTCTTAATCAATGGGTTCCGGGTTCAAGTCCCGGGGGGTGCACCAAGGGAAAACAGCCCCTGGCACGCGGAAACGCGGCCAGGGGCTGTTTTCGTTTTTGGCACAAAGAATTTCTGCCGGCGAATTTCTACGGGGAATTTCCACGTGCAATAAAATCCGGCACCACCACTGCGGAACTTCGCAGCCGGGATGCCGGCGGGGTCTTTCCGGATTCCGGGATTCCTACCCGAGCGGGGCGCCATCCACCAAGGCCCCGGATGAGGGCGATGCGAACTGGCTGGCCAGTTCGCGTACCACTGCCTGGAGCTCCTGCCGCAGGACGTCAGGGTCGATGGTTGCCGCAGCGAGCACCGAGCGCTCCATCTCCACGGCTTCGGCTGCAGCTTCCCGGCCGCTGTCGGTGAGGGAAACCACCTGGCTGCGCCGGTCAGAAGTGCTGCGGACACGCAATATGTGGCCGTGGACCTCCAACCGGCTGAGGGTCTTTCCCATGGTCTGGGCCTGGACACGCACAAACTGGGCGAGCTGGGCCTGCGTCATGGGGCCCTGGGCTGCGAGTACCTCGATGGCGATCACGCCGGCGTGTGTCAGCCCGATGGCGCTGAGCTTTTCGTTCCAGGAATGTTCAACGAGGCGTGCCGCAGTGGACAATAGGCGCCCTGTGGGCCAGCGATCCATGTCAGGCATACCAGCAAGTATAGCCAAGGCTGGTTCGCACCGTCTCTGGATGCCTACTAAACTAGTGCGTCCCGCCAGCAACAAGGAGACCAAACATTGGCTGACAGACTCTTAACCGGTGCCGTCGCGCCCGGCTTCACTCTCAAGGACTCGTCCGGTCAGGACGTCAGCCTGGCCTCCGGGCACGACGGCAGCACCATCGTCTATTTCTACCCTGCTGCCTCGACCCCCGGCTGCACCAAACAGGCGTGCGATTTCCGGGACAGCCTGGCGTCCTTCACATCGGCCGGCTATCGCGTCCTGGGGGTCTCCCCCGATTCTGTAGACAAGCTTGCCGCCTTTGCCGCCAACGAGGACCTTAGTTTTCCGCTGCTTTCGGACGCGGACCACGCCGTGGCCGAGGCCTATGGGGCCTGGGGCGAAAAGAAGAACTACGGACGGACCTATGAGGGACTGATCCGCAGCACCGTCGTGATCGATCCCGACGGCAAGGTGGCGCTGGCCCAATACAACGTCCGGGCCACCGGCCATGTGGCAAAACTGCGGCGCGACCTCAAACTGGACGCGTAGCGCACTGACGTGAGTCCCGCCGGCCCGACGCTACAATGGAAACTGGCATCCGCCGTCGTACGTTTCCAGCCTTTCCGGCTCAGCCGGGAAGGCGTGCAGGAACGAGGCAGCGGCCGCTAAGCGCGAGTGGTGAAATTGGCAGACACGCAGGATTTAGGTTCCTGTGCCTTCGGGCGTGGGGGTTCAAGTCCCCCCTTGCGCACATATACACAGAGATCCCGGGCCCACAGGCCCGGGATCTCTGTCGTTTAACCACGCCCAATTGCGGCTCTCTCCGGCTTGGCGGCAAACCCAAAAACTCTTGG
>DIZT01000263.1:6187-10271 GCA_002427975.1 Micrococcaceae bacterium UBA6021 | reverse complement strand
TGTATAAGAGACAGAGGTTATCCTATAGAGCTTTGCGTTGGGTCCCTCGGAATCCACCAATTCAAAGCCGGCGGCGTTTCCAATGTCGGTGACACCAGGGAAATCCTTGGATCCATCCAGATCAATCATGTAGTGGCTTCCGAAGTCCAGAATGAACCCCACTCGTGTGCGACGGAGTGCATCGCACACCTCAGGATCAGCGGGTTCAAACTTCAGCCGTTCGTCGATGAGCTCACGAACTGGGTCGTTGCCGGCGAAAAGGTGTGGCGTCAGCACTTGCCGTCCGGCATAAGCATAAGCAAGGGAACTCCCGTTCCAAGGGTTGTCGGCAATAACGGAGCCTGGCGGGACGTGATCAGCGACGCGGGCCAGCAGGGCGCGCTCGTCCGGAGTCAGCATGTCCGATTGCGCATCGAACCGATAAACCGTGGAGGCACCGGAAATGTAGTGCGACGTGGGTCCCACGAATGTGGCGAGCAATGTCACCACGAGGACGGCGGAGGCCGCCACGACGTAAGGGCCTCGTTCTCGGCCTATGGCAAAGCGTCTCTTAAGTTCAGAAGCAATCCGGGTGGCCGCCCGCGACTTCTGCCATAGATCCCATAGGTGAAGCCCGCCAACCACCGCCATTGGGGTTGCGAATAATGGAAGAAGGGCTGCCAGCCGATATGTGTCCTGATACCACGTGCCAACGATGGCGTCCCGAATAACCCCCGTGGGGGCCGCTGCGGCAACGATGTACAGTCCAGCCACTACACCGTAGCAAGCGGCCAGCCACAGGTAGTTGCGATACCGGAGAACAACGTACAGGCCGCTGACGGAAAGAACCGATACGACGACGGCGGGGACCGCCAGTTGCATCGGGCTAACTGTCAGGACTTCTCCTATGGCCGCGCCTGGCTTCACCGTGGGTCCCCAGTTGTCGTACGGGGCCGGACGGAGTTTCAGCCAGGAAACGGCTGCCAGGCCGAGCACGAAAATCGTTGTTAGGGCGAATAGGCCCTGTTGGAGCTTCGGGGTCCGCCACGGGGCCAATCGCTTGGCACGTTGCCACCACAGGAAAAGCAGTATGGGTGTGGTTATGGCAAGAAGAGAATTGACGGAACTTGTGTGGGAAAACGCCAGTCCTCCCGTGGCGAGGAGGAGCGAGGCAGCCCACGTGATCCGGGTTCCCGATCTGATCCGTGCCCGTCCGCATAGAGCCATGACGGCGGTCATCGCGGCAGGCAACATGCTCACTGCTAACGCGTAGGGAAACAGCGGGCCCCAGACAATCATTAAGTAGGGAAACGCCACTTGGGCGGTGGCCACAATTGAAGTCAGAATCAGGGCTGCCGGCCGGCGGGAAATGGTGGTGGCCACCAGAAACAGGCACGAGGTGGGCCAGATCACGGCAGCGATCACCAGATTCAAGGCGTTCTGTGCAGTAGGGATATCAATGCCCGTCAACTGTACAAGGAGGGCTGCCATGGAATGCCAGGCCGCGGGGTAAACAGCGTCCAGTCCCGAGACACCTTGGAGGGACGCCAGCGTCAACGACGATGCGTTGCCGGTATCGAGGATGAAGCGGACCGCATTGAGGTGGAATACGTTGTCGAACACCTGGGCCGGGTTTCCAGGGGAACCGACCAGCTGCGTGAATCGCCACGTGATACAAGTCAGCGCAATCAACACTGCACAGTACGGCAGCCAACCCCGCAGGGAAACCTTGGCCGCCGGCCAGGCGATACCGTGCGTCAGGAGCAGCGAAAGCCCGGCTAACAAAGCGCAGACGACAAGGTACGGCACAATGCTCCACGGGACGCCCAACGTGCCGGAAATAACTCCGGCGAGTCCGGCTGCTGCCGTCGAGTGGAGCGGCGCCATACCAATCATGGGACCCAGCCTGAATTTCAGGCACGCGGCAATTGCGGCGCCGGGTAGGTACATCACTAGGACGGCCACCAGGACCACCGGCACGAAGCTAAGCCACGTCATGTAGCAACCTGCTTCGCCACGCCGTTCGCGTCAGTGTCCTTGATCAGGTGGAGGACAACCCGCATTTGGATCGCGGTGACGACGATTTCGCCAAGGGCGAGTCCGAGGGCGCCGCCCTCGCCGCCCATTAGGCTGGCCAAAATGATCATTGCGGGAACGCCAACTACAGCACCGGCAATGGTGCTGGTGAGTACTGTCCGCATGCGTTTGGCAGGGACCAGCCAGTGGGCACCCGTGGAGGTCGTTACACAGACCAAAAGAAATGATAGCCCGAACCAGAAGCATGTCCAGAAATCTGCAGCCAGCGCCGCACTGAAAAGGAGTGCCGTTGCCCATGGGCCAGCAACGGCCAGCAACAGCCAGCCCGCCAGTCCAAGCCCGGACAAAGCAACCAGTGAGTACTTCCGGCGGCGGGCATGGTCGCCGTCAAAGTCGCTGACCCAGCCCTGCAGGCTGTTACCGAGCGCTGCTGTGGCAAGCAGGCCGATGCGGTACAACTTTTCTGCGGAGACAAACGCTGCCAACCCTCCGGATGCAGCCATGAATTGAACAATGATGATCGGTGTAGAAGCATAGGAGCCCGCAGCCACGGTGATGCCTGCCCCGGCACGAAGCGCCCAGATTTCGCGGACGGTCCGGCTGAAGGAGAGGCCCTTGAAATCGTCCTTGCGTGCGTGATGGGCGTTGAAGAGCAGAGTTCCGGCCAGACCGAGCACCAGCAGAGCCGCGGGGTAGATGACTACATGCCCGGTAGTCAGGAGAACGGGTATCACACCCAGGGTGGCAACCATTCGTGGAATGACGTCGTACTTGGCGATCCTGCCGGGGTGCCCGGTCGCGATGCAGTACCACGCGGGCGTCAAGCCGGAAGCCGCCTGAGCGCAGGCCATCAGGAAGGCCAGCCAGAAGTTGGCCGGATCCCCGGCGAACGCCAAGGCAACAAACATTAAGGGGATGGTACCCAGGAGCATCAGGGAGCGCGTCGCAAAACTTACAGCGTAGTGACGGCGTCGGACAGCTTCATTCGCTGAGGATGCTACAGCTGCTGGCCCGGTAAGCGGCCAGCCAAGCCCGACGACGATCGCCGCGATCGCCCCGATGGCCTGGCCGAGGGCAAGAGCAGTCCACACCGGCGCCCCGCCGACCCTGGCGACGATTGGAAGCAAGATGAAGGATGCCAGCGAAGACAGTAGCGGTAGTCCCGCGAACGCGGCGATCCTCTTGATCATGCTGGGAACACGCCGGGGTGCGCCGACGGCACGTTACATGTAGTCATATGCGTCCTTGCCGAGCCGGTTGTTGATGAAAATGTCGGCTACTTCTTTTCGGAAGCGGTCCCGCTCGGCCATGATCGCGGAACGGTATGCGTCCTGCTTGCGGATTTCCTGGAAGAGGTTTTCCATGAGCCGGGGGAGTGCGGCAGCAGTTGCGGACACCTCGCTCTCGTCCGGCATGATTTTGTGCTCCCACGGAATCGGGACATCAGCGAAGTAAGCACCTGAACCACGGCGCACTACAAGTGCCAATGCTCCGGACAGTGCAGCTTCGCGAGGCATTCTGTCTTTGCCCGGGTGGTGCCCGAGGTCAAGGTAGATGGCGCAGGTCTGCAGGGTAGTTACCACTTCCGAACGCGTCATGCCCTGGATTGGCAGCCATTCAATGGAGGGGTCGGATACTTTCTTGACCGCCTCGATGATGTGGGCGCCCTTTGCCGGGTTGTAGGTAACCAGACGGGGGTGGCGCTTTGCTTCGTCGGCCGGGCCGAATTCACCCTGTGGTGTGAAATCAGAGAGCAGGGACGGGACGGTGTTCAAGCGGCTGGCAATGAATGACCATGCGTACGAGGACTGCACAAGATGCACAATGTCGCGCCGCTGCCGCATTTGGAACGGGGTATCACCGTGCTTAAGCATGCGTAGGAACGGCACCCAGGTCTCGCGGATCTTTGCTGCCAGTCCGCCGGTTGTCCGCTGCCAGAGCCGTTCACCCATGAAGGTGAGCGCGTTGTCGATACTCAGCCACCAGATCATTTTTTTGGCATGTTTGTAGACGAATACGTCTTCAATGAACGTCTCCGGTACCACCACGATGTTGCCAGTAGCGTCTT
>DIZT01000263.1:5755-6096 GCA_002427975.1 Micrococcaceae bacterium UBA6021 | reverse complement strand
GTCGTATACAGAGTACTCCGCCACGCGGGCAGTGCCGGCGGTGGTGGCGTGCGCCACGAGATAAGCGTCCTGCCCCAACTCTCGGAGGGTCGACACCAATTGGTGCAACGCTTCGGGCCCCCCGGTGCGCAAGCCGCGGTGGTACAGGACAAATATCTTGCGTGCGTTATTGCTCACGGTATTCTCTCGATCTTGAATGACTGATCTGGCGCGGGTTCAGCGCAAACGGGCTGAAAGGGCGTCATCGATCTTACCCATGCGGCCCTGCAGGGCATCTTTGGCTCCGGCCATGGCCGCGATGAGGTGCTTTCGCCTATCGGGACCGTAAACGAACCGGACGA
>DIZT01000263.1:5050-5653 GCA_002427975.1 Micrococcaceae bacterium UBA6021 | reverse complement strand
TTCCGGCGAACCTGCGTGCCATTACCAGGGAATTCCGGGTGATGTAGTAGACGCGGAATGGAGGGTGGTAGTAGACGTTCAGTTTTTTCTGGCCGATGCGGACCCGCCAGCCAAAGATTTTCATGGGCCTGGCATTTCCCAGGCTGTGTTCGAGGTTGCAGCCAAGACCAGCGAGGGAACGAAAGCCGTGGTCGCGGAGCCGCGCATTGAATTCGGTGTCTACGCAATCGATAAAAAAATCTTCGTCGAAGTAGCCGACGGAGTCGAATACATCACATCGGACCAGGCTGCCGCTCGTCATGGGATCGAACACTTCCGGCTCCCCAGTTCCCCCCAGCTTAGGTAGCGGTGCGTGATTGTGGGACTCGGCGCAGACCATGCCCACGCTGTCCGGGCGGGAAGAAGAACGAGCTGTCGCCAACGCCGCGCTGACGTAGTTACCTGAGAATCGGGAATCCTGGTCCATGGTGACGACCCACTCAGGATTCCAGCGCTTGCGTGCTTCCTTGATCCCGGTATTGAGGGCCTTGGCGATACCGGAGTTTGTGTCCATGCGGATGACGACGGCACCCAATTCCTCGAAAGCGGCGATCGTGTCCGTGA
>DIZT01000263.1:0-4973 GCA_002427975.1 Micrococcaceae bacterium UBA6021 | reverse complement strand
GAACCGTCGTCGACGATGACAACCCTGCTGACATAGCGGAAAAGCCATTTGATATTCTCGACATTTTCCGGACCGGGATTGAAAGCTGAAACAACCGCGCATACCTCAGTGCTTTGCAAGACACTGTTCACGGATTCGTTAGCCGTCATGCTGCCCTTACTGCCAGACGGGAACGACGGACGGCTTCGATGACGTTTTTGATGAACGCCAAGCGTGCGCGGATGATCTTGGACGCCGACCGGATTCCCCGGGGGGTGAGATTCTCTCCGTGCAGACGATGAAGAATAGTGTCGGCTTCGAGGTAGACGATTGAACGGTTGATGTTACCTACCATCGCGATCCATTGGTCGTGGGATTCTGCCATATGCTGCGGGAACGGCAGGATCTGCGGGAGAATTCGTTTCCGGACAGCCATTGCGCACCCCCAGTGCAACCGGTAGCCAACCACGATTCCAATGATGTTGCGTATGGAGTGTTGAGAGTCCTTGGCGCGGAGGCGTATTTCGTGGAACGTGCCGAGAGGGCCGTCAAAGTGCTTGCAATTGCTGGCGACCATGTCTTTGCTGTCCATGGCTGAAATCATGGCTTCAATGCGGCCCGGGATCCACACATCGTCCTGGTCGGACAGGAACACAAACTCGCCGCGGGCTTCGCCCAATGCACGCTCAAACGTTCGGACGTAACCGGCGTTACTGGCCGCCTGGACCAGTCTGATGCGGTCATCCTGCAGGCCGCCGACGATGCCCGCGGTGCCATCGGTGGAGTGATCATCGACGACGATGAGCTCGTCGTGGGCATCCAGCTCCGACAAGATGGAATTAATCTGTTCTTCGATGTGGGTAGCACCGTTGTAGGCAGCCATGCATACGCTCACGCGTGGAATCACACGGGATGTGGGGTCCATCAGGATTGCTTTCTGTTGAGGCCCCCGTTGTGCGCCGACGGGGCGGGGCCGGTCCCTCAGCAGTCTAGCAAGGCAGTTGCATCGATCGGGACGCTGGGCGGTCAACTATAATCAAGGGGACTCAGCCGCCGAGTGCTCGGGCGGAAACTACGGAAGGAACCTCAGGTCCATGACCGTTGACGTAATGTTGCCATACTACGGCGATGTCGATCAGATGAAACTCGCCGCGCGCAGCGTGATGAATCAGGAGAACCAGGACTGGCGTCTAGTCGTCATCGATGACGGGTACCCAGACCCCGAGCCCGAGCGATGGTTCTCAGCCATCACAGATCCACGGGTGACGTATATGAAGAATGAACAAAACCTTGGCGCGAACGGCAACTACCGTAAAGCACTGACTATGGTCGAGGCCCCCTATGTCGTGATCATGGGCGCCGACGACATCATGCTGCCGAACTATCTGGACATCGTGGTGGGAGCATTCGCGGCTTACCCGAATGCCGATGTTGTACAACCCGGGGTGCAGGTCATTGACGAAAAGGGCATCGCCTGCAACCCGCTCGTTGACGCTGTCAAGAAGCTGTATGCGCCGAAGACAACCGAACGCATCGAACTCAAGGGCGAGGCCATGGCCACGAGCCTTGTTCGCGCCGACTGGGCATACTTCCCGTCCCTTGCCTGGCGTTCAGAAACCGTGACCCGCATTGGTTTCACCGAAGGCTTGGATGTTGTCCAAGATTTGGCTCTGCTGCTGGACATTGCTGCAGAAGGCGGCTCAATGATCATTGACCCGACCCTGTCCTTTCTGTATCGCCGCCACTCGGCCTCGGATTCTTCTGTACGGGCACTGGATGGTCGGCGCTTCGACGAAGAGCGCAAGTTCTTTGAACTTCAGGCCAAACGGTTCAGGGACCTTGGCTGGAATAAGGCGTCCCTCGCCGCCGCCTTCCATACGACGTCCCGGCTCAATGCTGGATCGCTGGTATTCAAGGCCATTGCCCATGGAAAGTTTAATTCCCTGCCGCGGCTCGCGA
Organism: Micrococcaceae bacterium UBA6021; assembly: GCA_002427975.1. Taxonomy (GTDB): domain Bacteria; phylum Actinomycetota; class Actinomycetes; order Actinomycetales; family Micrococcaceae; genus Arthrobacter. Next base: position 3,035 of record DIZT01000263.1, on the reverse strand, counting down.
AGCACATCGTTAACTAAGTCCAGTCGAATCAAGAGGAGGCTGACCGTTTCGGTCAGCCTCCTCTTGACGTTCGGCGAGTTCTTTCGATTTTCAGTTAGTGGAAGAGCCGTTACTGCTACCGGGAGTGGTCGAAGCGTCACACTGCCGCCTGATGTCGAGGACTTCCGAACGAAGTATGGCGACCTCCTCGGCAAGAATTCGAACTTCGTCCTCGGCTTGGGATTGCTCCTGCGAGAGATGGAGGCAAACGCCGACCAAGAGAACCAGCGTCATGATGAAGAGCAGGTTCGCTGGAACCTGGATTCCCACCAGGGTGCTCGCAACTTCCAAGAGTCCCGGAAATGCGGCGAGGAACAGGGTCCCGAGACCGATGATGATCCAAAGAATGGCGTATTTTTCCCGCAGCTTTTGGCGCCGAAGCATCTCAAAAACGAAAAAGAGGATCGCCACGACGACGATGGATCCCATTAGCAGCGACATATCAGGTTCCTAATTGGACGATGGTTCGGATTTCTTGCGTGTCAGGGCGAAGATCAAGGCGAGTCCAGAACGCCCGAGGTAGATCGCCGCCTTAAGCGGATCGTGGCTCGGTGCGCCACCCTGACGTTCACGCATGGCAACGCCAACCTGTTGGACCGTGCATCCCGAACGGATGGCCACGACCAAGGAATCGATGGTGTCGCCAAGGTATTCGGCTGGATAGTGATCGACGTATTGACGTATTGCCTTCGAATTTGCCGCTCTGAAGCCCGAGGTGACATCAGTCAAGCGGGTTCCGGCAATTCGCGAAATGGTCCATGCGAGCACGTTCATGGCCCATTTTCGAGGACCCTTGACGACGTAATCACCCTTGTCCGCGAAGCGGGCTCCGATGGCGATGTCCGCGTGGGTCAGTCCGTCCAGCACCGTCTGGATGTCACGGGGATCGTGCTGACCGTCGGCGTCGACCTGGATGACCTGCGCGTAGCCGTGCATCTTGGCATACTTGAACCCGGTGCGCATGGCACCGCCAACCCCCATATTGAAGGGCAGTTGGATGACAGTGGCGCCGGCCGTGCGGGCAAGCTCGGCGGTGCGGTCCCTGGAGCCGTCATCGACGACCAGGACATCACATGGGGGGCCGTAATCAAAAACCTCTCGGACTGTATTTCCGATGGCTTCTGACTCGTTCCATGCGGGCATGATCACCAAGGTGTCATGCCGGGGTGTTCGTGACCCCATTCCTAGAACCCGTCCTTCAGATAGGCGGTCAGGCGCGCCTGGGACGTGTCCGGTACGAAACCGCTTGCCTTGATCTTGCCCAGGGCCAGGCCGCTGTTACGGGGGCGCGGCGAAGCCGATTTGCCCGCAAAATACACTTCCGTGGACACTCCGGTCACTGAATCCCGCGACGCTCCAGAGAGTTCGTAGACGTCGGCTGCAATGTCGGCCCATGACTGCTCGGGACCGTCGTTGGTGAGGTTGTAGATGCCGTAGGGTGCTCCGGTTTCCAGCAGATGGCGGATGCCGGCGGCGATGTCGGTTGTGAAGCTCAACCGCCCGAACTGATCATCGACGACAGTCGGGCTGATCCTGCGGGATGCCAGGGTAGCCATCGTCCGAACAAAGTTGTTGCCTTCGCCGATGACCCAGCTGGTGCGCACAATGTAGTGTTTCGGCACAACGCTCACGGCAGCATCACCGGCCGCTTTGGTCTGGCCGTAGACGCCTAACGGTGTGGGCGGCTCGTCCTCGCTGTGGGTCTTATCCGTTTNNGTCTCCTCGATCGGCACGCCGATCAGCTCGCCGAGGTCGTGCACGGTCCAGTAGACGCTGTGGCAGAGGCCGACGGCCTTCACCTCGGGGGCCACCACGGAGGCCCACCAGATGTTCATCGCCATCGGGTTCGTGTAGTTGAGGAGCCATGCGCCCGGGGCGAGCTCCCCGAGCTCGCGCCCGAGCGCGAGCATGGTCCGAACGAAGTTCTTGCCGGTCGGCCCGAAGAGCCACGAGCTGCGAACGATCCACGCGCCGTCGCCTGCCGCCGCTTCTCCGTGAAGTTTCGTCCTGCCGTACGCCGACAGCGGGTTCGGTGCGTCGGACTCGACGTACGGCGTGCGCTTCGTTCCGTCGAAGACGTAGTCGGACGACACCTGGACGAGCGTCAGGTCGTGGTCGACCGCGATCCGGGCCAGTCGCGCCACGGCTGTCACATTGACATTCCACGCGGTGGCGCGTCCCTCCGCGGTTTCTGCGTTATCGACAGCGGTGTACGCTGCAGCGTTGATGATTATCGAATAGGACTTCCAGCGGACCGTGGCGAGGGAGTCTGCGGCCATAAGGTCGATTTCTGCGCGACTGGCGAACTCGACTGAGGTATCGCCCTCGTACAAGTACCGGAGCGCCTTACCGAGTTGGCCGTTGGCACCCAGCACAAGAATCTTCTTGGGCGGCATCGGCGTTACATCGTGCAGGCGCGGGTGTGCCTTGTCCTTGTCGGAAACTTCTGCCCGCCCAAGGGGGATGGGCCACTGGATCCCTGCCGTTTCGTCGGCAAGGTTCAGAAAAGTGTATTGACCCTGGGCATCAGCGGACCAATGGTCATTGACCAGATACGTGTATGCGGTGTTGTCTTCCAGAGTCTGGAACGCGTTGCCAACGCCGCGCGGAATGAAAATTGCCTGGCTCGGATCGAGTTCGGCGGTGAACACGGCTCCAAAAGACGGGCCTTCGCGCAGGTCCACCCAGGCGCCGAAGATTTTCCCTGTGGCAACCGAGATGAACTTGTCCCAGGGTTCCGCGTGGATTCCACGGGTGGTGCCCGCTTTTTCGTTGAACGAGATGTTGTTCTGCACGGGGCGGAAGTCCGGCAAGCCCAGCGCCAGCATTTTTTCCCGCTGCCAGTTTTCCTTGAACCAGCCCCGGTTGTCACCGTGCACCGGGAGGTCGTAAAGGACGACGCCGGGGATCGGGGTTTCCTGTGCGTTCAGTATTTTGGAGAACTCAATCGACATCGGCTACTGGCCCTGTTCTCTGTACTTGGCTTCGGTCTGGGC
>DIZT01000058.1:9698-13014 GCA_002427975.1 Micrococcaceae bacterium UBA6021 | reverse complement strand
CACGTTTCGCATGAAATGCACTCGACACCTCTGCCATGACGCGCCGACCATGGTGGCGCCGATCGCGTTCATCAGGCCCCGGTGGTGATCGGAGATCACCAGCTGCACCCCGTGCAGTCCCCGCTCGCGCAGGCCGCGCAGGAACTCGGTCCAGAAGTCCTGGGTCTCGGAGTCACCGACCGCCGAGCCGAGGACCTCCCGGCGCCCGTCAGCACTGACACCGGTGGCGATCACCACGGCCTGGGAGACCACCCGCCCACCGACGCGGGCCTTGCAGTACGTGGCATCCACAAAGACGTAGGGGAACGCCTGATCGGTCAGCTCGCGGCCCTGGAAGGCGGCCACGTCGACGTCCAGGTCGGCGCAGATCCGGGACACCTCAGACTTGGAGATCCCCGCATCCACGCCCAAAGCAGCGACCAGGTCGTCGACCTTGCGCGTGGACACCCCATGGACGTAGGCCTCCATCACCACCGCATATAACGCCACGTCGATGCGCCGGCGCGGCGCCAGCAACGAGGGGAAGAACGACCCGGCGCGCAGCTTGGGGATCTTCACCATCAAGTCCCCGGCCGTGGTCGAGACGGTCTTCTCGCGGGTGCCGTTGCGTTGGGTCGTCCGTGTTGGTGTGTGCTCGTAGGGGTTGGCGCCGATGTGAGCGGTTGCCTCCGCATCGACCAAGGCTTGCAGCATCGCCGACAGCATGAGACGCATCACCTGGCCGCCGTCGGCGGTGCGCAATACGTCGGTGAGTTCGAGCAAGGCAGACTGGTTCAGGGTCATCGTGTGAGTCCTTTTCGTGAGTTCCATGGCTGGTTCTCACAAAGCCTCACGCGGTGGCCCGTTCATCTTGGTGACCGACACCTGTCTCCAAGATCACGAGCCAGAGTTACACCACTCCAGGGGACGCAATCCTCGGATGCGCCCGATCATCGTTTCCTATCGGATAGGTCGAGCCCGTCTATGGCTCTGCGCAGCGGGCTAGGCCTTCAGCGTTCCCCTGATGCCGCGGACCCTCTCGATCGCGGCAATGAGATCGTGGCGAGCGACGGCGTCGGCGAAGTCCGGCACGGTGTGAGTCCCGTTGTCGATGTCTGCCGCAAACGCCGCGTATGCACGCCCGACGTTTTCGGCGGGCGTTCCTTCCAGGCTGGTGAGCGCGGGCCATTTCTGCCTCAGCGCCGCCGGGATGACAAGTTTGGCGGGCTCGTTCCGCCCGCGCGCTCCCCAGACGGTCAAGGGGTAGATTTCGGGGTACGCGGCATCCGCGGTAATCCGGACCGTTCCGTCGGTGCCGTTGATTTCCCACAGGAACCCCGTGCCGCCGGCCACAGCCTCACGGACGTGGACACTGGCGGTCGCTCCGGAGGTGAGGGTCCCGATCACGGCGATTTGGTCGGCCGCCGTCTTGACGATCTGCTCCCCGGTCTCATCAATGGTGATGAGCGGCCTGCGAAGATCCGACACGGCCGACAGGTCGGCAAATTCGCCCAGTACGTGGTTGAGGGTGTCCAGGCTGTGGCCGACTGCGATCGTGAGCACGTTGGCCCCGTTTGTCTGCTCGAGCATGTAGGCGTTGGCCCGGACAACGACGCCGCCCGGGACCGACAGCCCCACCATGGTCGTTGACAGGACCTCCCCGACATATCCGTCCCTGAGCAGCTCTTGGACGAACCCGATCGCGGGGGCCTGGCGGGCCTGCAACCCGACGGCCGTACGCGCTCCGTGTCCGGCGGCGAGTGCGGCCATCGCTCGCGCGTCGTCGACGTCGCGGCCAAGTGGCCACTCGCAGTAGACGGCCTTGCCGGCGGCAAGTGCGGCGGAGACGAGCTCTCGATGGTGCGGGACCTTGACCGTCACAGCGACCACGTCGATGTCTGGTTGGGTCAGCAGTTGCCCGTGGTCTGAGAACACCGCACCTACCCCGAATGCTTCGCCTGCTGCGCGCGCGGATTCCGCGCTGTGCGCGCTGAGTGCCCGGATCTCATAGTTCGGCAGTGCCCGCAGTGCCGGGATGTGCGCGATGGCGGCCCATCCCCGGGCCGGGCTGACCCCGATGATCCCCACACCCAGCGTCGTTTGAGACATCGCTAGAACCCCAGTGCCTCATCGCAGAGGACGACGGTGATGCGGTCCGGTTTCCACTCGCGATTGATGATGAGAACTTTGTTCACGCCGCTGTGCACGCCGTACGCTGCCTGAGCGCGCGCGTCCTCGAGCGGGAAGGCGTATTCGTCAATGCGCCGGAGTGCGTCCTTCAGGTCGGGCACGATCTTCTGCGTCCCAACCACCAGGATCACCTTCCCTGCGCCGGAGGCGTACGCGCCGAGTTGGCTGCCACTCGCGGACGCAGCAACCAGCGACCCCGTCTCGGTAACGGCGTGGACACTACCGAGCATGACGTCGGGCGAGGCGGTTAGGCGGCGGATCTCGTTGGCCTGCGTCGCGCGGTCCATGCCCAAGACCCGTGGCCGGAGGGACTCGTACCGACCGGACTTCTCTATCTCCTCGGCGATACCGGAAGCCTCCAGGGACTGCGACGCGCCGTGGTGCACCTGCGACCCCACCGGGATGAGATCCAGGACGATCCGTTTCGCTTCAGCGGCGTTTGGGGCGCGAAGCACCGTGATCCCGTTCGATTCAAGCGCCGCCGCGGTTCGCGCCACCCGGGCTTCCTCCGCCGGGGCCGAGAATTCACGGCTGAGTGTGCTGTTGAGGGGCTGGACTTCACTCATGAGACGGTTCTCCTCACCGCACCGAGGTACTTGCGATTGCAAATACCTATGGAGTTAACTGGTGGGTATGCACAGAAATTCCTCACCGGGTGATGTAAGCGTTCCTTTCGGCCGGCTTGTCGATGAGTCGCTGCCGGGTCGGCGCGGAGAGTTGGCGTGGCGTGCGTTGCTGCAGGCGCACGCTACGCTCATGCGCCAGCTCGACACCGATCTTAGGGAGGACACCGGGCTGCGCTTGGCCGACTTCGACGTATTGGCTCAGCTCGCCAGCGCGGGCGGCGAGCTGAGGATGACGGAGCTCGCCGCCCGCACCCTCCTCTCGCGGTCGGGGTTGACCCGCCGCGTCGCGCGGTTGGTCGACGAGGGCCTGGTATGTCGGGCGAACGCCGCCGGGGACGGGCGGGGCGTGGTTGTCGCCCTGACCGACGCCGGTATCGCCCGTTTGACCGAAACAGTGCCGGTCCATCTCCAGGGTGTGTCGAAACGGTTCGTCGAGCGGCTCGACGAACAGGAACTCGCCGTTCTCGAGACCGCTTTGGGAAAAGTCATCGTCGACTGCACGTTCGGCTGAGGATAGGCGG
>DIZT01000058.1:8770-9632 GCA_002427975.1 Micrococcaceae bacterium UBA6021 | reverse complement strand
GGGTTCCCTGGCCGAGCTTGCGAGGTTAGGGGGCGGGTGGGGAGCGAAACCAAACCTGTCGAAACCGGGCCCGCCGACCCCCACGGAAATTGTCGCTGTCCCCGTGTAGTTTAGGAATACCAGCACCACTGCATGAGGACGCCATGGATTTCTACGCCATCAACGCACTGCGTGAAAACCACGCCGGGTGGTCCCTGCTCCGCGCACAGAACGCCCCGCTGGCCGTCAGTTTCTTCATCAAGGCCTTCACCGGGCCCAACCAGCGGGACATCGGCAGGCAGGAGCTCATTGACCACCTCGACGATGTCCTGTTCGGCCTCCGTGAAGTGTTTGGCGAGGACAAATTCCCGCGGCCGGCCGGGGAGTATCTGGACGAGTGGGCCGCCCCGGAGCGCGCGTGGCTGCGGAAATACTACGTGCCCGGCCAGGACGAGCCCCGCTACGATCTCACCGCAGCCTCCGAGGACGTGGTCCGCTGGGTGGAGAGCCTGAGCGGGCGGGACTTCGTGGCCACCCAATCCAGACTAACCAGCATCTTCGCCGTACTTAAGGCCCTGGTCCAGCAGTCCGAAACCGATCCGGAGGTCAGGCTCGCCGAGCTCCAGCGCCAGCGGGACGGGATCGACGCCGAAATGCAGCGCATCCGCGACGGCAACATCCGCGTGATGACCGCGCCGGAGGCCCTGGACCACTTCCAGCAGCTGACCACCCTGGCCAAAGACCTACTCTCCGATTTCCGTGAGGTGGAGCAGAATTTCCGGAAGCTGGACCGGCAGGTCCGTGAGCAGATCGCCACCTGGGACGGCACACAGGGCGAGCTGCTGGCCTCCATCTTCGCCAACCAGCAGGACATCAGCGGCTC
>DIZT01000058.1:7056-8664 GCA_002427975.1 Micrococcaceae bacterium UBA6021 | reverse complement strand
CTGCGGGACCTGCTGCAGCGGGCCACCCAGATCGATGCCCTCGCCAAACTCGACAACCTGCACGCCGTGACCAATCTGCACCAGGACTGGCTGCCCGCCGTCGAACAGACCCAGGCGACAGTCCGTCAGCTCTCGCAGCAGATGCGCCGGCTCCTCGACGACAAGGTATTCCTGGAGAACAAGCGGATTATGCAGCTCGTCAGGAGCATCGAATCCGGCGCCCTGGGCACTCGGGAGGTGCCGCCGTCGGGCATCTTCATGGAAGTCGCGGCCCCGTCCGTCGACGTCGCCCTCCCCTTCGAACGGCCGCTATACGAGCCGAGCCGCCGGATCATGGTGGACGACATCATTGTGGCGGCAAACGATACGGAAGTGGACGCCGGCGCCCTCTTCAGCCAGTTCCATGTGGACACTGAACGGCTGAAGTCCAACATCGACGACGTCCTCGCAGGCGCCGATCAGGCCACGCTTGGCGACGTCGCGGCGGCGCATCCCCTCTCCCAGGGACTGGCCGAGATCGTGGCCTATTACCAGCTCGCCACCGAATCGGACTGGGCCTCCATCAACCCGGACGAGTCACAGCAGTTGTCCTGGCAGCTCCCGGACGGCAGCATCCGGGAAGCCACCGTCGAACAGATCATCTTCGTGAGGCCCGCATGACCACCACAGACGCACCGGAAACACACACGCCCGAGGAACTTCCCGGCGTCGTCACCAGGCTCTTCAAAGGCGTGGTGTACGCCGAGTCCGACGAGAAGATCTGGCAGTCGCTCCTGGGCCTGTCCTCCCATGTCCGCGACTACGTGGCTGTGCTGGGTCTTGACCTGATCCTGGACGAGTCCGAGGGCTACGCGTTCCTGAAATCGCGCGAGGATCCGGACGGCAAGCTGCCGCGGCTGATCCCCCGCCGCCCGCTCACCTTCAACGTCAGCCTCCTCCTGGCGCTGCTCCGCGGCCGGATGCTCGAATTCGACACCAACAGCAGCGAACTGCGCCTCATCATGACCGAGCAGGACATCGCGGACATGGTGGCCGTCTTCCTGCCCGAATCCAGCAACGAGGCGCGGATCCTGGACCAGCTCGGCACCAACATCAAAAAGGTCGTGGAGCTCGGATTCCTGCGGAAACTGCGCGGCCAGGCAGGCACCTACGAGGTCGCCCGGATCCTGAAGGCCTATGTGGATGCCCAGTGGCTGGAGGAATTCGACGCGCGGCTGGCCGACTACCGCGCCTCGCTCGCCGGAGCGGTCACCGGCGCCAAGGAGGAGGAGCGCCCATGAGCACCGAAGCGGCCACCGCCATTAAGGGCGGAGCTGACCCGCAGGAGATGCTGTTCAGCCTGGATGAAAAAGCGGACGACGCCGGCACTCCCCCGGGCTTCCGGCTGCACCGTCTGGAGCTGCTCAACTGGGGCACCTTCCATCAGGAGGTCCGGTCGTTCCGGCTGGACGGTTCCAACAGCCTGCTGACCGGCGACATCGGTTCCGGGAAGTCGACAGTGGTGGATGCCATCACCACCCTGCTGCTGCCGGCCAACAGGATCGAGTACAACAAGGCAGCGGGCGCGCAGAAGAAGGAACGCACCCTGATGTCGTATGTGCGGGGCTT
>DIZT01000058.1:1422-6920 GCA_002427975.1 Micrococcaceae bacterium UBA6021 | reverse complement strand
GGCGAGCAGTCCATCGCCGGGGACTTCGCCAACTTCGGCCAGGACCCCGCGAAGCTGAAGAAGCAGCTCCGGGCCGCGGGGGCGTCCCTCCATGAAACCTTCGAGCCCTACGCGGCGGCTTTCAAGCGGCAGTTCGGCATCAGCGGCAACCAGGCCATGGAGCTGTTCCACCGCACGGTGTCCATGAAGCAGGTGGAGAACATCACCAACTTCGTGCGCACCAACATGCTCGAGGAAGACGACGTCGAGGCCCGGATCGGCAACCTCATCCACCACTTCGACGACCTGAAAAAGGCCCACGACGCCGTCCTCCGGGCCAAGGACCAGATCGGGCTGCTCACACCCATCACCGAGGGCGCGGCCCAGCACACCGCCCTGAGCCGGGACGATGAATTCGCCCGCCGACAGCGGGACCAGCTCCACCCCTGGTTCACGGACCAGAAACTGCAGCTGAGCATCGAGCACCAGGCGGAACTGCAGAACACCGGCTTGCGCCTGCAGGAGGACAGCGGCAAACTAGCCACCGAAATCACCCAGCTCCGCCTCGACCTGGCCGCCGTCAAGGAGGACATCCGCAGCAACGGCGGCGGCAGGCTGGCCGCCATCGAGGCCGAGGCCGCGCGGCTCGGCGAGGAGTCCCGGTCGCAGCGGGTGCGCTTCGAAAAGTACGCAGAAGCCGCAGCGGACCTAGGTCTTCAGGCTCCGGCGGACCGCGTCCAGTTCGACGCCAACCGGGCCCGGCTCGCCGATGTCGAAAGGGAACTCGCCGCCAGCGCCGACGAAGTACAGGACAGCCGCACCGAACTGACCATGACGCGCACGGTGCTCACCGGCCGCGCGGCGGACATCGCCGCGGAGCTGACCAGCCTGCAGGCGCGCCCCAACCTGCTGCCGCGCCCCCAGGTGGAGCTCCGCCGTCGGCTCTGCGACGGGACCGGCATCCAGGAATCCGACCTGCCGTACGCCGGCGAGCTGCTGCGCGTCCGCGACGGCGAAGCGGCCTGGGAAGGCGCCGCCGAACGCACCCTGCGCGGCTTTGCGCTGTCGCTTCTGGTGCCGTCGGAGCACTACGCGGCGGTGAGCGGCTGGGTGGACGGCAACAACCTGCGCGGCCGGCTGGTGTACCTGAAGATCGGCGAAACGTACGCGCCGAAACCGGCCGAGACGGGAACACTGGCGGCGAAGATCGCCATCAAGCAGGGCACGCCGTTCCGCAATTTCCTGCTGGACGAACTCAGCAGCCGCTTCGACTATTTCTGCTGTGACACCCTGGAGGATTTCCGCCGCCGTTCCAAGGCCCTCACCGCCAACGGCCAGCTCAAGGGCGGCCGCGGCAGGCACGAGAAGGATGACCGCCAGGACCTCTCGGACCGCCGGAACTACGTCCTGGGCTGGGACAACCTGGACAAGATCAGCCGCTTCCGTGCCGAACAGGACGAGGTCCAGGGCCAGCTCAGCGTGGTGGCCGGCCAACTGTCCCGGGTCAACGATTCCCTGGGCGCCATCGGCCGGCAGAACCAGCAACTGGGCATTGTTGGGGCCGTGTCCGACTTCGCCGAGCTCAGCTGGCAGCTCACCGCACGCCGCATCGAGGAGCTCAAGGCAGAGAAGGCCCAACTGGAATCCACCAGCGATGTGCTGCGGCAGCTGACGGCGAAGGAAGCCGAGCTTTCCGGAAAGCTGGAACGCCTGCAGGTGCGGGCCGATGACGTCCAGCGCCGGATCGGCTCCAACGAGGGCGCGGCCAAGGACATCTTCGAGGCGATCGAGGACTGCCGGGACGTCCTGCGGGAGACGCCGTTGACGGACGACGGCGGCGTGCTGGCCGCAGTGGCCCGGCTCGCCGCCGCTGAACTCGCCGGCAAACCGCTCACCTACAAGAACACCGGCACCGTGGAAAGTGCCGTCCGGTCCGGGCTGACCGACACCATCGACGCACTGTCCAAGCAGATCGCCCGCGCCGCCGAGAAGACTGTCCGGCTCATGGCCGAGTTCCGGAACAAATACCCGAACGAGACCACCGAGATCGACGCCGCCCTGGAGTCCGCCGCCGACTTCGGCAAACTGCTGGAGCAACTGGTCAGCAACGATCTCCCGCGTTTCGAGGCCCACTTCAAGGAGTCCCTGAACCAGAACACCATCCACGAGGTGGTGGCGTTCAACGCGTTCCTGGACAGCCGCCGGCAGGACATCGTAAACCGGATCGGCGAGATCAACCTCTCCTTGGCCGGGATTGAGTACAACGCCGGGCGGCACATCCAGCTGGAGCACCAGAACAGCACAGACCTGGACGTACGGCAGTTCGGAACGGACCTGCGGGCCTGTTCGGAGGGGACCATCGGCGACGACGACCAATACTCCGAGCAGAAGTACCTGCAGGTGGCACGCCTGATCGAGCGGTTCCGGGGCCGCGACGGCTACACCACGCTCGACGAGCGCTGGACCGCCAAAGTCACGGACGTCCGGAACTGGTTCACGTTTTCCGCCTCGGAGAAATGGACCGAAACCGGCGAGGAGTTTGAACACTTCACCGACTCGGGCGGCAAGTCCGGCGGCCAGAAGGAGAAGCTCGCCTACACCATCCTCGCCGCAGCCCTGGCGTTCCAGTTCGGGCTGGCGTCCGGCAATGGCGCCGGCAAAAACGCCGGCAGCGGGCGCAGCTTCCGGTTTGTGGTCATCGATGAGGCGTTCGGCCGTGGCTCCGACGAGTCCGCCCGGTATGGGCTGGAGCTGTTCCAGCGGATGAAGTTGCAGCTGCTGATCGTCACTCCCCTGCAGAAGATCCACGTCATAGAACCCTTCGTGTCCCATGTGGGGTTCGTGGCCAACACCAACGGCGACGATTCGCAGCTGCGGAACATGACCATCCAGGAGTACCGGGACGAGCGGGACCGGCGTGCCTAAGCGGCGTCCCGAGGGCCCCGAAGCGAGCTTGCGAGGTTTGGGAAGGGACCTCCGCGCTGACCGGCTTTCGGGTTCCGCGCCTGGCCGGGCGCAGGCCGGGCGGGCGGAGGGTTGGACCACCCTGGCTGACCTGCGGGCGCAGTCACTGAAGGCCTGGGGCAGCGGTGCGCTGCTCCGCGAGGTGCTGGAACCGAGCGGACTGTACTCCCGCCGTCGTCCGTTCAAACGTCCGACGGCGGCGACACTCCGGAGTGACTACGCTGCGGCGAGTGCGTGGGCAGCTGAGTTGTTCGCCGCCGTCGGTCCGTTCAGCCTGGAAACCGCCGAGGTGGGACGCACCACGGTGGGGGCCAACCAGCTGCCCGCGGCGGCGGTCTTCGCGTCCGCCGAGGCCGAGATCGGCTTTGTGGGTAAGGCGAAGGACGCGGCCCGGTTCGTGGAGCTTGCCGGGGATCTGTCCACGCTGCACTCCGCGTTCCGCGGGTGGGCGCTGAAGCGGCCGCTCAAGCTGCTGGAACTCGGGGCTGACGCGCTGACGGCCGCCCGGGTGGCCCTCTGGCTGGAGGACCATCCCGAGCCTGGCATGTACGTCCGCCAGCTGAGCCTTCCCGGTGTGCACACCAAGTTCATTGAGAACCACAGGGCGGTGATCAGCGAGCTGGCGGTGGAGCTGCGGGCAAGCCCCGCGCGCACCGCCGTTGAGTCGGTCGATGAAACTCTTCCAGACTCGTCCGCGGAGCCCGGTTCGCTGCTGGGGCTGGCTCCAGCCCGGACGCCCGCGGCACGCTTCGCCGCAGGGCACGGCTTCCTGCACCCGCCCGAGCTGGTCAGGTTCCGTCTGTTGGATCCTGCTGTGCCGCTGCTTGGCCGGGCGCGGGACCTGACTGTGACCGCTGAAGCCTTCAGCACGCTAAGCCTGCCGGTGACCAAAGTGCTCATCACCGAGAACCTGGTCAACTTCCTGGCCCTGCCCGAACGCCCGGACACGCTGGCGATTTACGGCGGCGGTTATGGGTTCTCGTCGCTGCGGGACGTCGGGTGGCTGCGTGACTGTGAGGTCCTGTACTGGGGCGATCTGGACACCCACGGGTTCCGGATCCTGGACCAGCTCCGCGCGGTGCATCCGCATGTGGTGAGCGTGCTGATGGACCAGGCCACGCTGCTGGCCCACCGCGATGCCTGGGGCAGCGAGCCGTCGCCGTCGAAGGCTGTGTTGAGCCGGCTGACGGCCGAAGAGTCCGCGCTCTACGAAGGGCTGCGCGATGACGCGTTCGGGACGGCGGTCAGGCTGGAACAGGAGCTGATCCGCTGGGACTGGGCCTTGCACCGACTCGGTGGTTGAGCCCGTCGAACCCCCGATGGTTGAGCACGTCGAAACCTAGCCTGCCGAAACCTGGTGGTTGAGCCAGGCTAAATCCGACCACAATTATCGGCTACAAAATGTTAGAATGAGCACATGGCGCCGAAGTGGGTGGGATCAAGCGGGAGGCACGGGATCCCGAGGGCCGACCAGATCCATGCCATCCTAAATGCCACGTTTGAGGCCGAACTGGAGGGCGAGGCGCAAGAGGGCCGGATTATGCTGTTTATCGGACCGGCTCATGAGCAGACCGATCGAGAGTTGGAAATCCTCGTGAACGATTTTCCTGCAACAGGGAAAGAAGCCGTCGTGTTTCACGCAATGACGCTCGGTCCAAAATTCAAGCGATTCCGGGAGGACTACCAGCCGTGACGGATCAGAGGAAAACGGACTACGATGCACTTGCCGATCGTCTGACCGGCGACTCGCCCCTGGAAGCGGCTGCTGTACAACTCGGCAGCGACGCCGCTGCTTCTGGGCGCGCATTCCTGTTGCGAGAGTACGGCGGTGATGCAGCCATCAGGCAGGCCATACGCCGCGGCCGGCCCCGCGTCGGGGACTCGACGCCGGGCGAATCCGCCACCGTGCGTGGGCGGATCGCCGATGTCGAATACCGGGCTTTTATGGAACTGGTGACGGAGCTGGGTAAGCCGCAGTCCGAGCTGATTCGCGAAGCCGTGCACCTATTGCTGGAACACCACAACAAGCTCGCCAGTTAGCCTGCCGAAACCCTGTGGTTGAGCGCGTCGAAATCGAGCCTCGAAACCCGATTGTAGGAAGTGCCGTGTAATTTAGGCATAACATCACCCCTGTCCGAGGACGCCCATGAATAGAGCCACCACCACGCCCCGCTCGTGGAGCCTGCAGCGTGAGTGGTCCGGGGCGTTCACCCTGATGCTCCTCGCCCTGTTCATCGGCGCTGCGGTCACAGTCGTGGGAGTCCGGCTCGTGGTGAACGAAATGGAAGCTGCGACCGGCAGGCTCCAGGCCGAGTACGGCAGCGTCGCGGATCTGGCCGCCTCCCTCGATACGCATGAGCAGCTGGGACACCAGCTGCTCGCGGCGGCGCCCGTGGACAGGGAGGCGTTTGCCCTGCAACAGCAGGACATTGAAGAGCTCTTCCGTGCGGCCTCCGCGGTCCGGGCTGCGGATGAAGGCCGGCCCGAGGCCCTGTCCGCGGCCCAGCAGGAGTGGCAGGGCGGCTTGGAGAAGGCAGGGCTCTGGGATGGCCCGG
>DIZT01000058.1:617-1355 GCA_002427975.1 Micrococcaceae bacterium UBA6021 | reverse complement strand
TCGGGCTGTTCGTCGTGGCCATCGCCGCAACCTTGTACTTCCGCCGTCGTATGGTCAAGGACCTGATGCGGCCTGTCAACAGCCTGCGCCGCGGCGTCCTGAAGCTGCAATCCGGCGACTACAGCCACCGCCTGGACGTTGCACGACGGGATGAACTGGGCGAGGTGGCGGTGGCGTTCAACGGGATGGCCGCCGCGCTCCAGGACAGCCACAAGGCCTTGACGTACCGGGCCACGCACGATGACCTCACCGGGCTCGCTAACCGCGCAGCCCTGGCCGAGCGCCTGCTGACATCCTTCGAACCGGACAGCGACAGCAGGACACGGAATGAGGGCCTGCTGTTCATCGACATTGACGATTTCAAGGACGTCAACGATTCACTCGGCCATGGTGGCGGCGACGCGCTGCTGGTCCAGTTGGCACAGCGGCTGCGGGCCAGCGTCCGCAGCCACGACCTGGTGGCACGGCTCGGCGGCGATGAGTTCGCCGTCGTCGTTTTGGATAACGACGACGGCACTCCCGCAACGGGGCCCGTCGCCGAGCGGATCTACGAGGCTCTCAGCGAGCCGTTCGTGATCGGCGACCGGTCGCTGCGGGTGTCACTGAGTATGGGTGTGGCGCAACGGACCGAGGACACGGCGGACGTGACGGAGCTGCTGCGCCAGGCCGATTCGGCCATGTACCGGGCCAAGCACGGCGGCAAGGCCCGGTACGAAATCCACGGTGGTTGAACGCCGG
>DIZT01000058.1:0-511 GCA_002427975.1 Micrococcaceae bacterium UBA6021 | reverse complement strand
CCCCCGCGCCGTGGACAGGTGGCTCGCCGCCGCGATTTCCAGGTGCGTCAGGTCGGAGGCAACGGTGACAAACGTGAAGCCCTCGGCAATCCGCTGGCGCGCGATTTCACCGCTCGCCGTGTGAATGGCTGCGATCACGCCGGCGGCCTTGGCTGACTCACGGATGGTGACCAGCGCAGAGTTGAACTCCACCGCCACGTCCGGATCGTTCGGGAACTTGCCGCCCACCGCCAGGCAGAGGTCGGACGGACCGATGTAGACGCCGTCGATCCCGGGCACGGCGCAGATTTCCTTCACGTTCTCCAACCCCTCGGGTGTCTCGATCATGGCAAGGCACAGCACGGTGGCGTCGGCGTCGGCCGGCACCGGCCCGATTCGTAGCGCGGACCGCATGGGCCCATAGGACCGCATGCCGTGCGGCGGGTACCGCACCGCCCGGGCCGCCGCGGCGGCTTCCTCCGCGTTGTTGACCAGCGGCACGATCACTCCGGCGGCACCGGCGGCACCGGCG
>DIZT01000006.1 GCA_002427975.1 Micrococcaceae bacterium UBA6021 | reverse complement strand
TCCGGCTACGCCACTGATCCCGAAACCCGCCGCTTCTCTGGAGCCGGTGTCCAGATGGCACTTTACCTCTCCTACTGATCCCGGGCCGGGCAGGAACTTCTGGTGCAAGGGAGCCCGCCGTCCGGATCCGGGCGGACCTGCCGCGCCCGGCGCCGGCCACGGTATGAATTACCGACACGAAACGGGGTCGGCGACCAGGGACGGCTTAGCGTGACTTTCCCGAGCATTGGTCCTCAAGCCCCATGATGCGCACTAACTGCGGCGAAACGGAAGTCGGCGTGGAAGACAAGGCCTTCCCGCTGGCATCCACGGAGGCTTAGGCTGTGAGTCACTGTCTCCGTGCATGGTCTCGCCTGTCATATTGGGGGAACGGTGGGCGCCCCGTCCCGGTTGTTCGATCTGGGCGGGGCGTTTCCATTCCCGGACAAGTATGAATCAACTGCGGGCATCGACGTAAAGAAAGCCCCCACGCGAGTTGGGGGCAACTCAAGCGTAGGGGCTTCCCTGATGTTCGGCGCCTCCGCAACTGGGGGGGTATGCGGAAGGGCCGTGGCTAACCTACCGCGCTTCGCTGTGGTCTGCAGAAACGGGATGCGCTGGGGCATTGATCAGGCGTCGACGATGATCCGCTCTGATTCGATGACGCGTTCCACTGTTGCTGCATACCAGGCCTGGCGCCGTGACCCAGCCACTCGCCTCAGCTCAATTTCAGGTGTCGGTAGGTGGTGGCACGGGACACGCCGAGCATCTTGGCGATGTCGTTGACGGGGATTCCTTTGGCTTTGAGGTGGGGAAGACGGTCATGTCTGCCCCGGTTTCGGCGATGAATACCTCGGCGACCGTGTTGCTGAATCCCGGGATGCAGTGGTCCTCGCCCCCGGGCCCGGAAATCTTTTGATAACGACGGTGCAACTTCTGCGTGTTGATGGTTGCATCCGTTTCGTCGGCTAGGGTTGTGAAATTACATACCCCAACTGGTCTAGGTGTGACCGTTTCGCCAGACCCTGTCGGCGGCCTTTGGTCTCCAAGCGGGGGCCGGAGGATCCATGGATGGTGCGATCGTGCGCCTGGGGGTGTAGCCGACCGTGTGGTTGCACATGCGTGAGGCGTCCGGCAGGGCAGGCCGGACACTCGTCCGAATCCGAGAACTACCATCGCGGCGCCGAGAGGTCCCACATTTTGCTTTCCCACCGTAAACACGGCCGCCGCCGTGCCGTACCGGCGCTTCCATCCATCAGGGGCCGCCGCCGTGCATCTGTCGTCCCCGAGCCACCGCTGCGGAGCCATGGCAAGCAGTTTGGCGTGGCAGCGGTGGTCACGGGGCTGATTGCCATGACCGCACTGTCCGCAGCCAGCGCGGACCCAAGCTGGCTGACCGCGGCGCAGGAACGTCCTCCCGCATCAAAACCCTCAGCAGCGCCCGGGCCACCGGTCACAGCGGCGGCAGCGTCTGACGTTGCTTTTGCCCGCCCCGAGGTCAGCTCCAAACCGGCGCCCCAGGCGCCGCCGCCCCGGCCAGCGGTCACGGCGGCGGCAGCGTCTGACGTTGTTTTTGCCCGCCCCGAGGTCAGCTCCAAACCGGCACCCCAGGCACCGGCAACGACTGTCCCGGTGCCCGATACTTCCCAGGCTCCGATAACGACAAGCCCGGACGCCGGGCAGGCAGCTCCGCCAAAGGGGCGGCACCGCGCGCCTCGGGGACAGGCAGATCACACTGCGGATAAAGAGTCAATGCCCTGACCCGTGAAGGCGGAGAACGGCACACCGGGATCGATCTGACCGGAGCAGGCAAAACCGTCATGTTCATTGCGGCTGAGCTGCCGCGTAAGGCGATCCTTCGTGTGCAGGCTGAGAGCCTATGTGATTGCTTCAGCTGTTGTCATTTTTCGAAGACGGATGCGCGGAATGTTCAAAGCCGGCTGCAGGACCGTCCGGTTAGGGCATACCCCAACCGGACGTCAGGACAGCGGCGGGCAGCTGTGTCGTGCCGCCTCGCGTGGACGCCTCCGGCAGAATCATTTTTCTCAGCACAAGGAAGAACCGCACCCCTTCGATGCGGGGTGCGGCAGTTTGGTCTGAGGCCTTTGATGGGGAGAATTGGGGGTGTGGACAGTGTCCACACATTCGGCTTCGGACTGGGTCGTACATCGGTCGGATCGGGCCGGATTCCGTATGTTTCCGGGGGAGTCCAGTGTTTGCAAGGCCTGGAGTCCGGTTCGAGTCCCACCTCGGGCACGTGGTTTCCCTGTTCAGGGGCTTGTGGGCCTCTGAGTGTGCACAAAGTGTTCACATGAGGGCCCCGTCGGGGGCCCTTTTTGTTGGTGGCCGTTGTTGTGGCCGGTGGCTCCTTCCACTTAGAACTTGATGGCTCGGGTCTTTGTTACTTCTTCATTGTCGTTCACGGAGTGGGCGACATGACCGGTTCCGGCTGTGGAAGACTTCTCTGCTTTGTAGTCGCTTTCCCCGTGGGCCTTAATGACGTGGTCGGGATCTGCTCGCGTCCAGCATGCCGTCCCAGAGCGTTCTGGCATGCTCGAGGGCCTCGCCCGCGTTCATCCTGTGTGTTGCTTTCACGCGGTCGTCGACGGCATCCGCTGTGCGGCCTTCTTTTGTCGAGGCCGGCAGTGTGATGTGGTTTGTCGGTGCGATGGTGCTGCCGCGGTAGACGAATTCGGCATTGATGTGGCTGGACTGGGTCGCCTTCAGTGGGAGTGTCAGACCGTCCTGGGGATCGCCGTCGTACTGTGAAACGGTTTCGTCTCCGACGAGGAGCCCGTCACTGATGGTCATTCCGCGCTCGGCTAGTGCCCCCGTCAGTGCTGCGATGGTTGCTGCGGGCGGTTTGGGCTGCCCGGGTTTCTGGGGCTCGGAGGTGTATCGGAGGTGTACACGGCGAAGAGCACGCTGGCGGCGCTGGCGTCGTGAGCAAGGTAGTCGGCCACTGTGCGTGCGTACCTGAGTCCGCCCTCGTGTGTGGGGAGGTCAACTCTGAGCGTTGCCCCGACGCGGTTGGCGTCCAGGGTGATGCCCCTTGCCTTCACTGGCTGCCCCTGATCTGACTGCTTCGCTCGCTCCTCGTTGAGTGGATTTTTTCAAGAGTTGGAAAAGTGTTCCCCCGGGGGAAGCGGTTTACGAAGGGTTTCTTAGCTTTCGAGGTCTTCGAGCGACCTGCCCTTAGTGTCGGCGGACAGGAAGGTAGCCAGGGCCGCGACAAGGCAAATGCCGAACGTGGTCAGTCCGATGACCATCGGCACGTTCGCCGACCCTGGGGGAGCGACGGCCGTGAAGACGCTCGGGAAGAACGACGCGATCATAAGGCCGACGTTCTGCGACACCGCAAATCCCGTTACTCGGATCCGCATAGGGAACTGCTCCTGGAAGAACGTGGCGAAGGTGGCGTTCCACATCTGGAAGAAGATGCCTTGCACTAGAACGACGCACACAAAAACCAGCACCAGGCTCCTCTGGTCAATGGCCCACAGGTATCCCCCCGCAAGAAGACCGCCACCGATCCCGCCGGCCATCATGAGCATCCGACGGCCGATCCTGTCGGACAGTGCACCAAACAGCGGGATCGTCACGACGGCAGCCAAATTAGCCACAAGAGTCACCCAGAGGAACTCGCTGCTGGAGAAGCCGATGCCGTAGCCCTTTTGGGTCGCGTATGAAACGCCAAAGATGAGCGTTGCCATGCCGATCACGTTGGTGAACGTCATGATGACGCAACGGACCAGGACCCATGGGCGGGTGCGCAGGATGTCGATGAGCGGGAACCGCTGCTTCGCTTTGCCTGTTTCCGACTGAGCCAGGTACGCCGGAGGCTCCTGCACCCGACGACGAATGAGGTAGCCGGCCAGAATCACGATGGCGCTGAGAAGGAACGGGATGCGCCAGCCCCAGGTCTGGAACTGGTCGGCGGGAAGAAGAGCGGCGAGTGGAAGCAGAACAGCGGTGGCCAGGATTGAGCCGACCTGCGTGCCCTGAAGGCTGAAGCTGGCGAAGAATCCGCGCTTGGCATCCGGGGAGTGCTCGACGATCATCGCGCTGGCACCGCCGAGCTCGCCAGCAACCGCGAATCCCTGGATCAGGCGGAGGATCACGAGAAGGACGGGGGCGAGGATGCCGACCTGTCCGTACGTGGGCAAGAGTCCGACGGCGAAGGTCGCGAAGCCCATTAGCAGCATTGCGAAGACGAGCACGTGCTTGCGGCCGTGCCTGTCACCGTATGCGCCCAGGACGATAGCGCCGACCGGACGAGAGAGGTAACCCACCGCATAGGTTGCTAGCGAGGCGATGATCGCGACGGTAGGGTTCTCGGACGGGAAGAAGATGGCGGGAAAGATGAGTGCCGCGGCCAACGAGTACAACGCGAAGTCGTAGTATTCAAGTGCGCCTCCGATCCAACCGCTCATCGCGGCCTTCTTCGGGTCCCTGCCTCCGATGCTGGCTTCGAGGTCTGGGCGGATATCCCCGGGGGTGGTGCTCATTTTGATAGAATCCTTCGTCGTCATTGGCAAGGAACCGGAAGTCCATTTTGCGCGTGTTCTTCGTGACCGGAGTGTGGGAGAGGCTGGAAAGCCCTTTCCGTTGAATCGATTCATTCAGCATATGGGGTGATGCACGTTACGTCAACGTCTCCACGAAGGGTCTGCCTGACGCCACTCCTGGTGAACTGCTCGGCACAATCACTCACCTAGGCCGGCCCAAAGCGCAAAGCTCAGCAGGTCTCCTGAGAACACGAATGCTGGGTGAGGTTAACACCTACGAGCATTCGCGCCGCAAACTTTCAGTTTGCCGAGGGCTTCCTCGAAACGGTCGCCGATGGGTGCTTCCCCCCTGTTTCCGGACATTTTTTAACGCCGATAATGGGACCTTTAGTCCTATGCAGTGGACGGAGCCTAGGGGTTCTCCGACGTTAGGTTCCCGGTGGCGGTGGTACTTGTTTGGTACCATGGCGGTATGGCTATGAATCTGCGTGTCCCCGAAGACCTGGACCGGCGATTGGACCTGCTGGCTGCCGAGGAACATACCTCCAAGTCTGCGTTGCTGCTTCAGGGTGCAGAGCTTGTGCTGCAGCGCCACCGGCGCCGTCGGGACATCGGCGAGGGGCTGGATTTCGTTATGAGCCATGACGCGGAGCTCCTGACCCGCCTTGAGGATGCGTGACCGCGTACCTCGAGATTGAGGATGCGCTGCAGGTCGTTGACCGGTACGGGTTCCACATCCGCGACATTGGGCTCCTGGCCTCGGCTTTAGCCCGGCCGGCAACAACTGTCTTGGGTGCGGAGGCCTATCCGCAGTTGCCGATGAAGGCAGCTGCCCTCCTGGATTCGGTGGCCCGGTTCCACGCGCTGATCGACGGGAACAAACGTACGGCGTGGACGCTGATGGTTCTGATGCTCTGGATCAACGGCTACCGGCATGGCTTCACCACTGATGCGGCATTTGATCTCGTGGTGGGGGTGGCCGCCGGCGATGTCTCACTTGAAGTCAGCGCCGGGCTGATTGCCACGCATCTCGTCAGGCGCTAGTCGACGGTTTCGTGGGCATGCCGGTTGCGTGGTTCGTGAGCCGTCATGTGATTCTGTACCGGTCGGGTCATGAGATGACTGACGGGAGGTGACAGCGGCCATGAAAATCCGAGATGCTGACGAGGAGTTTGGGCATGGTGCCCGACGTTCTTATGGCGTCCCGGCGTTCTCGGATTTGGCACCGCAGAAGTTCATTCCGCCGGGCACATTCTGTCCGGACAAAGAACAACCGCGCCCATCCGTTGCGTGGTGCGATCGTCGTCTAAAGAGCTCTGAAGCGGTGAAATCGGTGTGTGCACAATGTGCACACCCTAGGCTTCGGATCGGGTCGTACTTGGGTCGGATCGGGCCGGACTCCGCATGATTCCGGGGGAGCCCACTGTTTGCAAGGGCTGGAATGCAGTTCGAGTC
>DIZT01000245.1:1179-2581 GCA_002427975.1 Micrococcaceae bacterium UBA6021 | reverse complement strand
AAGTAGCCAGCTGGCCCTTTTCCTGGTTCGTCGCGATGGCCGTGTACCGGTTCCCATCGATGTCTGTGATCCGTAACTGTGCCCCGACGTGCGGTATTTCCTTGCGGACGATGACCCGCATCCCTGCCGGCCAGGACTTCAGGTCCAGCATGCCGGTGATGTCGGCGACCCAGGCGCCGTCGCGCTCGAACCCGTCGCTGTCGTAGGCCTTGCTCCATCCGCCTTTAGGGACCAGCGGCAGGACATCTGCCACGGCGCCGTGGATGGGGAACCCCACGGAGTAGGAGAAGTTGCGCCCTTTGGCAGTGAGCCAATCCAGGAAGCCGTGCGTGCCGCCGGCAGAATCGGTGCGGATCATGACCTTCCTCCCCGACCGGTACCCCTTCGGGAGTTGTTTGACGGAGTCTTTGACGACCTGGATGTGGTCGGCAACCGTGTTGGAGCCGGCATTGCCGGGGCGTAGCAAGGTCGCCAACGGCTCTCCGGTGCCCAGAAGGCCGTGGTCAACGAAGGAACATAACGGGTGAAATCCGAACCCTTTCTTCCAGGTTGGCCGGGCGTCTTCCTTCTCTGAATGGGAATTCAGGAGGGACGCGTCGAGGTCGATGACCAGTGGGTTCTCCGCAGTCACCCCGTGCAGGGGCGAGTCCTTCCCGGCCTGCGCCCACACGTGCGCCCGCGCCGCGGCGCGGGCGCCGTTGATGGCTGCCAACGCCTTGGCGGGCTTCACCGTTGACAAGGTCTTGAACAGCCGGCTGATGGTCGGATCCGATGCCACCAGCCCGTACACCTCCGGCTGGTTGCGGAGCCGGTCCACGTCCGAAACACAATCCCCACCCGTCGCCAACGAGAGCGCCAGATCGGTGAGGATCTTGCCTGGGTTGTGGATGGCGAACGGTTTGCGCCACGGCTCCAACGCCTCCGACAAACCAGCCGTGAGGCCCGAGGCTTTCACCATCGATGTCAGGATCGAACCGCCGCCCTGCGACACCACCCCGTCCCCGGTGGCATCAACTCGGACAGACGGGTAAAAGCCGGTAAAGTAATTCACCTGCAGGGTGCTCCTGATGTGTGTAGAAAATGCGGTGTGGTAACTACATTTTCCCACGTCAGGGCGAGTTCTAGCGGTCGTTGCAACACCCCCTGAAAACCGGGAGTTGCAACGCCTGTGGAAATCCCATCACTAAATAGTTCTTCCTTAACGGAAAAATCACCGGCAGGGAAAGAGTCTGGCCCGTCCGCTTCGCCGACCCTGAAGCGGACTTATCGGAGCTACTCGTCGTCCGATCGGGCGGATTTCTTCTTGGCCTTGGAGCGTCTGGGAAGCGTTCCGTTGGCCGCACGAGAATTAGGATTCAAGCTCACTACCTGCCGGGCATGGGCGGGACCTTCCGGCAGGAAA
>DIZT01000245.1:0-1052 GCA_002427975.1 Micrococcaceae bacterium UBA6021 | reverse complement strand
GGAATCGGGTCCATCCACCCAGGTGTGCGGAAACGAGCCGAATTCCTGCGGTTGCGCGAAGCGGGGGTCGGCCGTAATCAAGCAGCTGCTGCCGCCGGTGCGAGCCGCAAAAGCGGATACCTCTGGGAGAACGAGCGGGATGTGGCCAAGGGCCGCGCCGCTGGCTCCAACGCCCCGGAAGTACCGTATAAACAGGAAGTGATTACCGCCTTAGCCGAACCATCGGCCCCCGCCACGGCACCGGAAGCCCCGCCAGCGCTGCGGCCAGCGCTGCCACCACCAGCAGCGGCTCCGGTGGCCTTGGAAGCCCTGGAGCAGCCCGTCAGCACCCGCTACCTGTCCCTGCCTGAGCGAGAGAAGATCGCGGACCTGCGCTCCCAAGGAACCTCAATGCAGGCGATCGGCAGGACACTGGGCCGCTCCGTGGGCACCATCAGCCGGGAGATCAAACGCAACAGCCACCCGGTGCTCGGCTACCAGCCCTACGGCGCCCACCGGGCCGCCACCGCGGCCCGTGCACGGCCCAAGGACAGTAAACTGGCCGAACCCGGGAAGCTGCGTAAGTACGTGGGAACCAAGCTGCTCACACGCTGGTCCCCGGAACAGATTTCGCACCTGCTGATCAAGGAATACCCCGATGACCCTGTCATGCGCGTGAGCCCCGAAACGATCTACCAAGCCCTCTACTTCCAGGCCCGCGGCGGGCTCAAGCGCGAGGTCAAAGAGGCCCTGCGCACCGGAAGGACACGCCGCAAAAAGCACAAAAGCCCCGAGGAACGCACCAGTCGTTTCCGGGACCCGATGATCAACATCTCCGAACGCCCCGCAGAGGTCCAGGACCGCGCGATCCCGGGCCACTGGGAGGGGGATTTGATAACCGGAACCTACAACCAGTCGGCGATTGCGACGCTGGTCGAACGCACCACACGCTACGTGATGCTCGTGCACCTGCCGGTGGACCACACCGCCGAATCGGTCCGCGACGGGCTCATAGAAACCATGGGCAAGCTGCCGACGCACCTGCGAGGATCCCTGACCTGGGACCAAGGCGT
>DIZT01000163.1:3325-5644 GCA_002427975.1 Micrococcaceae bacterium UBA6021 | reverse complement strand
TTGTAGCCGTGGGCGCCCCCGCCGCCGAACCCTGCGGCCTCACCGGCGGCGTAGAGACCGGGGATAGTGGAGCCGTCCTTGGCGAACGCCTGCCCGGTGAGGTCGGTCTGGATGCCGCCCAGGGTTTTGCGGGTAACTATATGCAGTCTCACCGCGATCATCGGACCGGCCGCGGGGTCCAGGATGCGGTGCGGCCTCACGGTGCGGAAGAGCCTGTCGCCGAGGAAGCGGCGGCTGTTGCGGATGCCGATGACCTGCGCGTCCTTGGAGTAGGGGTTCTGGATTTCCGCGTCGCGTTCCATGATCTGCCGGTGGAGCTGCCGGTAATCGAGCAGCGGCTCTTCCGTGAGGCCGTTCATTCCGCTGACCAGGCCGGCCAGGGTGTCGGCGACGACGAAGTCGGCACCGTGGTCCTTGAACGCCTCGATCGGAGCCCCCGCGCCGCGGCCCAGTCGGGTCCGGAGCAAAAGCTTCAGGTCCCGGTTGGTGATGTCGGGGTTCTGCTCGGAGCCGGACAGGGCAAACTCTTTTTCGATGATTTTCTGGTTGAGGATGAACCAGGAGTGGTCATACTGCTGGATGTCCGGGGTGGTGCGCAGCAGCCTGAGGGTGCCCAAGGTGTCGTAGCCGGGCAATCCCGGGGCGGGGAGCCGGCGGCCCAGGGCGTCGAACCACATCGACGACGGCCCGGGCAGGATCCGGATGGCGTGGTCCGGCCAGATGGGGTTCCAGTTCTGGATTCCCTCGGTGTAATGCCACATGCGGTCGCGGTTGACCAGCCGGACGCCGGCCTCATCCGCGATGCCCAGCATACGGCCGTCAACATGTTTGGGGACTCCGGTAATCATCTTCCGGGGCGCCGTGCCCAGGCGTTGCGGCCACCACTTGCGCACTTCTTCGTGGTTGCCGCCGATCCCGCCGGTGGCGATGACCACAGCCTCGGCGTGCAGCTCGAATTCGCCGACTTTGTCACGGTTCGAGGCCACGCCGCGAGGGGACTGATCGGGTGCCAGGACGGTTCCACGCACGCCGGTGACGGTCCCGCCGTCGAACACTAACCCGTCCACCTGGTGGCGGAAGAAGAACCGGACCAACCCGGATTCCGACGCCGACCGGGCCTTGTCGGCGAACGGTTCGGAGACGCCGGTGCCGGTGCCCCACGGGACGTGGAACCGGGGGACGGAGTTGCCGTGGCCGCCGGCCCGGCCGTCGCCGCGTTCAGCCCAACCGACCAGCGGAGTGAATTTCACGCCCTGTTCCTGCAGCCACGCGCGTTTCTCGCCGGCCGCGAACTCGACGTACGCGCGTCCCCACTGCTGGGCCCATTCGTCCTCCGGATGCTCACCGTTGAGCCGGTCCCATTGGGCCGAGCCCTGCCAGTCCTGCCACGCCAGATCGAAGGAATCCTTCACCCCGAGCCGGCGCTGCATGGGGGTGTCCACCAGGAAGAGCCCGCCGAGGGACCAGAATGCCTGGCCGCCAAGGTTGGCTGCGTTCTCCTGGTCAAGGATGGCCACGCGCTTGCCCGCCCTGACCAGTTCATTGCTTGCCACGAGCCCGGCCAGCCCGCCGCCGATGATGATGACGTCTGCGTCCATCCCGCACCCCCGCACTGTTTTGCTAGACCATAACATCCGGGCCACCCGGCTGAACCCGCACGGACGCTGTCGGATGCTGCTCGATCATTCGACTCCGGCTCGCGGGCCCGCCCGGAGACCCGCCCCCGGCGGACGGCTTGGACTGGATGATTGAGCAGAATCCGACGGTGCGACGGTGGGGCCCTGAATACCCGGAGTCAGTAAAGGACGTGCTGGTACAGCATGTGGTCCTGCCAGGCCCCAGCGATCTTGAGGTAGGCGGGGGCCAGCCCTATCTCCGTGAACCCGGCGCGTGTGAGAATCTTCTGCGAGGCCGCGTTGTGGGTCAGCGTTGCGGCCTGGAGGCGGTGTAGTCCCAGTTCCTGCCGCGCGAAATCGAGTGCGAACGTGATGGCCGCCGAGCCGATTCCGCGGCCCGTGAATTCCTTGTCCACCCAATAGCCGATGTGCGCGCTGAGGAACGGACCGCGCACCATGCCAGTGAGGGTCAGTGCCCCGATAACGCGATTTTCCGCCAGGAGAACCCAAGGAACTTCAGAACCGGCCGCATGCTGGGCGAGTTTGGACTCGATGACCTTGCTCTGCCCCGCAGCGGTAAAGAATTCTTCTGCCCGTTGCGGTTCCCAGGGCGCCAGGTGGTCCCTGTTGAGCCGGTAGGCGGCGTGCATCCGCTCAGCGTCGGACGGGCGCAGCAGCCGCGCTTGAATGGTGCCGGTCAGGG
>DIZT01000163.1:0-3299 GCA_002427975.1 Micrococcaceae bacterium UBA6021 | reverse complement strand
ACGTTGCTCGCCGATCCCGGTTCCCTCACCTTTGTCCGTGGCTAAGGCCGCGGATGAACGGCCCTCGGCAACGCGGCCGATCGTGGGTACGGTTGCGTCATGCAAAAGATATCGATTGATGCCTTGGCCCGTCAGCAGATCGCTGCCGCTGTTGCGGCGCCCAGCGGGCGCGCAGCCGACACAGCGTTCGGCGGGCACGAGAAAAAACTGCGCCAGACCGTTATGGCCTTCCGTGCGGGCACGGAACTCAGCGAGCACCGGAACCCCGGCGAGGCCACGGTCTACGTGCTGAAGGGGTCGGTCTGGCTGCGGGCGGGCGGGGAGTCGTGGCAGGGCAAGGCCGGCGATCTCCTGATCGTCCCGGACGGGCTGCACAGCCTGGAAGCGGAAGAGGACTCGGCCGTGCTGTTCACGGTGGTCAAGACCGATCGCTAGCGCCGGCGTCCATGCGTGATGCGCTCCTCCGCCGCCGTGGCTGGTTAACTGTCAGGTGAGTCGAGAGAAGGAGCACCCATGTCCGGTTTGCCCGCATCACCGAAACTTCGGGTGAGTCTGCCCAGCAAGGACCTGATGGAGGCACTCGAGCCGTCCGCCGGCGTCGAACTCTTCCTGTGGGACCTGACCGGCCCGGCGCCGGCAGAGCAGCTCGACATAGTGGTGCCCCCATACATGGGCGGGGCGGGGGCGCTGACGGCGCTGGACGCTGTGGACGTCCGGCTGGTGCAGAGCCAGCTGATCGGGTACGACGGCGTCGCGGCGGTTCTGCCCGCGGGGTGCCTTTTCGCCAATGCGGCGGGCGTGCATGAGACGTCGACGGCGGAACTTGCGGTGGGCATGATGATCGCCAGCCAGCGGGGGATCCCGGACTTTGTCCGGAGCGCGGCCACGGGAACCTGGGACCACCGCCAGCGCCCCAGCCTGGCCGACCGGCGCGTGCTGCTGGTGGGCTATGGGGGAGTCGGGAAGGCGATTGAGGCCCGGCTGCTGCCGTTCGAGACCGAGGTGACGCGGCTGGCCAGCCGCGGCCGGGACGATGAGCGCGGCAGGATTTACGGGATTGATTCTCTGTACGAGCAGCTGCCGCTGCATGACATTGTGGTGGTCAGTGTTCCCCTGAGCGAGCAGACCCGGCACCTGGTTGACGCCCGGTTCCTGGCGGCGATGGCAGAAGGGGCACTGCTGGTGAACGTCGCCCGCGGGCCGGTGGCGGATACCGAGGCCCTGCTGCGCGAGACGTCCTCCGGCAGGCTGCGGGCAGCGCTGGATGTGACGGACCCGGAACCGCTGCCGCGCGACCATCCCCTGTGGACCGTACCGGGCGTCCTGATCACGCCGCACGTAGGCGGGGCGAGCTCGGCCATGCTGCCGCGGGTGGCGCGGCTGATCCGGAAGCAGATCGGGTTGCTGCAGGCCGGAGAAGAACCGGTGAACGTGGTGCTGGGCGGAGCTACCGGATGACAAAGTCGAAATCAGAAATAGCAGTCGCACTATTTAGATTTTGCATCTAAAGTCTAAACGCCCTCGAGGAGGCTGCCGCCGTCGCGTCCCTGAATGTCACGGCCGGCACCCGCATGGCTGCAATCGGCCGGTGCGCCGAAGTCACTGGTTAGGGGTACCGGCCGACCCGTGGACGGCCAACCCACCCATAGCAGGGGACCAGATAGGGGGTCCTGGCTATGGACCCCTTCGGACCGGCGTGCCTAGACTGGCCGGACCTCCAACGCCAGGGACGACATCCGCTGCTCAAGCAAACGGGCAGGCCCCTGCACTCGGGAGTCCATCGCAACACTTCACTATTCACGGCGGCTCCACAAGGGCTTTGCCGTGCTGACAAGAGGAGAGCAATGATGACTGGTAACAAAGCCGTTGCCTACAAGGAACCCGGCAAGGTCGAGCTGATCGACATCGATTTTCCAAGCTTTGAACTCAAGGACGGTCCGGGCGTGAATCCCGCGAATGTGGGGCGTTCGGTACCGCACGGGGTCATCCTGAAAACCGTGGCCACCAACATCTGCGGTTCGGACCAGCACATGGTCCGTGGGCGCACCACGGCACCGACCAACCTGGTGCTGGGGCACGAGATCACCGGCGAGGTGGTGGAGGTTGGCCCCGGCGTTGAGTTCATTAAAGTGGGGGACATCTGTTCGGTGCCCTTCAACATCGCCTGCGGCCGGTGCCGGAACTGCAAGGAGCGCAAAACAGGTATCTGCCTGAACGTTAATCCGGACCGGCCGGGCAGCGCCTACGGCTATGTGGACATGGGCGGCTGGGTGGGCGGCCAGGCCAACTACGTGCTGGTCCCCTACGCAGACTGGAACCTGCTGAAGTTTCCGGACAAGGACCAGGCCCTGGAAAAGATCATGGACCTGACCATGCTGTCGGACATTTTCCCCACGGGCTTCCACGGCGCCGTGACGGCCGGGGTGGGCGTAGGCTCCACCGTGTATGTGGCCGGTGCCGGGCCTGTCGGCCTCGCAGCGGCCACCAGCGCGCACCTGCTGGGTGCCGCCGTCGTGATTGTGGGGGACCTGAACGGGGACCGGTTGGCGCAGGCGCGCAGCTTCGGGTGCGAAACGATTGACCTCGGGGAGGGCGGCCCGGCGGAGCAGATCGAGCAGATCCTGGGCGTACCGGAAGTGGACTGCGCCGTGGACGCTGTGGGCTTCGAAGCGCGCGGACACGGCCATGGCGCCAAGGAGGCACCTGCCACGGTGCTGAATTCGCTGATGGAAATCACCGCGGCCGGCGGTGCGCTGGGCATTCCCGGGCTGTACGTCACCGGTGATCCCGGTGGCGTGGACGAAGCTGCCAAGAAGGGTGCGCTGAGCCTGAGCCTGGGCACCGGCTGGGCCAAGTCGCTGAGTTTCACCACCGGACAGTGCCCGGTGATGAAGTACAACCGGCAGCTGATGATGGCCATCCTGCATGACAAGGTGAGCATCGCCAAGAACGTGCACGCGAAGGCGATCAGCCTGGAGGATGCGCCCAAGGGCTATGCAGAGTTCGACGCCGGGGCGGCCACCAAGTACGTCCTCAACCCGAACGGATATCTCAGCTGAGTCCTTGCCGGAGGGGGTGCCCGGGCCTGTGGAAGAACGCCGCGGCGTCCTCCGCGACCTGGTCCGGGCACTCCCACAACACCAGATGTGCCACATAGGCGTAGACCTTCAGCACTGAGCCGGGGATCCGGGCTGCCAGGGTTTCCTGTCCGTTGCGTGGCAGCAAGCCGTCCTGGGCTCCCCAGAGGATCAGCGTGGGCGCCTGGACGGCTCCCGATTCCGTGGGCGGCGTGGCCTCGC
>DIZT01000130.1:16582-23457 GCA_002427975.1 Micrococcaceae bacterium UBA6021 | reverse complement strand
TGAATTCGAGCCAGGGCGGCGGATCCAAGGATACGTGGGTGCTGGCCGACTCACCGCAGGTGCCGGTGGAGACTGTTCCACGGCCCACCATTTCCATCCGTGAGCGGGTATCCGTCTGGCCAGTGGAGAGCAACTGGCGCGACCGCCAGCCGGAGCAGCAGCAGTGAGCCGGGCCATCGAACCGGCACAATTGTTCACGGGTTCATCCCCACAGATTTCGGACGCGCAGGAGGTCACCGCGAATGCTTAGCCGTATTGCTGAGTCCCTATTTTGGATCGGACGCTATGTGGAGCGGGCCGACGGTACCGCCCGCATCCTGGACGTGCACCTGGAACGCCTGAACCACCTCCCCATGGACGAACGCCGCAGGGTGGCCCAGGAACTGCTCGCAGTGATGGGCGCCCGGCCGCAGAGCGAAGACTTCGGCCTGCCCGAACTCCTTCACGCCCTGGCGTACGACAAGACCAGCGCAACGTCCATCGCCGGGTCACTGGGCGCGGCACGTGAGAACGCCCGGCGCGCCCGCGAGACCGTCTCCTCGGGCCTCTGGGAAAGCCTCAACACCACGTACTACGGGCTCAGCCAGCACCGCAAGGACGTGGTGGGGACGTACCGCTTCTGCAACTGGACCCTGGAACGGACCGCCATGGTCAGCGGCCTGGCCGACACCACAGTCAGCCACGATGAAAGCTGGCTGTTCCTGGTGCTGGGCCGTTCCCTGGAGCGCGCCGACATGACCGCGCGTATGCTCTCGACCCGGGACGTCCTTTCCGCCGGTATGTCCTGGGTCAACATGCTGCGGTGCGCAGGGGCCTATGAGTCGTTCCTGCGGACCCGCCGGGCCGCGTTCGGCGACCAGCACGCCGCCGAGTTCCTCCTGCTTGACAGGTTGTTTCCGCGTTCCATCGTCTACGCCCTGAGGGACGCCGATGAGTGCCTCGCCAAGCTGGACCCTTCGGCACAGCGCGTGGGCTTCATCAACGATGCCCGCCGGATCGTGGGCCAGGCCCGCACCTTCCTCGAGTTCCACCGGACGGACGATCTGATGTCCGAGCTGCCCGAGCACATGGAACGCGTGCAGAAGGCCGTTGCGCAGGCCTCGGACGCCATTTCCCGTAAATACTTCAATCAGGCGGACGAACTGGCCTGGGTGGGAGAAGTTTCATGACCCGGCTGAGCATCATCCACACCACGGCCTACAAATACAACAAGCGCGTCACGCTGTCCTACAACGAGGCCCGCATGACGCCCCTGACCGATCCCCAGCAGGTGGTCCTCGAATCCGTGCTCAAGGTCTCGCCGTCGCAGGCGGCGGTGAGCAACTACCGGGACTACTGGGGCACGCGGGTGACCGCCTTCGACATGCAGATGCCGCACGACCACCTCGAGGTCGTTTCCAATATCACCGTCGAAGTGCACCGCGCTGAAAAGATACCCGCGGACGCCGACATCGCCGGCTGGGACGTCCTGGCATCGGCGGAAACGCTGAACACGTTCAGCGACTGGCTCCCGCAGTCACAGCTGAGCGGTCCGGGCGACGAAGTCCTGCGCATCATTCCAGGCGTGGTCGAAGGCAAAAACCCGCACGAGGCCGCGATGGCCATCTTCGAATGGATGCGCGGCGAGATGACCTACGTGTCCGGCTCCACCGCGGTCACCACCAACGCGGAGGAAGCCTGGGGCCAGCGGCAGGGCGTCTGCCAGGACCTCGCGCACCTCGCCATCGGCGCGCTGCGCAGCTGCGGCATTCCCGCACGCTACGTGTCCGGTTACCTGCACCCGCGGTCGACGGCGGGCATCGGCGAGACAGTCGCCGGCCAGTCGCATGCGTGGCTGGAGTTCTGGGACGGGGCCTGGCGCAGCTGGGATCCCACGAACCACAAGCCAGCGGGGGATTACCACGTCACCGTGGCCAGGGGACGGGACTACCGGGACGTTCCGCCACTGAAAGGCATCCTGTCCGGCGGCGGCGGATCGGCGCTGAGCGTCAGCGTGGAGATCACGCGGCTCGCGTAAGGCAGAGACTCCGGGGTCTACTCGGGTGCTGCCTTGGCAGCCCCGCTGAGCTGGGTCCACCAGGTCATGGGCGTGGTGACCTTGAAGCGCCGTCCCGTGATGGTTCCGGGCGTAATGCGGACGAAAGTGTCTTTCCTGCCGGCCTGCCACGGGAACAGGTAGAGGGCTGCGGTGTCCAGGATCTGCTCGGTTCCCTTGACCGCCGCCGCGGCGCCCTTCACCACGACGCTCCAGGCCAGCCCTGTGGAGGCGTCAACGCCGTCGGCTTCGAGGGCCACGTGGGCATCGCCGGTCGCGCCTGCCAATTTGGTTCCTTGGCCGGTGCGGAACACCAGTGTTCCGCCGTCCACGGTGTAGTTGATGGGGAAGATGTCCGGTTGGCCGTCGGCCAGGACGGCAAGCCTGCCGACGGACACTGTCCTTAACAGGGCCCAGCATTCATGGTTTTCCAGGTTCTGAACCTGGGACGTTGGACTACTGGACGTTGACTCGCTGGACGTTGGCTCTCTGCTCATGCCGCGAGCCTACGCCGAACACCCCGGCGAGGACAGTGTTTGCCTTACCATGGGCTCGGCCTGTAGTCCTTGAGGAAGACGCCATACTGGTCCTCGCCCTGTTCGCCCATAACGATCGGATCGTAGACGCGGGCGGCACCGTCCACCAGGTCCAGGGGCGCGTGGAAGCCTTCTTCCATGAGCCGGACCTTGGTAAAGTGCGGGCGTTCGTCCGTGATCCAGCCGGTGTCCACCGCGGTCATGAGGATCCCGTCGGCGTCCAGCATTTCCTGGGCGCTGGTCCGCGTCATCATGTTCAGCGCGGCCTTGGCCATGTTGGTGTGCGGATGCCCGGGGCCTTTGTACGCGCGCGAGAACTGTCCTTCCATAGCGGAGACGTTCACGATGTACTTCCGGTGCGCCGTGGAGCGTTTCATGGCGTCCCGGAGCCGGCTGACCAGCAGGAACGGGGCTGTGACGTTACAGAGCTGTACTTCCAGCATCTCCAGCGGGTCCACCTCGTCCACCACCTGGGTCCAGCTGTTGATGGCGGCCTGATCCGGGACCAGCCCGCCGGCGTCGATGGCAGTGCCGGAGGCGATACGTTCCAGCGAAGCCGAACCCGTGGAGAGCGCCAGCGAGGTAATCACGTCGCCGGCCAGCACCGGGTGCTCGGTGACAGTGCTCGCCAGGGCGAGGGGGTGTTTGTCGTGGGCGTGGCCGAACGTGACCAGTTCGGGTCCGCCGTTGGCCGGCTCCAGCGCGGCGGGCAGCGGCTCATCCTCGGCGTCCACCAGGGGCTTGTACGCGTTACCGGAACGGCGCACGGTCTGGGCGGCGTTGTTGATGATGATGTCCAGGGGGCCCGCAGCGTTGAGCGAATCCGTCAGGGCCATCACCTGCGACGGGTCGCGCAGGTCTATGCCGACAATCCGGAGCCGGTGCAGCCAGTCGCCGCTGTCCTCCATGGCCGCGAAACGGCGTGCGGCGTCCTTGGGGAACCTGGTGGTGATGGTGGTGTGGGCACCGTCGCGGAGCAGGCGCAGGGCGATGTACATGCCGATTTTGGCGCGCCCGCCGGTGAGCAGCGCACGCCGGCCCGTGAGGTCGGTGCGGGCATCCCGCTTGCTGTGGCTGAACGCGGCACATTCCGGGCAGAGTTGATGGTAAAAAGCGTCCACCTGGGTGTAGTGCTGCTTGCAGATGTAGCAGGGGCGGGAACGGATCAGGTGCCCGGCCACCTCGCCTGTCGCCGAGGTCTCCAGCTTGTTACCGCGGGTTTCGTCATCGATCCGGTCCGGTGCTGCCGTGGCCGTCTGTGCGATGACTGCACGGTCGGCTTCTGAGATCAGGTCCCGCTTCGTTACGCGGCGGTGGCGCTTCACGGCCTTGAACATCTTCCCGGTGGCGCGGCGGACCGAGACGTAGTCCGGGTGTTCCTCGTCGTAGACGTGGATGGTATTCAAAACCTTGAGGCAGGCCTGGATTTCCTCAGGCGTCAGATCGGGGGAGCTCATTGTACCCATTTTACAGCCTGGGGAAGATCCGGCCTGACCGTGCTGCGGCGGTCCGCTGCCCGGTCAGGCCTGCGTGCGCTTCGCTTAGGAGCGTCCGCCGCCCTGCGCCGCCGTCTCCGCGTGCACCGCAGCAACCTGTTCCACAGATTCGCGGATTTCGGGATAGTTGGCCGTGGCTGCCTTGACGGCGTCGGGCACCTGGTGGAGGTTCCTGGCCGAGAGTGCCAGTTCCTCTTCACCGGGCTCGGGCACCAGCTGGCCCTTGGCGAGCACCGTGATCCCGGACTCGGTCACCTTGAAGCCGCGGGCCCGGTCCAGTTCGTGATCAAGGCCGATCGCGGCGCCGGCCGGTACCTTCACGTTCTTGTCCAGGATGGCCCGGTTGACCACTGCACCTTCGCCGATGTTCACCTTGTCCATCAGTACGGAGTCGATAACCCTGCTGCCATTACCCACAAAGACGTCGTTGGACAGGACGGATCCCTCCACTACGCCGCCGGAGATGACCACGCCGCTGGACACAATGGAGTCCAGTGCGGTACCCACGGTGTCATTTTCCCCGCGGACGAACTTTGCCGGCGGGGAGATGCTCTGGCGTGTGTAGATGGGCCATTCAGAGTTGTAGAGGTTGAACACAGGCAGCGGGGAGATGAGGTCAATGTGGGCGTCGTAGAACGAATCGATGGTGCCGACGTCGCGCCAGTACGTCCGGTCGCGTTCCGTCGAGCCGGGGATGTCATTGAGGGTGAAGTCGTAGACTCCAGCCTCACCCTGGCCGACGAAGTAGGGGATGATGTCCCCGCCCATGTCGTGCTTGGTATCGAGCCGTTCGGCGTCGACGTGGAGGGCATCCACCAACGCGTCGGCATCGAAAACGTAGTTGCCCATGGAGGCCAGGAACTGGGTGGGATCAGCGGCCAGGCCAGGAGTTGTGGCGGGCTTCTCCACAAATGCGGCGATCTTCTGCGGGTCCTCCTGGTCCACCTCGATCACACCGAACTGGTTGGCCATGTTCAACGGTTGGCGCACGGCGGCCACAGTTGCCTTGGCGCCGCTGAGAACGTGCTGCTCCACCATCTGGGCGAAGTCCATGCGGTACACGTGGTCCGCACCAACCACAACTACGATGTCGGGGTTGGCGTCATGGATCAGGTTCAGGGACTGGTAGATGGCGTTGGCGCTGCCGAGGAACCAGCTCTTGCCGACGCGCTGCTGCGCCGGTACGGACGCCACATAGTTGCCCAGCTGCGTGGACATCCGCCAGGTCTCGGAAATATGGCGGTCAAGGCTGTGGGACTTGTACTGGGTCAGGACCACGATCTGCAAGTAGCGCGAATTCACCAGGTTGGACAGCGCAAAGTCGATCAGCCGGTAACTGCCGGCAAAAGGCACAGCAGGTTTCGCCCGGTCTGCCGTCAGTGGCATTAGCCGGTTTCCCTCGCCGCCTGCAAGGACAATGGCCAGGACTCTTTTGTTCAACGGCATGGTAGTAGCTCCTGTACGCCTTCGTAACTCCCCAAACAGTCCGGCATGCCCGGACTCCTTCACACTAGAACAGATAGTGCGGAAGGACTACCTTGGGTAACGTGCGAATAGACATTGTGACTAAAGAGTTCCCGCCCGAGATCTACGGAGGTGCCGGAGTCCACGTGGCCGAATTGAGCAGGGTGCTTAGTAAGCATGTTGACCTGCAGGTTCGTGCCTTCGGTGCTCCCCGCGACGCCGATTACCACGGTGCCGGGGTGACTTCCTATTCCGTTCCCGAAGACCTGGGCTCGGCGAACGCCGCCGTCCAGACACTCGGGGTGGATCTGCGCATCGTGCCGGACGTGGCAGGCGCCGATCTGGTCCATTCGCACACCTGGTACGCCAATATGGCGGGCCATTTGGCGTCCCTGCTGCACGGCATCCCGCACGTATTGAGCGCCCACAGCCTGGAACCTTTGAGGCCGTGGAAGGCGGAACAGCTCGGCGGTGGCTACGCGTTGTCCTCCTGGGTTGAGAAAACTGCCTACGAGGCGGCAGCGGCGATCATCGCCGTTTCGGAAGGCATGCGCCAGGACATCCTCCGCAGCTACCCGGACGTCGACCCTGCCAAGGTCAGAGTGGTCCACAACGGCATTGACGTCGAACGGTGGCAGCGCGACGAAAACGACGACGCCGTCCGCGCCCTGGGTATTGATCCGGATAAGCCCAGTGTGGTTTTTGTCGGGCGCAACACGCGGCAGAAGGGTGTGCCGTACCTGCTGCGTGCAGCTGCGAAGCTTCCGGCAGATGTGCAGCTGGTCCTGTGCCTTGGGGCGGCGGATACTCCCGAACTCGCGGCGGAGACTGCCCGCCTGATCGAGGAGCTGCAGAGCCAGCGGACTGGCGTCGTCCTGATTGAACGGATGCTGCCGCGCAACGAACTCATCCAGGTCCTCAGCCACGCCACAGCGTTTGCCTGCCCGTCCATCTATGAACCGCTGGGCATCGTCAACCTCGAGGCGATGGCCTGCGGTGCTGCCGTGGTGGCCAGCGCTACGGGCGGTATTCCTGAGGTGGTCCAGCACGGCGAAACCGGCCTGTTGGTGGACCTGGAACAGGTCACAGACGGCACCGGCACTCCGCTTGATCCGGAGAAGTTCGTGACTGAATTCGCTGCCGCCCTGACTGAGGTGGTGTCCGATCCCGAACGGGCACGTGCCATGGGCCAGGCGGGCCGCCGCCGCGCGGAGGAGCACTTCTCCTGGGAGTCCATCACCGAGACCACCCTTGAGGTCTACCGCTCGGTGCTTTCCTGACGGACAGTCGATAACTGACCAAACAACGCACGACGGCGCCGTTCCCCACCGAGGGGGAGCGGCG
>DIZT01000130.1:15299-16428 GCA_002427975.1 Micrococcaceae bacterium UBA6021 | reverse complement strand
CCGCCGGCCGAGGTGCGCGCCAGTAGCACTTTTTCGTCGACGGGTGCGCTGCCGCTGGCCCGCTGTGCCCTGACGTAGGAGCGGGCCTCGTCCTGCCGGGTCTTTTCGGCGCCGGTGGCGATCGCTGCACGCAGGTGGTCATCGCCATACCCGAAGGCATCCACAAGGTCCAGGGCGTGCGGCCTGATCTTCACCAGGAGCCGGTTGATATAATGGCCGACAGTGCGCGCCCGTTGCATGGAGAGCCGTCCGTTCATCAGGTACCAGGACAGGTTCTTTTCGATCAGCGAGAGGCCGAAGAGGTCGCGCAGCCATGTCAGGACCCGCTTGGTGCCGGGGTCCGTGACGTCGGCCAGGGCCTCCGTGAACGCCTCCCATTGCAGGAGCTCGGCGTGGGCCTGGGCAGCATCGATCAGCTCGTTCTGATGCTTGTTGAAGAGCGCCGCTCCCTTTTCGACGGGCAGCTTGTTGGCGCCTTTCAGGGCCGCCCCGACGTCGGCCACCATGGTCTGGACGCGGTCCGTCAGGAGGGCACGCTGGCCTTCCTCGTCCCGGAGCGCAATGGCAGCCTTCTGGACTGATCCGGTGTCGGCGACAAACTGTGCCACCTGCCGCAGGCCGGTGCGATGGATCGCGACGCCCGTTGCCTGGGCCACAACGTAGCGGGCCAGGACCCCGAAATCGACATTCCTGAACTCCTTGGCATAGTCGGCCAGGAGCCGCTTGGCCACCAGTTGCAGCAGGACAGTGTTGTCGCCCTCGAACGTGACGTAGACATCCAGGTCCGCACGGAGGGACGCGAAGCGGTTCTCGATCAGGAAACCGGCGCCGCCGCACGCCTCACGGCATTCCTGCAGGGTGTCCAGGGCGTGCCAGGTGCTCAGCGGTTTAAGGGCCGCGGCCAGGGTCTCGAGGTCCTGCCGGTCCTCATCGGTGTCATGGGCGCCGGAGAAGACGTCGTCGAACTTCTGGAGGAGTTGCTCGTGCGCGAAGCCTGCGGCATACGTCGTGGCGAGCCGGGTAAACAGGCGG
This sequence comes from Micrococcaceae bacterium UBA6021, assembly GCA_002427975.1. Lineage (GTDB taxonomy): Bacteria > Actinomycetota > Actinomycetes > Actinomycetales > Micrococcaceae > Arthrobacter. The sequence goes on along the minus strand of DIZT01000130.1, from coordinate 15,396 downwards.
CGCTGGTGGCGCTGGTAGTCCAGGAGGACTTCCTCGTCCGTGTGGGACGAGGCATTGAACTGGCGGCGTTCGGTGGCGTAGCGGATGGCAGCCGTCA
>DIZT01000130.1:3007-15259 GCA_002427975.1 Micrococcaceae bacterium UBA6021 | reverse complement strand
ACAAGGGTTCCCAGCATGGTGAAGAAGCGGCGGCCGGGGCTGGCGATGGACGAGCTGTAGGTCCCGTCGGGTGCCACATCGCCGTAGCGGTTCAGGAGGTTTGCGCGGGGGATGCGGACGTGGTCGAAATGCAGCCGGCCGTTGTCGATCCCGTTGAGGCCGCCTTTGACGCCGTCGTCCTCGCCGCCGATCCCGGGCATGAATTCCTTGGTCTTGGGATCCCTGAGGTCAACGTAGAACGCATGCACGCCGTGGTTGACGCCTTTGGTCACGAGTTGGGCGAAGACGACGGCGCCGAGGCCGTCGATTGCCGCGTTGCCGATGTAGTCCTTCCACGCAGCCCGGAAGGGTGTGTGGATCACAAATTCCTGGGTTTCGGCGTCGTACGTCGCCGTGGTGGCAATGCTGGCCACATCGGAGCCGTGGCCGGTCTCCGTCATGGCGAAGCAGCCGGGGATCTCCAGGCTCATGATGCCTGGCAGCCATTTGGTGTGGTGCTCCTGCGTGCCCAGGTGCATCACCGCCGAGCCGAAGAGGCCCCACTGGACACCGGCCTTGATCTGCAGGGACGGGTCGGCGGTGACCAGTTCCTCGAACCCCGCCACGTTGCCGCCGTGATCATCGGAACCGCCCAGTGCCGCCGGGAAGGCCCGGTGCACGGCGCTGTTTTCCACGAGGAACTTCAACTGTCCGAAGGTCCGCTTCCGGTGTTCGGTGTGCGTCAGGCCTTCGGTCTTGTGCAGTGCAGGGTTGCTTGCCAGCGCGCGCGAGTGCCGGCGGGCGTCCGCCCATTTGCCCAGGAGCTGCTCGCCAAGGGCGGCAACGTCGACGGCGGGCTGCGCTGCCGGTTGCCGGTGGGCGGCCGGGCCCGCTGCGGCTGTTTTGGTTGCGGCTGTGGTGGATACGGCTGTATTGGTTACGGCGGCGTTCCGGCCGGTGGGGCGGTCCACTACTTCGGTCATGTCAATGTCCTTCGTTGGTGCTGACAGGAGGGTCGGGGGTTGTTGTGGCGGAATCATGGCGAGCTGGCGGGGTTAAGCTCGGGGGCGATTCCCACGCATAGCCAGGCCGTAATCTGGCGGGCCATGGCTTCCTGGTCCGGCTTCGCCGCCGAATCCGGTGTGCTGAGCCATTGTTCGCCGGCATTTCGGACCAGGCCGATCGCCGCTGTGGGCCAGTAGCCGATCACCGCTTCCTTGCCGTCGCCGAGGTGGGTCCGCATCGGTGCGGCGATCATCTCCGCGATGGAATCGAAGAAATGGCCCAGGGCTCCGGAAATGGCCGCCGATCCCTGGTGGCTGTCCGCGTCCACTGGTGGATAGCGGGTGACGAAGCTGTAGACGTTGGGACTGGTTTCCGCCATCTGGAGGTAGGCCGAGATCATGGCCAGCAGCCCTTCCCGTGGGGTCTGGGCACCTTGGGCCGCTTCGCGGATCTTGCGCTGCATCTGGCTGAGGACAACTTCGCCGACGGCGTGCTGCAGGCCGGCTTTGTCGCCGAAATAGCGATAGAAGACTGACTTCGATGTGCTGGCGGCCGCTGCAATCTCCTCCATGGAGGCATCACTGCCCAGCGCGTGGACCGCCCGCCGTGCGGACTTGATGAGCTCCCGGCGTCGCTCTTCCCGGTGGTTCTGCCAACGGGCCGAACGGCCGTCGGCACTTCCGCCGGCAGCCGGCGTCGGGACTTCTGAGTGGAGGTTGTTCACGATACCCAGCGTATCAGGTACGCTGGGTATCGGTAACCGTCGCAGATCAAGAGGAGTCACCCATGTCCGTCAATGGACAGTCCAACAACGGACCCCACGAATTCGCCAGCCCCACGACTTCCGGCGCGGCGCGTCCAGTCCGCGGGGCCGTGATTGTGGGCGGTAACAGGATCCCGTTTGCCCGTTCCGGCGGCGCTTACACGAAGTCGTCCAACCAGGACATGCTCACAGCCGCGCTGGACGGCCTTATTGCCAGGTTTGGCCTCCAGGAAGAGCGGATCGGCGAGGTGGCCGCCGGGGCCGTGCTTAAGCACTCCCGCGACTTCAACCTCACCCGCGAGGCAGTCCTGGGTTCAGCGTTGTCGGCGGAGACTCCCGCCTACGACCTGCAGCAGGCGTGCGCCACCGGCCTGGAGACGGTCCTGGGCCTGGCCAACAAGATCAAGCTGGGCCAGATCGATTCCGCGATCGCGGGCGGTGTGGATTCGGCGTCAGATGCCCCCATTGCCGTCAGTGAAGGCCTCCGCGAAGTGCTCCTGGACCTCAACCGCGCCAAGACCCTTCCCCAGCGCCTGCAGGTGCTCAGCCGGCTGCGGCCCAAGGACCTGGCCCCTGACGCTCCGAGCACGGGGGAGCCACGCACCGGGCTGTCCATGGGCGAGCACCAGGCGCTGACCACCGCGCAGTGGAATATATCGCGCGAGGCGCAGGATGAGTTGGCTTTCAACAGCCACCGCAATCTTGCCGCCGCGTACGACGCAGGCTTTTTCGATGACCTCCTGACGCCGTACCGCGGCCTCGCAAGGGACTCCAACCTGAGGGCGGACACCACGCTGGAGAAGCTGGCTACACTCAAGCCCGTCTTCGGGAAGAACCTGGGCGCCGAGGCCACCATGACGGCGGGAAACTCCACACCGCTGACCGACGGCGCGTCCACGGTCCTGCTGGCGTCCGAAGACTGGGCTGACGCCCACGACCTGCCGAAGCTCGCCACCGTAGTGGATGGTGAAGCTGCCGCCGTCGACTTCGTCCACGGCAAGGACGGTCTGCTGATGGCTCCCGCGTTCGCGGTCCCGAGGCTGTTGGCCCGCAACGGACTGACGCTGGACGACTTCGACTTCTTTGAGATCCATGAAGCCTTCGCCGGGACTGTCCTGAGCACACTGGCCGCCTGGGAAGATGAAGAGTTCGGCCGCACCCGGCTGGGACTTGACGGCGCCTTCGGCAGTATCGACCGCACCAAGCTGAACGTCAACGGCTCCTCCCTGGCCGCAGGCCACCCGTTCGCAGCCACCGGCGGACGCATCGTCGCCTCGCTGGCCAAGATGCTGCAGGCCAAAGGCACCGTTGACGGAAGGCCCGCACGCGGACTGATCTCCATCTGCGCCGCCGGCGGCCAGGGCGTCGTCGCAATTCTCGAAGCACTCTAGGGGCACCGGATGACGGATAAATACACCACCCTGGTCAACCAGGGTCTGGGCAAGAACATCGCCAAGCGGCTGGGCCTGCCCCAGCCTGCGCTGCTGCGACGCTACAAGCCGGGGCAGCCCCTGACCAACGGCCCCGTCCTGGTCCAAGGCAACACCGCGGGAGCCGACGAACTGGCTGCCACGTTGTTGTCCTGGGACCTGGACGTCCGGCGCCACGCCGTGCCCCGCGAGAAGCTTGGCGCGATCATTCTGGTCCTGGATGAGCTCTCCCGGCCCGAAGACCTTGAAAAGCCTGTGCTGTCCGCGGCGTCCTCCCTGCGTGATCTGGGCCCGAACGCCCGCGTCGTCACCATCTCCCGGCCTGCCGCCGAAAGCCCGTCCCCTGCGCAGGCCGCTGCACGCCAGGGCGTGGATGGTTTCCTGCGGTCCCTTGCCAAGGAACTGCGGGCCGGCGCAACAGCGAACGGCATCCTCCTGGCCGACGGCGTCCAGAGCACCGCCCCCAGCGCCCTTGCCGCACTGCGGTTCTTTCTGTCCGGCCGGTCGGCATTCGTGGACGGCCAGTTCCTGACTGTCTCGTCTGCGGAAGGCCACCTGCCGGGCGACTTCGAGAAACCTCTCGCCGGAAAAGTTGCCGTGGTCACTGGTGCCGCCCGCGGTATCGGTGCGGCCATTGCGCGGACCCTCCACCGGGACGGGGCCACCCTGGTCCTGGTGGACATCCCTGGAGCGGGGGACCACTTGGCTGCTGTCGCCAACGAAGTCCGCGGCACGGCGCTGCAACTGGATATCAGCACCGAAAATGCCGGCCAGCGGATCATCGACCACGCCGTCCAGCGTCACGGCCGTCTGGACATCGTCATCCACAACGCCGGCATTACCCGGGACAAGCTGCTGGCCAATATGGACCACGCCCGCTGGAGCTCCGTCCTCAACATCAACATTGCTGCCCAGCTCAGAATCAACGAGGCGCTCCTCGCCTCTGAGCACTTCCGCGATTCACCACGGATTGTTTCGGTTGCGTCCACCAGCGGCATAGCGGGCAACCGCGGACAGACGAACTACGCTGCGTCCAAGAGCGGGGTGATGGGTATGGTGCGCGCTTCGGCGCCCGGTCTGGCCGGGCACGGAGGCACCATCAACGCGGTGGCACCCGGCTTCATCGAAACAGACATGACTGCACGGATCCCGTTTGCCGTCCGCGAGGTGGGCCGGCGGCTGAACTCCCTGCAGCAGGGAGGCCAACCGTCCGACGTCGCGGAGGCCATTGCCTTCCTGGCGAGCGACGCCGCCGGTGGCATTAACGGGGATGTGCTGCGGGTCTGCGGGCAGAACCTGGTGGGGGCATGAGTACGGTCCAACCGCTGATTCTGGGGGAGATGCCGTCGCTCTCCAAGCTGTACGTCAATGCCGCCGCACAGGCGGCGCGCCGCCGGGTGCTCGGAACCCACAATGGTTCAAGCCTGCCGGCCACCGGCCATGAGGTGCGCTCCGTAACGGCCGACGTCGGCAACCTCACCGCATACCAGCACCTCATCGGGCTCACTGCCAGGGACACCTTGCCGGCCGGCTACCTCCACGCGCTGGCATTCCCGCTCGCCATGAGCGTTATGAACCGTGACGATTTTCCCCTGCCGCTCCTGGGCATGATCCACCTCAGCAACCATGTCGAGCAGCGGTCGCCGGTCCTCTTCACCGAACCACTGGACATCGAGGCCAGGGTGGAAAACCTCCGGGGGCACCGGGCCGGCACACAACTGGACGTTATCGCCGAGATCCGGGGCGCGGGGACGCCGGACATCAAATGGACCGGGCGTTCCACGTACCTGGCCAAGGGTGTCTTCCTCCCCGGCATCGATAAGCCGACTCCGCCCACCGGCCTGACAGATTTCACGCCGCCGGACCCCACGGCAATTTGGCATCTGGGAGTCGACACGGGGCGGGCGTATGCCTCCGTTTCAGGCGACTTCAACCCGATCCACCTGAGCGTGCTCTCGGCCAAAGCGCTGGGCATGCGGCGATCGATCGCCCACGGCATGTACCTTGCATCAAGGGCTCTCGCCGATGTTGGGCCGGCGAAGGGCGAAACCTTCAGCTGGGATGTCACCTTCGAGGCGCCGGTGTTCCTGCCGGCCCGGGTTGCCTTGGAGATCACTGCGGAGCAGGCGTCCGGCGATGGGTGGCTGCGGTCCGATTTTGTGGCATGGAACCCCCACTCCGGCCGCCGGCACTTCAGCGGCTCCGTGGCGCCGCTCCAGGACTCAGCAGTCTAGGACGCCGGCCGCACGGCCCGGAGTATGCGGTGCAGGCTCAGGAGGATGGACTCTGATGCTGTCACGGCCGAATCTGCCTGGGCCCGCACCGCAACCGCTGCCATGCCAGCCTCCACCGCTGACTTCGCGGCGGCCAACAGCCGGCGCTGTTCTACCTCATCCCCGCCGTCGAACGACGCCAGGAGTTCACCGGTGGCGTCCATGGCTGCTGCCAGCGGCGCACTGTCTTTGAGACGCACCGTGTAGGGTGCGTCGTCCGTCCAGATGACATCGGACAGCACTTCTGTCACGTCCTGGATGTGGAACGTCACCCGCTCGAGCTCGCGGAGGTTGCGGTAGTCGAGATCCACATCCCGCGGATGGAGGCGCCGGCGCGGATTGGCACGTCGGCTCGCGTCAGCCTCCTGGACGAGATGACGGACCGTGCCGGCTGATTCGGCCAGCACGGTCGATCGGCGGGACCAGTCCTCATGCTCGGGAGGCCACTCTTCAGTGAGGGCAGCTCCCATGTCGGTCAGTTGCCGCCCAAGGGCCAGCCGGAGTTTGCCTAGGCTGGTGGCTGCCGCATTGAAGTGCAGCGGAGGAAAGACCAGGAAGTTGACGGCTATGCCCACCGCGACTCCGACGCCCATCTGAATGAGGTAGCCAAAGGAAAAGTCGTCCCGGTTGCTTCCACCCACCAGCAGAACCAGCAGGGCCGCCGTCGGAATCCAATCGCTGCCGGAGCCGATCCGGGGGAGGCCGCCGAGTAGAACCCCGATTCCCATAAAGACCGCGACCGTCAGCGGTGACGGATGGCCGATACCTACCAGCGCAAAGGCGAGCCCGATACCCAGCACGAGGCCCACCAGCGCCTGCAGACCATGCCGGAAGGATCCGGCCACGTTGTGGTACATGGACACGAGTGCGCCGAGCGGCGCGTAGTACGGATACTCGGCAGCGGATCCCGGCATCAGGGGAGCAACGGCGAAAGCGAGGCCGGCAGCCAGTGCTGCTTTCGCTGCCAGCTGCAGGCGCTGTCCCGTGAATGCGGACGAGAAACCAGCCACCGAATTTTTCAGCAGGCGGGACCCCATGGCGCGCCGGCGCCGCGGCTGCGCTTGAGTGTCACCCATCCGCCCCACCCTAGGTGCAGCCGTGTGCTACGACAAGGCCGACGCCGCCCGCCGGACCTCCGCAGCCAGCCGATGCGCCTTTCCCGGCGTGCGTCCGTCCTCCGCCCGCTGCGGGATGTATCCGAAACCGAGACCGTAGGCAGGATCGGCGAATCCCAGGGCAGCGTTTGCGCCCTCGTGGCCAAAAGCGCGGTGGCTGCCGAAATTCCGCGACATGTGCGGCTTCATAAAGACCACGGCAAAGGCGTTGTCCAGTCCGGACACGCGGTCCAAGCCCCACACCTGCTCCTGGGACATCACCCTGACTGTCTCATGGGTCAACAAGGGGGCCCTGCCGTCCACACCGGTTATGGCCCCGGCGTACAGCCTGGCCAGGCCCTCCGCCGTACCTACGCCGCCGGCGGCACTCATCCCCGCGGCGCGAACGGTCCTGTGATTGGGAAGTTCCATGATGGAGCCGACTGCAGCGTTGCTGTTGAGCCCGGCCAGGCTCAGGGGATCCAGCCATGGCTGCGGGGGATCAACATCGTAGAGGACGTCACGGTAGCGCGGCTCCAGCTCTTCCTGCAGTCCCAGGAAAAAGTCGATGCCGTAGGCCGTGCGGATGCGGTGGTCATAGAGGCTCTGCAGGCTGGTTCCTGTGACCCGCCGGCAGAGTTCCTCCATGATGATTCCGATGGTCAGCGCGTGGTATCCGAAACAACTCCCGGGACGCCATGCCGGCTTCTCCGAGGCCAACCTTGACGCGGCCTGGGAAGTGGTGAATTCGTCCAATGCGAAACCACCTTCGACACCCAGGAGACCGGCCTGATGGGACAGGGCTTCACGCAACAGCAGCCGGTCCTTGCCGTGGACACCGAATTCGGGCCAGTAGTGCGCCACTGTCCGGTCAAGGTCAAGCAGACCATCCTGGACGAGCAGGGAAATCACCATGGCCGCCGCGCCTTTGGAGACTGAATACGCCCCGGTAATGGAGTCGGCTGTGACGTGGGGCCCGCCAAACAGGTCCACTATCTTGACGCCGTCCCGGTAGGCGGCCAACTGGGCGCTGTATTGCGGATCGGCGGTGAGAAGGTCCTCGAACAGATCCAAGACACCTTCATAGCCGGGCGCTGCAAAGCCATGAGATTTCTGCATGGGCCTAGCCTAATTGGTGTCCGCATTGTCGGTTGCCGTCATTGCCTGCGGCCCGGTCGAAGATTCCCGGCTCATGCGGACAGGCCTAGGCTCCGGCGGCCAGGATTGACGAGATGGGCTGCCAGGCGACAAGCCAGGACGCGGCAATTACGGCGGCAAAGAGCGCGATCCAGACGCCCGAAGGTATCGACGTCGCGCGGTACAGCAGGTAGGCGTCGGAACTGGCCAGTTTGTCCCGGCGCCGCAGGTGGACATTGGTGAGCTTGGCGAGGTCGCGGACGGCCGCCACCAGCAGGGCCACGCCAAGAACGATTGCCACGTGGCCGGTGAAGTAGCTCGGCACAAGGAGGACCAGCAACCCGCCCCCTGCGACAGCAGCACCGGTGATCAACAGCCCCGCGAAGTTCCTGATGAACACGAGCGACACCAGGAGGATCAGGGTTCCCGTGGCCAAGGCTGCCGGACCCCACCCGGCGAAACCCGAAGTGACCAGGGCGGCGCCGGTCAGGGCAGGAACAGGATAGCCCCAGAATCCCGACCAGACGGCGGCAACCCGGCCGCGGCTGTAACTGGTGGTTGTGCCTGAGTGGTCCAGCCGGAGCCGGATCCCGCTCAGTCTTTGACCGCTCATGACGGCGGCGAACGCGTGGCCGAGTTCATGCGTCGCGGTGGCCAGGAGTCCAAAGTACTTCCAGCTGGCCCGGGGGATGGACAATGCAGTTGCCACAGCCAGCACCACAGCCAGTTCGACCACCGTGACCTGGGGGATAGCGGACCGGCTGAAGGCTTCCATGATCCGTTGCCACAGTTGCTCGAGAGTCAAAGTCATTCCCAGCCGGGCCGGGAGTAGTGATTGTCAGCCATAGCCCTCTACGGTACTAGAGGGATGGTTGATCGCTGTCCTGCTGCCCTGCCGCCTTGGGGCGCTCAACGAATAGAGGAATACCGTGACCAGTTTGAAGGAACGTCTGCACGCTGATGTTGTGGTGCACATGAAGGAGCGGAACAAAACCGCGCTGACAACGGTGCGCAATGTCCTGGGCGAGATCGAAACACGGGAGAAGTCGGGAAAGACGCCCATCGTCCTGGACGACGCCCAGGTGACCTCGTTGTTGCAGAAAGAGGCTGCCAAGCGACGCGACACTGCAAGGATCTACACCGAAGCCGGCGCAGCCGATCGCGCGGCGGCTGAGATCGCCGAGGCGGAAATTATTGAGGCGTACCTGCCACAGCCCCTGACAGCCGCCGAAGTCGAGGCGATCGTCGACGAGACCATCGCCGGTCTGAGGAACGAAGGCGTGGAACCCGGCCTGCGTCAGCTGGGCGCCGTGATGAAGCCTGTTACGGCCAAGGTCGCCGGACGCTTCGACGGCAAGGCAGTCAGCGAGATCGTCCGCAGCCGTCTCGCCTGAGCCAGCAGCTGGATCCTGTTAACAGGAAAGGCACGCCCACTGAACGTGGGCGTGCCTTAACTTCCTGTTGGCGGAACCGGGCCGCCAGGGAAAATTCTCGGGTGTTTCTGAATCAGCCTTCGCAGTCAGTGCAGTAGCTGTGTCCGTCTTTCTGCCGCGCAATCTGCGAGCGGTGCCGGACCAGGAAGCAGGAGTAGCAGGTGAATTCGTCCTCAGCCTGCGGGATAACCTGCACGACCAGTTCCTCGGCAACGAATTCGCCTCCCGGAACGCCGGCGCCATCCAGGCCGTCGGCCTCATCGAGCTCGAGGACGACACTGCGGGCGTCCGGTGCATTGGCGGACTGCAGTGCCTCGAGCGAGTTGTCCTGCGACTCCTTGACGTCGGAGCGAAGTTCGTCGTAATCGGTTGCCACTTAGGTGTATCTCTTTTCTTTGGTTCGTCTGTCGCGTATGCAACGTACAGCATCCGGCTGGTATTCCCCAATAGCTTGGCAAGAAAATTTCTCTGTGGCGCCAGTATTTCCGCGCAGACACCAGCCGGGATCACCGTCGGGTGACATTGGGCACCATGGTGCACAGGATTGAAAGTCAGCGCAGAACGGGCGTCGACGAAGACTTAGAGGGATTCCTTGGCCAAAGCTTTGGTCTTGGGTGGCGTAACACGCCCAAGGCGCTCATCCAGAGTCACTCGGAGCCTGGCGGCAGCCACCTGCACACGGTGCTCGGCAGGACTGACCGTCTTGCCCGGCGTCGAGGTGGCGCTCCGGGGAGTACGGACGTGCTTGTGTTCAGAGGTGCCTGCGGTCATCGTCCAGCCTCCTCAGCTGTGTCCTCATCCGTTATTCCATTCTCGCCCATGTTGCCAATGGCGTCCACGTCATCATCTAAGACACCGATGGCACCCCCATTGTCCTCCGCGGAGACGTTCTTCCAGGCCATGTCGAACAGTTCCGGCCCCTCCGTACGAGCCAGCTCACTGCGGGCCAGGGTGCGCCAGTTGATGTAGAAGGCCAGCAGGGCCGCGATCAGGACGGCCAAAGGTCGCAGCCGGCAAGGATCACCCACCAGTCCGCTGGCCCGGAGTGGGATTCACGGCTCCAGCTTAGGCGGTGGCGGTAAACAGAAAAACCCCTGAAATCCGTGGATTCCAGGGGTTTTCCCAGTTGTGCGCGGAGGGGGACTTGAACCCCCTTCACGGCGTGTCGGCAGAGGCAAATATGCCTAGATTCCGGGCTTTTTGTTGCGCCTTATTCCAGTAAGAAACAGTAGAAGCTTGCAGTTCCGCCCACGCCACCCACGCGATAAGCCACCCACGCGAAGCCCCGGACCTAGTGTCTGCAGATACGGTCAAAGACGCCTTGTTACCTGAACGTACACCCGCCGGCAGAGTTCGTGCATAGGGGTATCCGTAAGAGGGATTTCTTCCTAGAATCACACGATGAAGGGCATGTCTATGGCCGCCGGAGAACACAAGAACGAACTGATGTCGCCCGATCAACTCGCGGAACGACTTGGTGTTTCGTTGCGCATGGTGCGGGAGATGTACTACACCAACACGTGGCCGCACCTCCGGCTGAATAAGCGCACCGTCAGGTTCACGGAGTACCACTATGAACAGATCCTAGAACTGAGCGAAAAGAGGCCCACTACCTTGGTCCGCAAAACCACGTCCGCGCAGAAAGCATCTGAGCTGGCCGCGCTGCTGAGTCAGAAGCGGCCTGCATAACCAGGGCGTCCTGTCGAATGCCTCGGACTCCATTCCACTTCGCTGTGACGGGTGATGCGTCAAACCTTACCGGCACCACACCTGCGCCATGGCGGTGAATTGTTCTGAGGCATGAGCGTGAGGCGGCAGGCTGCCGCAAATTTCCAGGCGTGTCCATAGGAGTCAAGGTCAGTTACAGGAGAGCACCTGCGTTCGATGTCGGAAAGCTGTCCCCCGAATAAGGGAATCGGCAACCTTCGAATCAACTACCCCGGCTGGACGCGTTCGGTACCTCCCGTCCGGTTGGGCTTTCACGAACGAGGCGACCTCCCGTTCTGTTGAATTGGCTGCAGTCCTCATTGGCACGCGTATCCGTAGCCCGATGTACGTCCTCTAGAGGGCCCAAAAGCCAGCAAAGGGCGGAGGCCCCGGGAATCACTCCCAGGGCCTCCTGCAGGCGCACAGCGCCGCTGTCGACCGATCTACCAGGCTTCCTCATCGAAGGTCTCGCCGATGATCGTGTTGATGTTCGTTTCGCCCTCCAGAAGCAACTTCGCGAACCGCTCCTCGTGGTGCCGGTTATCACCTTGGGCCGCACCGTTCGCGAACCGGACGGCGGCGTTCGAAAAAGCGAACTTCGCACCGTTCTTGATCCAGTCGGCGTCCTTCCAGTCTTTCGAAGACTTGTCGCTGAGGCCTTCGTGCATTTCCACGGCGCGGGCTGTGAAGTATCGGGCAAGGCGCCGGGCACGGACCGTCGACAGGGGAGCGGAGGGGCGCTCCAGGATCCGGGCGCTCTTCAGTTCGTCCTCGTCCAGGCCCAGGAATGCGTTGCGCCGGTTTTGGATGGTCTCCGGATCGGAGTCGGCGTCGGTCAGGGCTGCAGCGACTTCGGCTTCACCGGCGGCGATGCCGTCGTAGTACGGCGTTGCGGCCTGCGCGCTGGAGTCCGTGGCGTTGCGCATCCTTACCAGACTGGTCCGCAGCACCCAGTCTGCGTTCGCCTGTGGTACTTCGTCAGCGTAGGGAAGCGGTTCGTGTTCCGCGGCTGGCATCACCGTGTCGAGGTATGCCTCCCAGGGAACAACACGGGATGCCTTCAGATGCAGCGAGCCGCCGTTGTCGAGGTTCACGATGACGTTCCCGTTGCGGTCCTTGCCGGTCTCCGAGATCGTGCCGAACTCATTGCCTGTCATAACCCGGGTGCCGGGGGTGAAGGCGAAGACGTCCTCGAGCTCGGTGAGGCGCTGCAGCTGGATGGACGGGTCAGCGTGGGCGGTGGGGGCGAACTGGCCGCCGGAAGTCACACCTTTGGGCTGTCGTGTGGTGCTACTCATGCGTCTTCTCCTCCGAGTCCGTAGACGGCGTCCTCAATGTCTTCGTCCTGCAGGTCGATCAGGATTCTTCCCAGCCGGTGGCCGGAGCCTTCCGGCCGGAAGGCTCCGAGCTGGTTGCTGTCTCTTATACACA
>DIZT01000130.1:0-2907 GCA_002427975.1 Micrococcaceae bacterium UBA6021 | reverse complement strand
GGTGGGGGCGAACTGGCCGCCGACGGGGATGCCTTTTGGTTGGCGAGTAATTGTCGTCATGCCCAGGAAGTGTGCGGCTGCACGGATTGCCGCCAGCCGCACCCTTTCACCACTTCTCGCCGGTGCCGGCCTCGATGGAGTACAGGAGGGCGTACTTGAGGTCTTCAGGGTCGGTTTTGCCGCCGCAGGCTTCGGAGACGTCGGTGAGGAAGGCATCGGCCATCCGGGCGCTCAGCGGTCCGTTGCCCGGGCCGTAGACCCGGGCGTCCCAGCTGCCGCGGTTCATCCTGACGACATACTCGTCGCGGCTATGCGTGATGACTTCCACCTGCCCGGCCTCTTGCCCTGGCTCTTGCCCTGGCTCTTGGCCGGTCGTATCGGATCCGGCGGTGTTGGCGGCAGCGCTGCTGGCAGGGCGTCCCAGGCCTCCTGTGGTGTCTTGCCGTCCGGACCCTGGTGTGGCCTTTCCTTGTTGTCGTACGCACCGAATGTCTCGAGCTGGACCTGCAGTTCCGCCAAGTCCTTGGCAACGGGTTGCTTGTCAAGGTAGCGGTAAAGGGTCTGGTGGACGCGCTCGTTCTTGCCCTGCGTAGTGGGCTTGCCGGGCCGGCCGGTTATGGCTTCCACCCCCAAGGCGGTGACCATGGTCACCAGCTGGCCGCTGAAGCCCCGACGGGTCGGGTTCAGCCGCCGCCCCGTTATCGGTGAGCAGCCTCAGTGGCACGACATGGCGGGCGATGCCGGTAGCGACCACGGCCATGGCTGCTTCGGAGGTTTCGCCCGAAGCGGCCAACGAGGCCACGGACAGACGTGAATGGTTGTCCGTGAGCTGGAAGATAGCAACCACTGTCCCGTCGGCGAGGGTGCGGTCGGTAGCATCCATCTGCCAGCAGCAGTTCGGCGCCGGATAGACGAACCGCTTGTAGGAGGAGCGGGACCGTTTGCGGGGCTGGGCCACAACTACCCCGTCCCGGGTGAAGATCCGTGCCAGTGTCGCGCGGGACGGCGGTGTTGCACCCAACTTGACCATCCGAGCAGCTACGCTTATCGGCCCGTAATCCCAGCCCTCCCGCTCAAGGTCGGCCCGGATGCTCAAAGCCAGTTGCTCGATCTCGGGTGCTGTCTGGTGCGGGGACTCCCGTGGTCGCGTCGAGACCAGGCGCATGGCTTCGAGGCGGCCGTCCTTGAGTGACCGGGACCGGATTTTGTAGAACCAGGCCCTCGAGACTCCGTGTTCGAGGCAGAACGTCGCCACCGCCCCACGGGGAGCATTTTCGGGCCAGGACGTCATCTTCGCAAGGACGTCCATCCGCGGTTTGTTTGTGGTCATTGCACAAGCAATAACCGCTCAAGTGTCCACGATGTCCCGAGACATAAATGTCCATTAGGTCATGAGACTCCACAGAGGACGAGCGAATACGTGCCCGACGCGATCTCCACAGTCGTCTGTCCCGTCACGGCGGACGTCACTGTGACGATGGGATCCGTCTTGTCGGCGATGACGTCGTGACCGGCTTTCTGCAGGTAGATGAAGCCGACGTCCTTGAGGCTGTAGTTGAGGCGCAGATGATCCCCGGTGACGGTGAACAGGGCGGATGTCACCGTGGCGACAGGGTGCCAGGTCGGGACGACCGGCGGCGGTGTGGGGGCGATGGTTTCGTGGACCTGCCCGTATAGGGTGGCGACCTCAGCCGTCAGCAGCCATGCGGCGGGGCGGTGGAAGCGTTTCGCGGTCAGGGTGTGCCCGTCCCGGTCTGCAGCCCGGCCGGCGAGGACCGAGATCAGGTCCACCAGCCACCAGATGCCCAGGCCGCCGGCGGTGAGCAGCTTCAAGGTTCCGGTTCCGTACTGGCGCAGATAGAACCGGTCCGCGCCCACGACGCCAGCAGCAGGGACAGCATACCCAGACGGGACGGAGGCGATGCGCCTCCAACGGTCCCGGAGTCGCCATAAGCACATCGTTTCACGCGCTGGACTCATCCACGGCGCAGACTAGGACCTAGGTGGCGACGCCGCCAAGGGCGTCACCGCTCGCGTCGGGGGGGATCACCTTGAGTGCGTCCGCCTTCGCACGCGGCATCCTGGTGACCAGCGGCAGCACCAGTGCGACCAGGGCGATGATGCCGATGACCGTGTAACCCAGGGTGTAAGCCTTGTCTGGTCCGATCAGCGCAGCGATGATGGGCGGTCCGATCAGACCGCCGAGGCTCCAACCGATGATCATCAATCCATAGATGGCGCCGGCGTGCTTGACGCCGAAGAAGTCTCCGGCCGTTGCCGGCATCGTGCCGAAACCGCCGCCGTAGCACAGGTAAATGATGGCGGCGAGGATGAAGAACAATGCGGCGTTGCTCGCGTGCGGGATGAGCAGCAGGCAGACCCCCTGTAAGCCAAGCATCAGGGTGAACGCCGTCGTGCGGCCGGTCTTGTTGGAGATCCACGCCCAGAAGATACGGCCACCGCCGTTGAAGAGCGCCAGGATGCCGACGAGTGCTGCAGCGCCGGCCAGACTGTAACCGGCGATGTCGACCGCGCTCGAGTTGGCTTGCGAGATGAGGGCAATGCCAACAGTGACGTTGAGCGTCAGGATTGCGGTCAGCAGGTACCACTGGGGAGTGCGCAGTGCCTCCTTTTCGGTGTATTCCTTGTAGCTGTCCCTGACCCGGCCACTGGTCGCCCGGACCCAGCCCGGCACGATGTAGCCCACGGGCGGGTTACGGAAGAACGAGGCTCCGATGAGTGAGAGAACGAGGTACCCGATACCCAGGGGCAGGAACGCCCAGTCGGGGTTCGTCGGGCGCATGGCGATGAGCCATTGGGCGACCGGTGCAGTGAGCACCGCGCCGAATCCGAAGCCGGCGACCGCCAGGCCGGTGATGAGACCGCGCTTGTCGGGGAACCACTTCT
>DIZT01000210.1:3963-9975 GCA_002427975.1 Micrococcaceae bacterium UBA6021 | reverse complement strand
CCTGCGGCTCGGTCGGGCAAAGCCCTCCCTCGCCTGGATCAGTGTTCGACCAGCGGTCGGATCTCGATGGTGCTGAGCACCGGCCAGGTCTTCGCCATGGCGACGCCTCGTCGAGGTCCTTCACGTCCACGAGCGCGTAGCCGCCGATCGCTTCCTTGGTCTCGACGAACGGACCGTCGGTGAACAGCGGCGTGCCGCTCGACGCATCGACACTGAACACGGGGGCAGCATCGTCCAGGCCGCCGGTGAAGATGAAGACCCCGGCAGCCTTCATCTCTGCCACCAACGGCCTGACAGCCTTGGACTTCTCGCGCAGATCCTCGACCGTGAGGTCGGGCACCCACTCGTCGTTGAAGGCGATGAGGTACTCGGTCATGTCTCCTCCTTTGCCGGGGGTGGCCCCTGCGGCCACCCTCCACCTTCTCTACGAACGGCGGCAGCCCGATTCGACACAGGCAGGACGAGCGTACGCAGCACCGCACGCAGATCGGCACGATCGAGCGCGCGACAGGCGGCAGATGAGTGCGTTTCCTGAGACGCTGTTGTCGTGACTGAAACTGAGCGTGACCGCGATGCGCTCGGACGTGCTCGCCAAGCCAGGCCCCGGGATGAGCTGGGTCGGCCTCTGCCCTACGGTGCCGAAGGAGTTGGGCCGGTCTCGGAGGAGCCGCTGCCGCCGGCGCAGACATTGGTCACTGGTGACGGGCGCGGCTGGCGGTTTGGGAAGTGCTGTGGCAAGTGGCCTAGCACGCGAAGGTTCCATGGTGGTTGTGGTGGGGCGTTCCACATCCCGGGCCAACGACGCGATGGCGGGCATCCGCCGGCTCGTTCCGGGCGCCATACTTGAGCCGCTGGTTTGTGATCTCTCAGACCAGTCCTCGATCCATACGGCGGCTACTGACTTCTTATCGCGCCATGACAGGCTGGACGTGCTGGTCAACGCAGGGGGCGTGTTCCGAAAGGAGCGCGAGGTGACCCCCGATGGGCTCGAACTGACCTTCGCCACCAACGTCATGGCCTACTTCCTGCTGACCAACCTGCTGCTGGACGCGCTCACGCAGGCCGCCGCGACACGAGGCAACGCCGGAACTGCCGGCACCCCTGACGCCACGCCGCGTGTGTCCCGCATCGTCAATATTGCGTCCAGATACGGCAATGCGAGACTGAACTTCGACGACCTCCAGACAGCGAAGGGCACGTACAGCTACCTTCGCTCGACGCCGCCCACAATGCTCGCCCGCGTTCTGCTCACCCAGGAGTTCGCTGAGCGACTGCGCGGCTCGGGTGTGGTGGCCAACGCTGTCCATCCGGGATTGGTCAAGAACACTTCGCTCTTGCAGGACGTTGGGGGCCCTTTCCGCTGGATCACCAACACCTTCGGTGCACCGGCCGAAAAGGCGGCGGATACACCGATATGGCTCGCCACGTCACGCGAAACAGCGGGAGTCTCCGGAAAGCTGTGGGCCAAGCGCAAGGAGCTCCCGATGCCAGGTATGGGATCGGACCCCGAAGCCCGGAAGCGCTTGTGGGACGCGTGCGCGCACTTGGCCGGGATATGACGCTGCGCCTGTTGGCGAAGGGCTCAGTAGAAGAAGATCGGCAGCCAGTCTCGGTTGTGTGCGTGCACCAGCGCGAGGAACAGCACGAAGTCGAAGACTAAGTGCACTGTCACAACATAGGTGAACGACTTCGTCAGCTTGAAGGTGTACCCCTGCAGCAGGGCGAACGGGAACGTCAGGAGCGGCCCCCAGGCCATGTAGCCGATCTCCCACAGGAAAGACGAGAAGACCATGGCCTGCAGGATGTTGGCGAGCCAGTCCGGGAAGTGTCGCCGCAAAAGGGTGAAGGCGGTGCAGATGAAGAACAGCTCGTCCCAAATTCCAACAGCGTTCACACCGAGAAAAAGCCGCCAAAAGATGGTGGGGTCGGAGGCGTCCGGCCAGTTTTGGTACACCTCCGTGCGGATCAGGTAGACCGGCAGAATTATGTAGCCGAGCGCTACAACAGCGATCAGGTACAGTTTGGCAGCCCCTGGCCATTTGCGGCCCGTGTTCACCGGAAATCTGATGATCTTCTCGCGGTAGACGAACCGCGACACCAGCCATGGAACCAGCACGGCCAACGCCAGGGCACTACCCATCAGCGTCATGTGGGTGATGCTCAAATCGGCGTTCAGAGGAACCAGGCTGATGATCACCATTCCCGCCGCAACCAGCGCGAGGTGCCGAACGAACTCGCGGTCAATTACTGCGGCCGTGACCAGGCTCAAGGCGAGCGTGCTGTAGCCCATGGGGTCATTCGCGAATCCGAAAAGCAGCACTCCGGACGCCGATAGCAGCACGGCTGGCACGAGCTTCCAGGTGAGCGCGGTACGGAGTGGCTGGGTCGAGATTGATGTCACCCCACAAGCATGTCAGCGACGGTGACCCCTGGAAAAGATGGCCGCGGCAACGTCCTCACCGGTCACCTCCACTCCGAGGCCCCAACGCCCTGTTTCCCCTGCACATACGCGGTTTTCAGGAGTACGATATGGGCGTCGGCAGGATTCCTGCGACTCCTTGCCGCCAGGCCGGTTCGCCATCAGATGAGCTGGCATTCTGCGTGAAAGGGAAAGCTATGACTACCGCTTCACACCCTGCCCAGCACCACGTGATGGGGTTGACTCTTCACAACACCGTCATCGGTATTGGTGCGGTTTTCCTGCTGGTTGGAGTCCTCGGGTTCATCCCGGGAATCACCACCAATTACGGCGCCATGAACTTTGCGGGACATGAGTCCGGGGCTATGCTCCTTGGCGTCTTCCAAGTGTCAGTGCTGCACAACATCGTGCATTTGCTGTTCGGCGTTGCCGGCATTGCAATGGCCCGGACAAACCCGATGGCCCGCTGGTACCTGCTTGGCGGCGGCATCGCGTACCTGGTCCTGTGGATCTACGGCCTGGTCATCGACATGAACGCGGGCGCCAACTTCGTCCCGTTCAACACTGCTGACAACTGGCTGCACCTGGTTCTGGGCGTCGGGATGGTTGGCTTGGGCCTCTGGATCGGCAGGGATGCCATGGAGAAGATGAGGGGAAGCACCTCATAGCGCCTCGGTTCATGGAAAACCGACGACGGCGGCAGTCCCCCGGGCGCGAAATCCTCGGGACGGTCGCCATTGCCTCTCTCCGCGTCGGCTGCTGCTGACGCAGCCTTAACACAGCCGAGTAATACCGGGTGATCCTGAGGTGACGCAGTGAATGCCGCATCGAACAATGGACCGCCGGAAGGTGAACCCGTCTCCCTCTGGGTCGCTACCGCCGGAACCACCGATTATCCCGTCCTGCGCGGGGATCTGGAGGTCGACGTCGCGGTCATCGGGGCGGGCGTCGCCGGGCTGACCGCCGCGTTGGCGCTCAAACGCACCGGCCAGACCGTCGCGGTCATCGACACCGCCCGCGTCGGAACCGGCGTCACCGGCCACACCACCGGCAAGGTCACCTCCCTTCACCGCCTTGCCTACAGTGAACTTGCACGCAAACACGGCGACGAGGCCGCCCGCACCTATGGGCAGGCCAACCAGTCCGCAGTCGAACACATCTCGCAGCTGGTGGCCGAGGAAGCCATCGACTGTGACTTCCGCCGCGTCGCCAACTACACCTACGCCGAAACCGACGACGCGCTCGACCTCGTACGCGTCGAAGCCAACCTTGCCGCCGGGCTCGGCCTGCCCGCCGCCTTCACCACCGAGGTGCCGCTGCCCTTCCCGGTCAAGGGTGCGGTCCGATTCGATGGGCAGGCGCAAATCCATGCCGTGAAATACCTCCAGGGTCTCGCCCGCGCGGTCGGTGGTGGGGGCAGTTTCGTCTTCGAGCAGACCCGGGCGCAGCGAATCCACGACGGCTCCCCGGCCGTCGTCGATACCGAACACGGCACCGTCCGGGCCCGCGACATCATCGTCGCCACGAATGTGCCGTTCGGCGGCCAGGGCCTGTTCTACCTGCGGTGTCATCCGCACCGCTCCTACCTTGTCGCCGGACGCGTGGACACCCCACCGCTGGACGCCACGTTCATCAGCGTCGACGAACCGATGCGATCCATTCTGACCGCCGGCGTCAACGGCACCAGCTACGTGCTTACCGGCGGCGAGGGCCACCGTGTGTCCGAGTCCGGCGACACCGCGGCGCGGTACCGCAGACTCGCAGCCTTCGCCCACGACCGCCTCGGCGTGGACAAGATCGCCTACCGCTGGTCAACGCAGGACGGCATCCCGCTCGACGGGCTGCCCTACGCCGGACTCATGTCCCCCACCGCCAAACACGTGTACGTGATCACCGGTCTGCGCAAATGGGGCCTGTCCAACGGAACCGCAGCCGCCCTCATTCTCACCGACACCCTCAGCGGCCGGGAGAACCCCTGGGCCTCGGTGTTCAACAGCAACCGGATCACCCCGGCAGCCAGCGCGGGACGGTTCATGAAGGAGAACGTCAAGACCGCGGCAGCTATCCTGGCCGGTAAACTCAGCGGTCGGCCCAGCCAGACGGACCTGTCGCCGGGAGAGGGGACAGTCATCAAAGTCAACGGCGAGAACACGGCCGTCTACAAAGACGCAGACGGGCAGGTCCACGCCGTCTCCGCCACCTGTACCCATATGGGCTGCACCGTCGGCTTCAACGCTGCAGACGCCACCTGGGACTGCCCCTGCCACGGCTCCCGATTCACCACCGACGGCACCGTCATCCAAGGACCCGCCGCCAAGAACCTCCCACCCGCACCTGTGCCCTGATCCGCGTGAAGGCCGAGGAAGTGGCATCGCTTACGGAAGCTTCCCGGCACCTGGATTGTTGTTTGGATAGGGGCAGTTTCGTTGACGAAAGGGTTTCTGCCATGATCCGGATAGCAATTGTGCTGGGGAGCACCAGGCCCTCCCGGCTGGGAAAGGCGGTGGCGGACTGGGTGTACTCGCGGGCCCTGGAACGTACCGATGCGAGCTTCGGTTTCCTGGACGTCGCTGACTTCGATCTCCCCCTGCTGGATGAGCCCAGGCCGCCGTCGCGGGGACAATACAGCCACGCGCACACAAAATCCTGGTCGCAGGCTGTGGGCCGCTTTGACGGTTACATCTTTGTCACGGGCGAGTACAACCATTCCATTCCGGCGGCCCTGAAGAACGCCCTCGACTATCTCTACATGGAGTGGAACAACAAGTCAGCCGCTTTCGTCAGTTATGGCAGCGCCGGTGGCACGCGGGCTGTGGAACATCTGCGTGCGGTGGCAGGTGAGCTGCAGCTGGCCGATGTGCGGGCACAAGTGGCCTTGAACCTGGCAACGGAGTTTGAAAATTACCGTACATTCAAGCCCTCGGAGGCGGCAGAGAAAAGATTGCTCGCAGTGTTCGACCAGGTCATCGCCTGGGCAGGGGCCCTGAAAGTGCTTCGTCCCGTTCCGGTAGTTTCCGCCTCCCCCGCCGCATGAGGGTTCAACGGATAAGAGGGCGCCGCACTTTGGCGGCAGGAGATCCGGCCCCGCAGCCGCGCTCCAGCTCGACGACGTCTCGGGTGAAGGAGAACACAAGCAACGCGAGCGCCAGGGCGAGGGCTGCAGCCGCAGCGGCCGCCGGTACCCCGGGGACGAGTGCCAGAAGCAGAGCGAACGGCTGGAAGGCACCGATTGCCTTCCGCGCCGCGCTCGCCGGGAGGGTTCCGCGAAGGTGAGGCCGGAAGTAGCCGGCGGCCTGAAAAACGTAGTACGCGGCTCCGATACAAAAGGTCCAGGAGCCGATGGCAGCCGCGGTTGCGAACGACAGAACCAGCACCAGAGCGGCATCGGTGCTGGTGTCCAGGCGTGCTCCTGCCGCTGATGCTGTGCCTGTACGCCGGGCGACCGGACCGTCGACGGCGTCGAGAAGGAAAGCAGCGCAACCCACCACGACGAGGAGGGGGTCCGCCGGGCGCCCCGTGAACAGCCCCGGTATGGCCAACACGGCAACAAGGCCCACCAGGACGGCCCGCAGCAGGGTTATCCGGTCCGCCGG
>DIZT01000210.1:0-3823 GCA_002427975.1 Micrococcaceae bacterium UBA6021 | reverse complement strand
GCAACAGCGGCCTTCGCATCGGACGATGCGCGCGCTGCGGTCCTGCTATCCATCAGGAAGCGGGACTCGGGGCTGACCTCCTCGGCGCGTCGGCCCGTCGTTGGTGGGCGGTACGCAGCAGGCCCACTCCGGCCAGGAGTGCTCCTGCTCCTTCTGCCACGGCGCTGACGGACTTCTCAAAGAACCACACCGGGTCATACATCGCCGGGAAAGGTCCGAAGGCCGGAATATCCACATAGCGGTACATCATCACAGCGGCGAATGCACTCAGTGCCACCACCAGAGCCAGGGCAAAGGCGGCCCTGCTGCCGCGGATCAGAACATAAAGCGCAACCAGAACCGCCGCGGCAGATTCGAGCAGGAACAGATTGCCCTGTCCAATTCCGCCAGGCGAAGCCCCCTGGTAGCCGGGGGCCAGATGGATATGCACCCCGGCGTCGATAAATAAAGCCAGTGCGGTCAGTACCCTCAGTGCCATGTTCATTTGACTGTCAGCGTCCCGTGCATGTTGGGGTGAAAGGTGCAGTGGTAGGGGTAGGAGCCGGGTGCCGTCGGCGCGGTGAACGTGGCCGTCCCGCCGCTTCCGCGGACATCCACGTCAAATGCCTGGCCCTGGTCCGCGGTGACGGTATGGCCCGCTGAGTCCATGTTGGTGACCGTGACGACGGCGCCCGGCGCCACGGTCAGCGGCGCGCCATACTCGAAGTCCTTGATGGTGATAGCCGGCGCTCCCGCCGCGACCGTTCCCGACGTTGTCCCCGGCCCGGAGGGGGCGGGACTTCCGCCGCCGGAGCCGCAACCGCCCACAAGGAGCGCTGCCATCAGCAGCACTGCGGCCTCGGCCTTAATAGCTCTCACGGTGACCGTCCTCGACTGCGGAAACCAGGGCCGGCCAGGCCCTGCCTGTCCTTACTATTGTGCGCGCATCGGACGGAAATGGCGCCTGCGGCGGCCGACGGCGGTGCTGCCGCAGGCAGCGCTGCCGCCTCCGTGGGTCAGCCAGGCGTATGACGCAGGTCAAGAATGTCAGTGCCAGCAGATAGGTTCACGGTGAAATGATAGCCACGAAAGGAACCGATCCAGGTGTCTACACCAGCATCGTTTGAATCAACGCCCGCGACGTCCAGCATGCCGGATTGGTACCCGGAGCTGCTGGCGTCCGTGGCAAACCAGATCAACACGGGTCGGTTCCGGGCGGTCTCCGCGGCGAACCAGGAACTTGTGCGCTCTTACTGGTCCATCGGCCATGAACTTTTAGCGCGCGAGTCCGACGAGGGCTGGGGATCCAAAGTTGTGACTCGGCTGTCTACCGATCTTCGGGACCAGTTCCCGGAAGCCCGGGGGTTTTCCCCGCGGAATCTTCGTTACATGAAAACATTTGCTGCCGCTTGGCCCGACATCTCAATGTTGCAGACGGTGTCTGCAACATTGCCGTGGAGCCACCATGTGCTGTTGTTGGAGAAGCTGAATACCCCCGAGGAACGGCTCTGGTACATGGCTTGCGCCATCGACGAAGGATGGTCGCATAGCGTCCTCGGGCACCAGATCGAATCGCGGCTGCGCGAACGCTCTGGCAAGGCGATCACCAACTTCAAAGCGACATTGCCGCCATCGGACTCGGATCTTGCCCAGCAATCATTCAAGGACCCATACGTCTTCGACTTCGTGTCCATGACGGGCAAGCGGAATGAACGTGAGCTCGAGGGACAGCTCGTAGTGCACGTCGAAAAGTTCCTGTTGGAACTCGGCCAGGGATTCGCCTTCGTGGGCCGACAGGTCCGGTTGACCATCGGAGATGACGAGTTCTTCACCGACCTGCTGTTCTATAACTTCAAGCTCCGTTGCTTCGTGGTCGTGGAACTCAAGGCCACCGCTTTCAAACCCGAATACCTGGGCCAGATCAACATGTACATGTCCGCCGTGGACGATCTGCTGGCCCACGCGGACGACCAGCCGACTATCGGACTGCTGCTGTGTAAAACGAAGAACAACGTCGTGGCTGAGTACTCTCTGCAGGGCTTCTCAAAACCGATCGGCATCGCCGAATGGGAATCCGAGATCGTCGCCTCCTTGCCCGAGAAATTCGCTGCCACGCTGCCCAGCATCAGCGAAATCGAAGCCGAACTTTCGCAAGACTTTTCACCAGAAGATAAGGTCAACGAGGGGGAATCACCGTGACAGCAAGGGTGCGCCGCGCGGCATAGAGCGGGTCGCCCTGGCGGCCTCGGTGCCCGCAGGTGATCTGCTGGACACGGCGGCGGCATTGGTCCAGAGCATCGCCGGCCAGGCGCACGACGTGGAACGGGTCCATCACCGCGACCGCGTCGGGCAGTTCCTCGCTGGTGGCGGTCTTGAAACCCGTGAACCCGTCCATCGCAACCACTTCGGCGCCGTCGCGCCAGGACGTGTCTCGCTCGCCCAGCCAGGTCTTGAACACCTGCTTCGATCGGCCCTCGACCATATCCAGCAGCCGCGCCGGACCGGTACCGTCCCAGATCGGCGTTAGGTCGATGATCACGGTGACGTACTTATCGCCGCGGCGGGTGTGGCGCCAGCAGTGCTCGTCGACGCCGATCACGCGCACACCGTCGAACCGGTGTGGGTCCTCGATCAACGCACGCATGCCCTCGGCCAGCACCGCGTCGTTCGCGGTGTTCCACGACACGCCGAGGCCCTCGGCGACCCGAGCGACGGTCAAGTGCTGACACACGATGCCTTCTAGCGCCCATCGCAGCGCGCGACGCGACAGCTTCGCCCGCGGCTCGGCGGCCCGGCTGGTGTCCTGGCGCGACACATGCCCACAACCGGTGCAGCGATAGCGGCGGATCGTTATCAGCAACGTCGTCGGGCGCCACCCCAGCGGTTCGTACGCCAGCCGCCGGGTCACGCTGTCGCGCGGCGCAGCCTCGCATCCGCAGCGGCAACACCACCAGGCGAACTCGTCGGTCTCGACGTCCCTGCAGACCAAAACCGCACGACCGGGCTCGATCCGTTGACCCACGACCTGCAGGCCGAGTTCGTCAAGACGGCAGAACGAGCCCAGGTCGGGGGGCAGGAAGGTAGCGTGAGACATGTCGCGCCCTTCGGCCTCCGAGGCATGAGCAGGTGTCGTCACCCCTACCGAGTCGACTGATTTCGAGGGCGTCAGCTCCAGAATTCAGCGAGCTGCTCGGCAAGGGCTCTGCCTTGGTCGTGTCCGGCCCGGGCCGCGGGCGGACGCAGCGCCAGATCCATCGCATTGGCGCCGAACATGTGCTCGGAGTTGCTGTCCGGGAAGATCGTTTCGACTCTGCTGCCGCCCGCGCGGAGTTCATCGACCTGCGTCGCGAGTTGCATGCCCCACTCCAGCGGCTGCAGTGTTTTGCCACCGAATGGTGACAGCACCAGCACCTGCCCGTATCCGGCTGCCAGATCGGCATTCTCGTTGCGTCGGTAGCCGCCGTCGATGTATCGGTTGTCCCCGATCCTGTAGGGAAGGCCACTGGCACAGCTGGCGGCGACGGCGTCCGCCAGGTCGACTCCGCTGTGGCGGTCGAACACGACCGGTTCACCGGTATGGGCATCGACCGCCGTGATGAGCACCGTTCGTTGCGGCCAGCGCTGACTGGGCAGCCGTGCGGCGACGGTGGCGCGCCACTGTGTTTGCCAGGAGTCGTCCGACGCCGCATCCATGTCGAGTGCCGCCGCGCCCATTCTGCGGCGCATGTCAGCCGCATCCTCTGCGGAAGCGATGATTTTGCTTATCCTCTCCATGTGGTCCGCCACCGGCCTGATCGGAACGCGTCCTCGGTCGGATCCGACCGGACCGGTCCGTTGCTGGGGG
>DIZT01000201.1:5274-5544 GCA_002427975.1 Micrococcaceae bacterium UBA6021 | reverse complement strand
TCGTCAGCAGCCAGCCGCGCAGGCTGCCGGTATCGGTCAGCTTCGGGTATGCGCGCAGAGCGGCGAGGAAGGTCTCCTGGAAGCAGTCGTCGGCGTCGACCGGGCCGACGGCGCTGAGCGCGAGGCGGTAAACCTCGTCTCGGTGCTCGTCGATGAGGGTCTGGAAGGGTGGCAGGCTCACAGGTAATTAACGGTTACGAGGGCGCGGGCGTGAGATTGTGCCCCCCGATTCGAGAAGTCGAAGCTAGGATCAGTCGAGATGAAAGAGAT